>JAJZUZ010000009.1 GCA_021845965.1 Pseudomonadota bacterium | reverse complement strand
GTGACGGACTGGGTGGGCACCGTGGGCGTGGGCATCGCCGCCAACAACGTCGAGTATTTCGACGAGCCGGCGCTGGCCGTGATGCTGTGCGACATCCCGAGTCACCAGTACCGCGTGTTCTCCGGCGTGGCGCCGCTGGGCGCGAGTTTCGCCGCGCACACCGCATTGGTGCACGCCGACGGCCACACCCCCGAGCTGGCCGAACTCATCAGCGAAATGGCCGACCGCACGACCAGCGGCTACCTCTTCGGCGGCCTGGCCGCCAGCCGCGGCGAGACCGTGCAGTTCGCCCAGGGCGGTGATGGCTACCTGCGTGGGCAGGGGCGCGCCAGCGGTGTCTTTCATGGCGGCCTGAGCGGCGTGGCTTTCGGCGCCGGCGTGTCGCTGGTCTCGCGCGTCACGCAGGGGGCCTTTCCGCTGGCGCGCAGCCACCGCATCACCGAATGCGAGCGCAACGTGATCTACCGGCTCGACCATGAGCCCGCGCTGGACGTGCTGCTGCGCGAACTCGGCGTGACGCTGGAGCAGCCGCAGGCGGCCCTCAACGCCGTGCGGGCCACGCTGGCCGGCCTGGTGCGCGTGCAGGACGTCGCCAGCGACGGCCGCGCCATCAGCCGCACCGGCAACTTCGGCAGCGACGTGCTGGTGCGCCACATCGTCGGGCTCGATCCGGCGCGCGGCGGCGTGGCGCTGGCCGATCTGGTGGAAGACGGCATGGAGCTGGCCTTCTGCCGGCGCAACGCACAGGCCGCGCGCGCCGACCTCATGCGCATCTGCGCCGAGATCCGCGAGGAACTGGAGCCGGAAGAGCTGCCGCTGGCCACCGCGCCGGCGCGCGACGGCCCGGACACCGAGCCGCCCCCGTCGCCCGCGGCGCGGCGCATCTGCGGCGCGGTCTACGTCAGCTGCTCCGGCCGCGGCGGGCCGCACTTCGGCAGCCCCAGCGCCGAGCTGCAGATCGTGCGCCATGCGCTGGGCGATGTGCCCCTGGTGGGCTTCTTTGCCGGCGGCGAGATCGCGCGCAAGCACCTGTACGGCTACACCGGCGTGCTGACCGTGTTCACCGATACGGCGCCCGGCGCCGCGGCGTGAGGGCCGTCAGCTGACGCGACTCAGTCCTGTGGCCGGAGCAGGTCGCGCCGGCACAGCGGCCCGTCCTGCGGGTCCTCCAGGCTGTGCGCGATGGCGGTCACCAGCGCGTGCGCCTCTTCGGCGCTGAAATGCTCCAGCAGCGGGCGCGCCACGGCCGGCGGCAGCCGCACCGTGGCCGGGCTGCCGTCGGCCCGCGTGATCTCCAGGCTGGCCACCTGGTGGCTGCCCCAGTCGGGCCGGTCCTCGGCGCGCAGCATCTGCTCCTGCATCAGCGCCTCGTACTCGCCCTCCAGGGCCTCCATCAGCTCATCGTCGGGCTCGCCATCGAGCTCGACCACCAGGCCCTCGATCTCGTCGTCGTGCAGGTGGCAGCCCAGCGCGCGCGCCGCCAGCACCTGCACGAAGCGATCGCGCAGGTCGGTTTCGAAGAAGACGTAACCGGTGGCCAAGATGCGTGCTTACTTCTTGTTCTTGAGCTTCATGATGCCCAGGGCATTCATGACCATCTTCTCGAACAGGGGCTCCGACGTGCCGGCCCTCATCTTGCGCATGAAGTACTTCTCGAAGGCGATCTTGGCCAGGTGCACCCATTTGCCCTGCGAGAACCAGTTCACGTTGCGCGGCGGGATCTGCGGCAGCGCCACGAAGCAGGCGCCGGTGTCGCCGAAGTCGGCCAGGCAGACCGCATTCCAGGTGGCCTTGGTGCCGGGCTCCTTGCCGTCGAGCTGGTCGCGGATGTTGT
Organism: Pseudomonadota bacterium; assembly: GCA_021845965.1. Taxonomy (GTDB): domain Bacteria; phylum Pseudomonadota; class Gammaproteobacteria; order Burkholderiales; family Burkholderiaceae_C; genus Hylemonella. Next base: position 41,476 of record JAJZUZ010000009.1, on the reverse strand, counting down.
GCGCCGTGGCCGTCACCATGGACTCGATCATGTAGCCCGTCTTGGGCGCGCCGGTGGGCACCGGGGTGGCTTCCACGGGCGGAATCGCCACGCACACGCCCACGCCGTAGATGTTCTTGTACTTGGGATTGCGCTGGTGCTGGTCGATCAGGATGAAGCCGCGCGGATTGGTCAGCCCTTCGATGCCGAACACGGCGTCGATGCCCTTGAAGGCCGGCAGCATCATGGAGAACTTGAAGTCCAGCACGTGCTCCTTCTTGGGGGTGCCGTCCTCGTTGTGCTCGGTCACGTACATCTTGCCGGCCTCGACCTTGGTGGTCTTGGCATTGCAGATCCACTTGATGTGGCGGTCGCGCATGACGGATTCGAGCAGGCCCTTGGAGTCGCCCACCCCGCCCAGGCCCAGGTGGCCGATGTAGGGCTCGGCCGTCACGAAGGTCATGGGCACCTTGTCGCGGATCTTGCGCTTGCGCAGGTCCGTGTCCATGATCATCGCGTACTCGTAGGCCGGGCCGTAGCAGGAGGCGCCCTGCACCGCGCCCACCACCACGTGGCCGGGCTCCTGCACGAACTTCTGCCAGTCCTTCTCGGCTTCCACCGCGTGGTCCACGTGGCAGATGGAATGCGTGTGGCCCTTGGGGCCCAGGCCCTCCACTTCCTCGAAGGCCAGCTTGGGGCCGGTGGCGATCACCAGGTAGTCGTAGCTGACGGTACGGCCATCGTCCAGCTCGATCTCGTTCTTGTCGGGGTGTACGCGCTTGGCGCCCACGCCGATGAAGTCGATCTTCTTCTTCGCCAGCACGGGCGCCAGCTCGATCTCGATGTCGTCGCGCTTGCGCCAGTCCACCGCCACCCAGGGGTTGGAGGGCACGAAGTGGAACTTCGGGTTGTTCGAGATGACGGTGACCTTGTCTTCCGAGCGCGCCAGCGCACGCATCTCATAGGCCATCGGCATGCCGCCGATGCCCGCGCCGAGGATCACGATATGGGCCATGATGTTGTCTCCTTTGATGCACTATAGAACCGCAGCTTCCGGGGCGCAAACTGCCCCAGAGTCCGGCATCGTTTATATGCCCCCGTGGGTAGGCCCGGTTTGATCCATGTCAAGCGCCGCCCCGCCGCAGCGCGGCGAAGGCCTCGAACTCCCAGCTGCGCATGGCCAGCACCAGCGTGTAGCCCTCGCGCTCCTTCTCGGTCAGTTTCTGGTCAGCCAGGTGCTGGGTGGCAAAGTCCTGCGCCACGCGTTGCAGCCGCTCCATGAAGGACGGCGCCAGGCTGCGGCTGATGCTGCCGTGCACCAGCAGCAAGCCCTCGCCATGGCCGTCGAAGCCGCCGCTGTAATAGTCCAGCAGCGCATGGTCGCGGAAGTAGTTCATCACCGGCCCGTGCGGGCGCCAGCGGAAGGTCTTGGCGAGCTTGAGGCGGTAGCGGTTCAGCGGCCGCAGCTCGATGATGCCCAGCCGGTCCAGCTGCGCCAGGTACCTCACGCATTCCGCTTCCGTGAGCCGGTAGGTGGCCACCATCTGCTCCAGCGTCCACTGGCTCAGCACGCAGATGGCCACCAGCAGCAGCTTCTTGTCGGCCACCACGCCCTTCTCCTGCGCCTGCGTCAGCTCGGCCAGCAGGGGCTGGGCCTCGGCCACCTTGCGCGCCAGCTCGGCAAAGTCCAGCTTCAGCGCGCGGCAGATGGCGTCGATGCGCGACAGCGGCATGTCGCCTTTGGCCAGCATGCGCTTGACGCTGCTCTCGGCCAGGCCCAGCTTCTGCGCCAGGTCGGCATAGGTCATGCGGGCGGTTTTCAGTTCCTGCTTGAGCGCGAGGACGAGGTCGGCGGTGGTGCTCATGGCGTCTCCGGGGTATCACCATTCGATACTTGGGGTGCCGATGATGATACAAGTAGCGAAATCCGGCCCCGGCACAAACACCGGTGCGCACACTCGCCGCCATGTTCCATCATGGAGAGCACATGAACCCCCTGACCCCGCGTGAAATCCGGCTGCTGCTCGCCCTCGTGGCGCTGGCATTGCCGGCCGTGTTCGCACCGCCGCTGGCCCAGCCCGGCCACTACACCCATTTCGCCGACACGCGTGCCTGGCTGGGCATCCCCAACGCGCTCGACGTGCTGAGCAACCTGCCCTTTGTCCTGGCGGGCGCGCTGGGCCTGCGCACCCTGGCGCGTGTGCCGGCCGCAGTGCCGGGTACGGCGCAGCGGCAGCTGGCGGGGCTGTTCTTTGCCGGCCTGCTGCTCACTGCCGCGGCCTCGGTCTGGTTTCACTGGCAGCCCGACGGGCCCGGCCTGGTGGTGGACCGCCTGGGCATGACGGTGGCCTTCGCGGGCGTGCTGGGGCTGGGGGTGGCCGGGCATGTCAGCGCACGCGCGGGCTTGCTGCTCGCGCTGCTGGTGCTGCTGTGCGGGCCGCTGGCCGTAGAGGTCTGGGCCACCAGCGCCAATCTCCTGCCCTGGGCCGTGCTGCAGGGCGGCGGCATGGCCTTGCTGGTGGTGCTGGCGTTCGCGCCGGCGCAGCCGGGCGCACTGCCGGTGCGCTGGGGCGCGCTGATCGCCATCTACGCCGTGGCCAAGGGCCTCGAACTGGCCGACCACGCCGTCTTCGAGCTCAGCGGGCACTGGGTGTCCGGCCACAGCCTCAAGCACGCGGTGGCCGCGCTGGCGGCCTGGCCGGTGCTCAGCGCGCTGCGGACCGTCGGGCAGAATCAGCAGTAAACGGAGGAGACATCTTGGACCAGAACCACACTGCGGCGCACACTGCCGCTGCGCACGACGAACATCCCAACCAGTTCGCCCTGCTGACGCAACGCCGCTTCGGGCCCTTCTTCTGGACGCAGTTCTGCGGTGCCGGCAACGACAACCTCTTCAAGTTCGCCTTCACGGTCATGGTCACCTACCAGCTGCAGGTCAGCTGGCTGCCGCCGGCGCTGGCGGGCCTGGTGATCGGCGCGCTCTTCATCCTGCCCTTCCTGCTCTTCTCCGCCACCAGCGGCCAGCTCACCGACAAGCTGGAGAAGACCACCATGATCCGCTTCGTCAAGAACCTGGAGATCGCCATCATGCTGATCGCGGCCTGGGGTTTTGTGCAAGCCAACGTGCCTGCGCTGCTGCTGTGCACCTTCCTGATGGGCCTGCACTCCACGCTGTTCGGCCCGGTGAAATACGCCTACCTGCCGCAGGTGCTGAGCGAGCGCGAGCTCACCGGCGGCAACGGCATGATCGAGATGGGCACCTTCGTCGCCATCCTGCTCGGCAATGTGGTGGGCGGCCTCATCATCGCCATGCCCGAGGTCGGGCGCGACAACGTGGCCATCGCCTGCGTGGCGCTGGCCATCATCGGCCGCCTCTCGGCCGCGCGCATCCCGCGCGCCGCCGCCACCGACCCGGGTCTCAAGATCAACTGGAACCCGGTGTCCGAGACCTGGCGCAACCTCAAGCTGGCGCGCGGCAACATCGTCGTCTTCCGCTCGCTGCTGGGCATCAGCTGGATGTGGTTCTTCGGCGCCGTCTTCCTGAGCCAGTTCCCCAGCTTTGCCAAGGAAGTGCTGCATGGCGACGAGCACGTGGCCTCGCTGCTGCTGGTGGTGTTCTCCATCGGCATCGGCGTCGGCTCGCTGCTGTGCGAGCTGCTCAGCCGCCGCCATGTGGAGATCGGCCTGGTGCCGCTGGGTGCCATCGGCATGAGCATCTTTGCCATGGACCTGTACTTCGCTTCCCGCAGCCTGCCGGCCGCGGAGCTCATGGGTCTCTCCGCCTTCCTGGCCCAGGGCGCGCACTGGCGCGTCATGGCCGACCTGCTGCTGCTCAGTCTGTTCGCCGGCCTCTACAGCGTGCCCATGTATGCGCTCATCCAGCTGCGCAGCCCGGCCACGCACCGCGCGCGCATCATCGCCGCCAACAACATCCTCAACGCCTTGTTCATGATCGCCAGCGCCGTGATTGCCGGCGCGCTGCTGAAGATGAGCGTCACCATCCCGCAGATCTTCTTCCTCACCGGCCTGGCCAATGCCGTGGTGGCGCTCTACATCTTCCTGCTGGTGCCGGAATATCTGTTGCGCTTCGTGGCCTGGGTGCTCACGCACTTCGTCTACCGCTTCAAGGTGCGCGGCGAGGAAAACATCCCCACCGAAGGCCCCGCCATCCTGGCCTGCAACCACGTGAGCTTTGTGGACGCGGTGCTGCTCATGGCCGCCAGCCCGCGCCCCATCCGCTTCCTCATGGACCACCGCATCTTCAGGATCCCGGTGCTGGGCTGGCTGTTCAAGCTCGCCAAAGCCATCCCCATCGCCCCGCGCGCCGAAGACCCCGAGGCCTACGAGGCTGCCTTCAAGGCGGCGGCGGATGTGCTGAAAGAGGGCGACCTGCTTGCCATCTTCCCCGAAGGCGGCATCACGAAAGACGGCACGCTGCAGGAGTTCAAGGGCGGCATCATGAAGATCCTGGAGCAGCAGCCCGTGCCCGTGGTGCCCATGGCGCTCACCAACCTCTGGGGCTCCTACTTCAGCCGCATCGAGCTGGTGGGCGGCAAGCCGACGGCGATGGCGAAGCCGTTTCGGCGAGGGATATTTAATCCAGTGGGGTTGAATGTGGGGAGGGCGCTGGCGGCGAACGAAATTCAGTTGGAGCGGTTGAGGGTCAAGGTGGCCGAGTTGGCCGCTTAGGCAAATCCTACGGAGGTGGGTAAATGTTGCTCTATCACATGACCAGCGCAAACGCATGCTTGGAGATTCTTCGACGCAAGCGACTGAAAATCTCGCTTTTTGATGATCTTAATGATCCTTTCGAATTACTCGCAATTAGTACCGGGGAGAAAATGAACCGGATCTTGTTGCAGTACATGAAGAAGACGCTTGCCAAAAAACACGGACTTTTATGCTTTTCTTCCACTTGGCAAGAGCCGCTCATGTGGGCGCATTATGGTGACAAGCATCGAGGCGTATGCCTTGGTTTTGAGGTTGCTGATCATCTGCCGCAACAGGTCAAGTATGTTCCTGCTCGCCTAAATTACGACTTGTCATCTGAGCCGGTTCCATTCTCTTCTCAGGCCGCGAAACTTGTGCACGAAAGTCTTTACACCAAGCATATCGGCTGGGCATATGAAAAAGAGTGGCGCGTATATACCGATTTAAGAGAGCCCGAAAAGGACGGGCGTTACTTCGCCTCTTTTTCAGATGAGTTGGTTCTTCGTGAAGTCCTTCTGGGCGAGCGATGCAAATTGACAACCACCTCTATTGCCACGCTGCTTGATCGACAGGCTCCTCAGGTAACGATTCGGGCGTGTCGTGCCGCCTTTACGTCATTTGTGGTGACAAATCAAAAGGCGATAACACCGAGGCGAGTCGGAGTCTTTCTCGAGCGAAGACGCCCGGTGATATGAGTTGGCTTGCTAATTGCCCAACGCTTGCCGCCACTAGTGCAAGGTCAGATCTTGCATTTCGTCATTAGCACTCATACTGTTGGCGTCACACGCAGCATCACAAGCCAGCGATGCCGGAGGCGCCCATGAAGAAATTCTCACTGAACAAGGCCTTCACCCTGCTCGAGCCCGGCCCCGTGGTGCTCATCACCACCCATGACGGCAAGCGAAGCAACGTGATGACCATCTCCTGGACCATGGTGGTGGACTTCACGCCGGTGTTCGCCCTCACCACCGGGCCGTGGAACCATTCCTTTGCCGCTTTGCGCAAGACCAAGGAATGCGTGATCGCCATCCCCACGGTGGACCTGCTGGATAAGGTCGTGGGCGTGGGCACCTGTTCGGGCACGGACACGGACAAGTTCGCCAAATTCAAGCTCACGCCGCTCAAAGCCAGCAAGGTGCAGGCGCCGCTGATCCAGGAATGCCTGGCCAATATCGAGTGCAAGGTGATCGACTACAACAGGAAGCACAGCGTCGTTTTCCTGCAGGGCGTGGCCGCCTGGGTGGACACCGCGCGCAAGGAGCGCCGCCTGCTGCACGCCGTGGGTGACGGCACCTTCATTGCCGACGGCCGCAAGCTGGACCGCTGCCAGGCGATGCGTTCCAAGCTGCCGGCGGGCGTCTGACCTCCTGGCGGCAGGTGCGGCGGACCGCCGCGTCCGTCGCTGATCCTGCCGGACCCGCGAGCAGCCCCTGACCACGCCCTGGTATCAGGAAACGATACTTCACGGCGCATGGTTGCCGACTTGTATTGAAATCCAGCTGTTTCTGAAACGCCGGCTCGCACACTGCGCTGCATGTTCAACCACCCCAAGGGGTCTTACATGCAAGTGCTCATCCACCGTGATTCCAAAGCCTGGTCGCTGCAAGTCTGGGCGTCGTTCCTGCTCGCCGTCTTCCTCTGCGGCGTCGGCCTGGCCTGGTTGCCGGGCAAGGACCTGGACCGTGCCTTCATGGTCATGGGTTACTTCTTCTGCCTCTCGGCGGCCTTTGTGCTGGCCAAGTTCGTGCGCGACAACGAGAAGGCGGTGGCCGAGGGGCGCGGGGGCGATTCGCCCATGTTCAGGTTCGTGGTCTGGACCGGCTTCTTCGCCGCCATGGCGCTCACGGGCTGGGGCCTGCTGCGCATGGAGATCAGCGAGACCTACAAGGCCTTCCTGGGCGTGAGCTGGCTCTACCTCATCACCTGCACCTTCACGCTGGCCAAGACCCTGCGCGACGCGCACGAGGCCGACCTGGCCGAAGCCCGCCTGGAAGGCCGCCGCGCCGCCGCGCGCGGCGAGTGAATGGCTCCCCGACTCAAAGACAAGGAGCTGTCATGAACAAGTCTCACAAGATCCCTGTGGCCGCCCTGGCGCTGGCCCTTACTCTGAGCCTGGGCAGCGTGCCGGCCCGGGCGCATACCGACGCCTCGGCCTTGAGCACGCTCTCGGCCCTGCCCATCGCCTCGGTGGTGGTGGCGGGCAGCGCGGTGGCGGGGGGCGTGCTGGTGCTGCCGGTGGCGCTGTCCACCGCCGGGGCGGTGCTGGTGGTCAAGACCGTGGAGTCCACGGCGCGTGGCACGGTCTATGTGCTGGAGCGCGCCTCCGACGGCGCCACGGCCAGCGTGGAAATCCTGGGTCGTGGCCTGGGCGCCTCGGTGGTGGGGGTGGGCACGGTGCTCACGGTCAGCGTCATCGGCGCGGGGGTGGTGCTGTCGGCCGCGGGCGAGGCCATTGCCTTCATTCCCAACGCGCTGGGCCGCGCCCTGCTGCACAACGAAAGGGTGACGCCATGAACACCGCGCGCAACTTCTGGCGCGCCCTGTTCGGCGCGCTGTGCCTCACGGCAGCGCTGGCCACCGTGCCCGCGCACGCCGGCCGCAGCTGCGAGCAGCGTCCGTTGCAGGTCTGGACCATCGAGCGCAGCCTGGCACTGGCCGAGCGCACGCAGGACGCGCTGGACGCCAGCGGCGCGCAGGTGGTGCTGCTGGCGCGCGCCGGGCAGGACCTCACCAAATACGGCCTGCGCTGGTCGCACCTGGGCTTTGCCTACAAGGCGCCGGCGCGCGCGGGTGAGGACAACGGCCGCGGCTATGTCTGGCGCGTGCTGCACAAGCTCAACCACTGCGGCACGGCGGAGGCCGCGCTGTACCGGCAGGGCCTGGGCGACTTCTTCCTCGACGATCTCTGGCGCCTGGAGGCCGCCTGGGTGGTGCCGACGCGCGAGGTGCAGCTCAAGCTGCACGCGCTGCTGCTGGACGAGCGCCGCGCCAAGGCACTGCACCACAAGCCCTACAGCCTGGTGAGCTACCCCTGGAGCCGCACCTACCAGCAGAGCAACCAGTGGGCCATCGAGACGCTGGCCGCGGCCCTGGAGCCCAGCGTGTACTCGCGCGAACGCGCGCAGGAGTGGCTGCGCTACCAGGGCTACGAGCCCACGGTGCTGCACCTGGGGCCGTTCACGCGGCTGGGCGCGCGCGTGAGCGCGGCCAACGTGGCTTTCGACGACCATCCGGCCGAGAAGCGCTACAGCGACCGCATCGAGACGGTGACGGTGGATTCGGTCTTCGCCTGGCTGCAGCGCGCGGGGCTGGCCGGGTCGCCGGTGGTGCTGCGCTACTGAGCGCCCCGGCTGAAACGGCAATTCGTCACGGCCCGTGGGCCGGGAACGGCGCCCGGACTGGTCGGGCGGCCGTCACTGGCCTAAGATGGCGGCGGACACCCTTTAAGCCGGCGCGGGCCCTGACATGCATATCGTGATCGTTGACGACGTGGAGGCCAACCTCCTGCTGCTGAAGCATTTCATCAGCCAGCAGGAGGGTGCCCACGAGGTGCAGGCGTACACGGACCCGCAGCAGGCGCTGACCCATTGCCAGACCGCGATGCCGGACCTGGTGATCGTCGACTACATGATGCCGGTGCTCGACGGCGTGGCCTTCATCCAGCGCCTGCGCGCCACGGCCGGCCGCGGCAGCGTGCCGGTGCTGATGGTGACCGCCAATGACGAGGTCGACGTGCGCCACCGCGCGCTGGAAAGCGGCGCCAACGACTTCCTGACCAAACCGCTGGACCACGTGGAGTTCCGCGCCCGGCTGCGCAATATGCTGGCGCTGCGCGCCGGCCAGAAGAAGCTGGAGGACCGCGCGGCCTGGCTGGCGGAAGAGGTGCTCAAGGCGACGGAGGAGGTCGTGCGGCGCGAGCGCGAGACCATCGTGCGCCTGTCCAAGGCGGCGGAGTTCCGCGACCCGGAGACCGGCGGCCACATCCAGCGCATGGCGCACTATTCCTGGCTGATCGCCGTGGGCCTGGGCCTGCCGCTGGAGGAGCAGCAGCTGATGCTGGAGGCGGCGCCCATGCACGACGTGGGCAAGGTGGGCATCCCGGACCACATCCTGCTCAAGCCGGGCCGCCTCGATCCCGACGAGCTGGTGATCATGCAGCAGCACGCGGCCATGGGGCACCAGATCCTGGCCGGCAGCGCCTCGCCGCTGCTGCAGATGGCGGCCACCATCGCGCTGAGCCACCACGAGAAGTTCGACGGCAGCGGCTACCCGAACCGGCTGGCCGGCGAGGCGATTCCGCTGGTGGGGCGCATCGTCGCCGTGGCCGATGTGTTTGATGCGCTCACCTCGGCGCGGCCCTACAAGCCGGCGTGGGAGATGGAGCGCGCGCTGGCCTTCCTGCGCGAACAGCGCGGCGTGCATTTCGATCCGCAGTGCGTGGACATCTTCCTCGGCCGGCTGGACGAGGTGCTGACCATCCGCGCGCGCTTCTTCGAATAGCCGGCCGTCCCGGGCGGCCGGTGCTCAGGCCCGCCGGCCCAGGTGCGCGGCCAGGGCGGCGTCCAGCCCCTGCAGATGCGCCTCCACCTGCTGCAGCAACGGCGTGGCGTCGTGCGTGTTGCCGGCGGCGCTCATCACCTCCAGCTGGCGGCTGAGTTCGGTGACCGGCGACGGCCCGAAGTTGCCCACCAGGCCGCGCAGGGTATGGGCCGAGCGCTGCAGCGAGGGCGCGTCGCCGGCGGCGATGGCGGTGCGCATCTCCCGCACCCAGCCGGGCCAGCCCTTGCGGAAGGATTCGCCGATCACACTCACCACCAGCGGGTCGGCCTCCTTGAGTGCGGCGGCATGGTCGTAGGCGGATGCGCTCGCGGCCGGCGCAGCGGCGGGCGCGGGCGCCACCGCGGGTGACGGCGCCAGCAGGTCGAGCCCGGCCGGTGTGGTGGGGCTGAAGCTGGCGTCCTGCCAGCGCAGCGCGGCGCGCAGCTCGTCCACGCGGATGGGCTTGGAGAGGTAGTCGTCCATGCCGGCGGCCAGGCAGCGTTCGCGGTCGCCGGGCATGGCGTTGGCTGTCATGGCGATGATGCGCACGTGTTCGCGCGTGTGGCGCTCGTGCGCGCGGATGCGGCGCGTGGCTTCCAGCCCGTCCATCACCGGCATCTGCATGTCCATGAGGATCAGGTCGTAGGGGCTGTCGCCGCGCATGGCCAGGTCCACGGCCTGGGCGCCGTCCGAGGCCACGTCGACCTCGTGGTCTTCGCGCTCCAGCAGGTCGACGGCCAGCTTCTGGTTGACCTCGTTGTCTTCCACCAGCAGCACGCGCAGCGCGTTGGCCGAGCCCAGCGCGTCGCGCGCGACGGCGTCGCCCATGATGTCGCTGTTGGACTCGGTCAGGTCGATGTCGAAGCGGGCGGTGAAGTGGAAGACGCTGCCGCGCCCGGGCGCGCTCTGCACGCCGATCTCGCCGCCCATGGCGCGCACGAGCTTGGCGCAGATGGCCAGGCCCAGGCCGGTGCCGCCGAAATGGCGCGTGATGGAGGCGTCACCCTGGGTGAAGGGGTCGAAGATGGCCTTCAGCTTGTCCGCGGCGATGCCGATGCCCTGGTCCTGCACCTCGAAGCGCAGCACCACCTGGCCTTCGCGGTCGGGCAGGCGCTGCACACGCACGCGCACCACGCCCTGTTTGCTGAACTTGATGGCGTTGCCGATCAGGTTGACCAGGATCTGGCGCAGGCGCCCGGCGTCGCCGATCAGGTGCGGCGGCACGGTGGCGTGCGGCTCGTACGCCAGCTTGAGGCCCTTGAGGCGCGCCTGCATGTCCAGGCTGTTGAGCGTGCTGCGCACCAGCGAGTGGGGCCGGAAGGGCCGCAGGTCCAGCGCGAGCTGGCCGGCCTCGATCTTGGAGAAGTCCAGGATGTCGTTGATGATGGCCAGCAGGCTGTCGGCGGATTTCTTGACCAGGTTCAGGTACTCGCGCTGCTTCTCGCTCAGCTGCGTTTCCAGCGCCAGCCCGGTCATGCCGATGATGCCGTTCATGGGGGTGCGGATCTCGTGGCTCATGACGGCCAGGAACTCGCTCTTCGCGCGGTTGGCGGCCTCCGCGTCCTGCATGGCCTGCTGCAGGGCCTGCCGGCTGGCCTCGCGCTCCTCGACCACCTGCAGCACCACGCGCGACAGCGCGGCGATGTCCATGTTCTGCGCGCCGGCGGCGGAGGGGGCGTCGGGCATCAGGTTGGCCAGCGCGCGCCGCAGGGCGGCGAGGGCCTGTTCGCGCTGCTTGAGCTCCTGCCGCAGGCTGCCGGAGACCCGCTCCAGCATCTCGAAGGTGGGACGGAATTCCACCGGCACCGCGCGCACCGTCTGGTGCACCAGCGCCTCGAACTGCGGGCTGCTGGCCGAGAGGGAGGTGTCGAGCCGCTGGAACGAGACCAGCCAGCGCCGCAGGCCGTACCACATCAGCAGCAGGCCGCCCAGCAGGCTGGCCAGCGACAGCGCGAGCGCGGCCGCCAGCAGGTCCCACAGCGCCTTGGCCACGCGGTCGGCGGCAAAGCTCAGGCGCAGCACGCCGTAATCGTGCCCGCCGACCGAGATGGTGCGGTTGACCTCGTACAGCTGCGCGGCCACCTGCGCGCGCAGCCAGTCCGGCACATAGCCTTTCACCTCGGACGGGTTCTGGCTCTTGACGACACCGCCGCGCAGGTCGATGAAAGCGGCGGCGGCGAACTGCGAGTTGAGGATGCCGCGATCGAGCGTGCGCTGGATGGTGTCGTAGTCGCCGATGACGGCGCTGTCGGACACCGTCTGCGCGGTGGCCTCCACCAGCAGGGTGGCCGATTGCTGGACGTTCTCGATCTCCTGCGCGTACTGGAAGTGGAAGAACAGCCACAGGCCCGCGGCCACGAAGAACAGCATGGTCACCGCGTACAGCGCAAAGACGCGCTTGACCAGCGAGTCCGAGAAGAATCTGAACCGGGGTTTGTCCATGGACGGTCAGCGCAGGCTGGCCGGGGCCGACTGGTAGAAGTTGCGGTAGGCGGCGTAGTCCGCCCCGCTCGCGGGGATGAAGTAGGCGTCGGCCGGCAGGCCGACCTTCTGCGAGGTCTGGTGCAGCACGTCGCGGCCCTTGGGGTCGTTGTGCATGTTCAGGAAGGCCTGCGCGACCGCGCGGGCGTCCTTCTCGGGCACCTTGCTGGAGACCATCAGCGCCAGGTCGTTGAAGGGTTCGGACGTCCAGAGCACGCGGAACTTCTTGCCCTCGCGTTTGGCGTAGGCCTCGATCAGCTGCGAGTTGCCGCCGGCCGCCTTGACCTTGCCCGCGAACAGCTGGGCGAGGGCGCCGTTCTGGTTGCCGCCGAAGACCACCTTGACGTTGATGCCGCTGTTGAGCAGGTGGGCATACGGCACCTTGTAGATCACGAATGCTTCGGGGCCGGCAAAAGCCACCTCCTGCCCGTCGAGCTGCTTGAGGTCGGTGATCGGTGAATCCGCGGGCACCACGATCTGCCCCTGTATCGGCGGCATCTGCCGGCGGCCGAACACCTTCCAGCCCAGCTGCTCGCGCTCGGGGCTGAACAGGTGGTTGGTGAAGACGAACTCGACCTCCTGTGTCAGCACGTAGGCCGTGGTGTCGGCCGAGGTGCGGCCGATCTTGAGGCTGAGCTTGACGCCGCTCTTCTCCGAGACGTACTGGATGATGGGGTTCCAGTAGGCGGCGGTGAGGTTGATGTCGAACTGGTTGACGGGTGAGAAGCGGTAGCCGCCCGCTGCAGGCTGGGCCTGTGCCGGGCCGAACGCGCAGGCGAGGGCGATGACGAATGTGGACAGTAGTTTGAGGTGGATGCGCATGGCCGGTGCTCCAGGGGGCGCCGGCAGCCGGCGCGTGCGTGGGCAAGCTTACTCCAAGCGGGGCGCCAGACGATGCGACGGGCTTGCTGCGGATCAGGGACTCTGGCTAAGATGGCAGGACCCCAACAACAAGAGGAGTGATGCCGCCATGACCGCGAACCTGTCCCATTGGCGTTTCTTCCGTGCCGGCGGTTTTGACCAGGTCCGGCTCGACAGCGCGGCGGAGCTCCTCAGCATCGGCGAACTCGACCAGAAGCTGTGGGTGGCGCTGTCCTGCCCGGTCAAGGGCATCGAGTTCGACGCCCGCACGCTGGCTTTCGTGGATGCCGATGGCGACAGCCAGGTGCGCGCCCCCGAGCTGATCGCCGCCGTGCAGTGGGCCGGTGCGCGGCTGAAGGATCCGGAAGTGCTGGCGCAGAAGCTGCCCGGCGTGCCGCTGGCGGCCATCCGCGATGACGACGCCGAGGGCCAGGCCATTGCGCAGGCGGCGCGTGAATTGCTGCAGGACCTGGGCGCTACGGACGACATGGTGACGGCCGAAGCCGCCAACGCCGCGCAGGCGCGCCATGCGCAACGCGCGCAGGCCGCCTGGGAAGCCGCGGGCCAGGCGGCGCGCGTGCTGGGCGAGGGCACGGCGCCCGCCTACGAGACGCTGCAGGCCGTGGCCGAGAAGGTGGAAGACTGGTTCGTGCGCTGCCGCCTGGCCGCCTTCGACGAGCGCGCCGGCACCGCCCTGAACGTGGACGAGCCCACGCTGGCCGCGCTGGGCGCCACTACGCTGAAGATGGACGCCGAGGGTGTGGCCGCCCTGCCGCTGGCGCGTGTGCAGGCTGGCGCCGTGCTGCCGCTGGGCGCGGGTCTGAACCCCGCCTGGGCGGCGCGCATGGCCGCGCTGCGCGATGCGGCGGTGGCGCCGCTGCTGGGTGCGCGTGAATCGTTGACGGAGAGTGACTGGCAGGCGCTGAAGGACAAGCTGGCACCCTATGCGGCCTGGCTGGCGGCCAAACCCGATGCGGCGGCCGAAGGCGAGGGCGTGCGCAAGCTGGAGCAGCTGGCCCACTATGTGCGTGACCTGCTCGCGCTGGCCAACAACTTTGTCGCCTTCCGCGACTTCTATACCCGCCAGGGCAAGGCCACCTTCCAGGTCGGCACGCTGTACCTGGACGGCCGCTCGGCCGAGCTGTGCGTGGCTGTGAATGACGCCGGCCGCCATGCGGCGCTGGCCGGGCTGGCGCGCATCTGCCTGGTGTATTGCGATTGCGTGCGCGGCGGCGAGAAACTGAGCATTGCCGCGGCTTTCACGGCGGGTGATTCGGACCAGCTCATGGTGGGCCGCAACGGTGTTTTCTACGACCGCCAGGGCCGCGACTGGGACGCCACCATCAGCAAGATCGTCGAGCACCCCATCAGCCTGCGCCAGGCCTTCTGGTCGCCGTACCGCAAGGCGGTGCGCCTGGTGGGCGAACAGCTGCAGAAGATCGCCGCCAGCAAGGCCAAGGCCAGCGATGAGAAACTGGCCGCCGCGGTGGTGGACGGCACCAAGAAGGCGGCCACACCTGCTGCGCAGGCGCCGGCCGTAGCGCCCGCGCCGTTCGACGTCGCCAAGTTCGCCGGCATCTTCGCCGCCATCGGCCTGGCGGTGGGGGCCATCGGCTCGGCGCTGGCGGCGGTGCTGGCCGGCGTGTTTGCGCTCAAGTGGTGGCAGCTGCCTTTTGCGCTGGCGGGCCTGCTGCTCATCATCTCCGGGCCGGCGGTCATCCTGGCCTGGTTCAAGCTGCGCAGCCGCACGCTCGGCCCCATCCTGGATGCCAATGGCTGGGCCATCAACGCGCGCGCCAAGATCAACATCCCCTTCGGCACTTCGCTCACCCAACTGGCGCAACTGCCGCCCAACGCCGAGCGCGCGCTGACCGACCCCTACGCCGAGAAGAAGCAGCCCTGGGGCTGGTACCTGGGCCTCATCGCCGTGATCCTGCTGGCGGTGTTTGCATGGGTGCTGCGCGACCAGTGGCGTTGAGAACCGGCCAATAGATCTACGGCGCGGCCCGATCGCGGCGTTGGGCGGTGCGCGCCATCCTCACGTACTGCAAGTAGGTTCCGGTGGCTGTGCTCCGTCCGCCTTGCGCTCGGGTCGCTCGCTACGATTTCTTGGCCAGTTCTGCGTCTTCGATGAGCGGCGAAGCGGCGCTCACACGCCGCGGGCGCGATCGGCGTGGAACTGCGCCACGAACTGGCTGAAGGTGCCGGCGTCCAGCGCCGCGCGGACCTCGCGCATGAGGTGCAGGTAGTAATGCAGGTTGTGCACCGTGGTCAGCATGGGGCCCAGCATCTCGCCGCAGCGGTCCAGGTGGTGCAGGTAGGCGCGTGAGAAGCCGTCGCGGCCGCCCAGCGCATAGGGCACACCGGAGTTGCCGGCGCAGGCGTAGCAGCTGCAGGTCTCGTCCAGCGGGCGCTCGTCGTTCTTGTGGCGCGCGTTGCGGATCTTCAGGTCGCCGTGGCGTGTGAACAGGTGGCCGTTGCGCGCGTTGCGCGTGGGCATCACGCAGTCGAACATGTCGAAGCCCTGCTGCACGCCGTAGACCAGGTCTTCCGGTGTGCCCACGCCCATCAGGTAGTGCGGCTTGTGCGCCGGCAGGCGCGGGCCGCAGTGGCGCATCAGGCGCTGCATGTCTTCCTTCGGTTCGCCCACGCTCACGCCGCCGACGGCGATGCCGGGGAAGTCCAGTTCTTCCAGCCCGGCCAGTGATTCGTCGCGCAGGTTTTCATACATGCCGCCTTGCACGATGCCGAACAGGGCGTTGGGATTCTGCAGCCGCTCGAACTCGGCCTTGCAGCGCTTGGCCCAGCGCAGGCTCAGTTCCATGGAGATGCGCGCCTCGCGCTCGGTGGTGAGCTGGCCCTTGGTCTTGGGGTCGAGCGAGACATAGGGCGTGCACTCGTCGAACTGCATCACGATGTCGCTGTTCAACGTCGTCTGGATCTGCATCGAGCCTTCGGGCGTCAAGAAGAGCTTGTCGCCGTTGACGGGTGAGGAGAACTTCACACCCTCCTCCGAGATCTTGCGCATCTCGCCCAGCGACCAGACCTGGAAGCCGCCGGAGTCGGTGAGGATGGGTTTGTGCCAGTTCTCGAACTTGTGCAGGCCGCCGAACTGCTGCATCACGTCCAGGCCCGGTCGCATCCAGAGGTGGAAGGTGTTGCCCAGGATGATCTGCGCGCCCATGTCTTCCAGCGAACGCGGCATGATGCCCTTGACCGTGCCATAGGTGCCTACCGGCATGAAGATGGGGGTCTCCACCACGCCGTGGTTGAGCGTGAGGCGGCCGCGCCGGGCCTGGCCTTCGGTCTTGAGCAGTTCGAATTTCAGCATGGTCAGTTCTTTCTTTGCAGCAGCATGGCATCGCCGTAGCTGAAGAAACGGTAGCGCTGCGCAATGGCGTGGCGGTACAGCGCCATCACGTGCTCGTAGCCGGCCAGCGCGCTGACCAGCATCATGAGGGTGGACTTGGGCAGATGGAAGTTGGTGATGAGCAGGTCCACCAGCTGGAAGCGGAAGCCCGGGGTGATGAAGATCGTGGTGTCGCCGCTGGTCAGGCCGGATTGGGCCCAGGACTCCAGCGTGCGCACCGTGGTCGTGCCCACGGCGACGATGCGGCCGCCGCGCGCCTTGGTCGCGGCAATCGCCTGCTGCGTGGCGGCGGGCACCTCGTACCACTCGCTGTGCATCTGGTGCTCGGCCAGGTTTTCCGTCTTCACCGGCGAGAAGGTGCCGGCGCCCACATGCAGCGTCACGTTGGCGCGCTGCACGCCGCGCGCCTCCAGTGCCGCGAGCACGCCTTCGTCGAAGTGCAGCGCGGCAGTGGGCGCGGCAGCGGCGCCCGGTTTGGTGGCGAACACGGTCTGGTAGCGTGAGGCGTCCTCGGCCGTGTCGCCGTGTTCGATGTAGGGCGGCAGCGGCACGTGGCCGTGCTGTTCCATCATGAGGTGCGGTTCCTCGCTGAAGCGCAGGCGGAACAGCTGCCCGTGCTCGTCGGGCCAGCGGCCGAGCAGTTCGGCGGTAAAACCACCAGTCATCTGCAACACCGTGCCCACGGGTGGCTTCTTGCTGACCTTCATGTGCGCCACCACTTCGTGGCCGGTCAGCACGCGTTCCACCAGCAGCTCCAGCTTGCCACCGGTGGGCTTCTCGCCGTACAGGCGGGCCTTGACGACCTGGGTGTCGTTGAAGACCAGCAGGTCTCCCGGCTGCAGCAAGGCGGGCAGCTCGCGGAAGATGCGGTCGGTGGGCGGCAGCGCGCGGCCATCGAGCAGGCGCGAGGCGCTGCGTTCGGGAGCAGGGTGCTGGGCGATCAGCTCCGGCGGGAGCTGGAAGTCGAAATCGCTGAGGGTAAAGACGCGTTCGGCGTCGGCAACTTGAGGCATGCGCTTGAGGGCCGGACGGACCCGTTCCAAGTGAAGAAGACGGCATTTTCTCATGGCTGGGGTATTCCCGCGCGGGACTGCAGCAGGCCGGTGAAATAATCGATCGCATGAAAGCATTCCGCATCGGATCGGGCGCCGGCTATTCGGGCGACCGCATCGATCCGGCCCAGGACCTGGCCGAGCGCGGCGCGCTCGACGTGCTGGTCTTCGAGTGCCTGGCCGAGCGCACCATTGCCCTGGCGCAGCTGCGCCGCAGCCAGGATCCGCAGCGCGGCTACGACCCACTGCTGGAAGAACGCATGCGTGCCGTGCTGCCGGCCTGCGTGCGCAACGGCACGCGCATCGTGACGAATATGGGCGCGGCCAACCCCTTGGCCGCCGGCGAGGCGGTGCTGCGGGTGGCGCGCGAACTGGGCCTGCCGCGCCTGCGCGTGGCCGTGGTGCTGGGCGACGATGTGCTGCCCTGGATGCAGGGCCACGACGTGCCCCTGCTCGACACCGACCAGACCGTGCGCAGCCTGGATGGGCGGCTGATCTCGGCCAACGCCTATCTGGGCGCCGACGCCTTGCTGCCGGCACTGCAGAGCGGCGCCGATGTTGTCGTCACCGGCCGTGTGGCCGACCCGGCGCTGTTCCTGGCGCCGCTGATGCAGCACTTTCAGTGGCGCCCGGATGACTGGCCGCGCCTGGGGCAGGGCATCGTCATCGGCCACCTGCTGGAATGTGCGGCCCAGGTCAGCGGGGGCTACATCGCCGACCCCGGGCGGCTGGACATCCCGAATCTGGCCGAGGTGGGCTTCCCGCTGGCCGAGGTGCAGGCCGACGGCACGGCCATCATCACCAAGCTGCCGGGCACGGGCGGGCGCGTGGACCGCCTGAGCTGTACCGCGCAACTCTTGTACGAGCTGGAAGACCCGCAGCGCTACCTGCAGCCCGATGTGGTGGCCGACTTCTCGCGCGTGCAGCTGCAGGAAACGGGGGCGGACCGCGTGCAGGTGCAGGGCGCCAGCGGCACGGCGCGCCCGGAGCAGCTGAAGGTGACGCTGGGCTACCGCGAAGGTTTCATCGGCGAAGGGCAGATTTCCTACGCCGGGCCCGGTGCGCGGGAGCGTGGTGAGCTGGCGCTGGACATCCTCAAGCATCGCCTGCCGCGCATCGGCCTGGGCGGGCTGGAGCAGCGCGCCGAACTCATCGGCGTCAATGCCATGCACGGCCCGAGCCGCGGTGCCGACCGCGAGCCTTACGAGGTGCGTGCGCGTCTGGCGGTGCGCTGCGCCACGCGGGCACAGGCCGAGCGCGTGGGGCAGGAGGTGGAGGCGCTGTATCTCAATGGGCCGGCTGGTGGCGGTGGCGTGACCCAGTCGGTGCGCGAGGTGGTGGCCGCGGCCTCGGCGCTGATCCCGCGCACGGCGGTGCCCACGACCTTCCGGCTGCTGGAGCTGTGACATGAAGACCATTGGCGACATTGCAATCGCACGCTCCGGCGACAAGGGCAACCGCGCCACGCTCAGCATCATTGCGCACAACCCGGCCGACTACCCCGTGCTGGCGCGCACCCTGACGGCCGAGCGCGTGCGCGCCTGGTACCGCGACAGCGTGCGCGGCGCGGTGGACCGTTATCCGCTGCCGCAGCTGGGCGCGGTGCACTTCGTGCTGCACGAGGCCCTCGTCGGCGGCGTAACGCGCTCGCTGGCGCTGGACGCGCATGGCAAGACGCTGAGCGGCGCTATCCTCGATCTGCCACTCGACGAGAATTGACTGACCTACAAGGAGACAAGACCATGCGATTCCTGCCCCGCACCCTCGCGCTGCTCGGCGCGGCCCTGCTCAGTGCCACGGCGCTGGCCCAGCCCTACCCGAACAAGCCCATCAAGGCCATCGTGCCTTTCGCCGCGGGCAGCGCCACCGACCAGATCGGCCGCGCCTTTGCGGCCAAGATGTCCGAGATGCTGGGCCAGCCCATCGTGATCGAGAACAAGGCTGGTGTGAATGGCATGCTGGGCGCGGACGCCGTGGCCAAGGCGCCAGCCGACGGCTACACGCTGCTGTTCGGCACCAACAGCACCAACGCCGCGCTCAAGAGCCTGATGAAGAAGCTCCCCTATGACCAGGACACGGCTTTCGTGCCGGTGGGCTACCAGGGCTCGGTGCCGCTGATCGTGGCGGTGAACAACGACGTGCCGGCCAAGACCCTGCGCGAGCTGATCGACCTGGCCAAGGCCAAGCCCGGGAACGTGACTTTTGCCAGCGCCAGCACCTCGCAGCTGGTCTCGTCCGAGATGATGGCCAGCATGGCCGGCGTGCAGATGACCAATGTGCCCTACAAGAGCGGCCCGGCGGCGATGACCGACCTGATCGGCGGCCAGGTGATGATGTTCACGGCCGACTTCGCGGTGACCCTGCCACAGGTGAAGGCGGGCAAGATCCGCGGCCTGGCCGTCACGTCCATGAAGCGTTCCGCTGCCATTCCCGAACTGCCCACCGTGAACGAGGCGCTGGGCCTGAAGGACTACGAGCTGATTGCCTACTTTGCCGTCTTCGCGCCGGCCGGTACGCCGCCGGACGTGGTGGCCAAGCTCAACCACGCCATCAATGCCGCGGCGCAGAGCAAGGAGATCCAGGAGAAGTTCGCCGCCATCGGCTTCATGGTCGAGCCCGGCACGCCCGAGGCGCTGGCGCAACGCACCCAGCGCGAGACGGCCAAGTGGGCCAAGGCCATCCACGACGCGAAGATCGAGCCGCAGTAAGCCGGCATGCCCCGGGAGCGCGCCACGCCCGCCGCGACAGGCAAGCCCTTGTCCGCACCACAGAAGGCCCTGCAGAAGCTGGGCCTGGTGCGCGACATCGACCTGGCCCTGCACCTGCCGCTGCGCTACGAGGACGAGACCCGCATCGTCAAGCTGGCCGACGCGCGCGAGGGCGACAGCGTGCAGATTGAAGGCGAGGTCACGGCCTGCGAGGTGGCCTACCGTCCGCGCCGCCAGCTGCTGGTGACCGTGAACGACGGCAGCGACAGCTGCGTGCTGCGCTTCTTCAATTTCTATCCCTCGCAGCAGAAAGCCCTGGCTGTCGGCGCGCGGATCCGGGCGCGAGGTGAATTGCGCGGCGGCTTCCTGGGCTGGACCATGATGCACCCGCACACCAGGGTGGCGGGCGGCGAACTGCCGACGGCGCTGACGCCGGTCTACCCGACGGTGGCCGGCCTGCCGCAGCCCTATTTGCGCAAGGCGGTGATCGGCGGCCTGCGTCACGCCGAGCTTGCCGACACCTTGCCCCCCGAGGTGGCCGCCACGCTCCAGCTCAAGCCGCTGTGGACGCTGAAACAGGCACTGGAGTTTCTGCATCACCCCACGCCCGACGTCTCGCTCGCCCAGCTGGAGGACCACAGCCATCCGGCCTGGCAGCGCCTGAAAGCCGAGGAATTGCTGGCGCAGCAGCTGTCGCAGCTGCAGGCGCGACGCGAGCGCGAGCACCTGCGGGCGCCGCAGTTGCATGCCCGGGGCGCAGGCTCCCTGCATGAGCGGCTGCTGGCGGCCTTGCCGTTCCAGCTGACGGGGGCGCAGCGCCGTGTCTGTGAGGAGATCGCACAGGACCTGACGCAAGCCAAGCCCATGCACCGCCTGCTGCAAGGCGATGTGGGCTCGGGCAAGACCGTGGTGGCCGCGCTGTCGGCCGCCATCTGCATCGACGCCGGCTGGCAGTGCGCGCTGATGGCGCCGACCGAGATCCTGGCCGAACAGCATTTCCGCAAGCTCATTACCTGGCTGGAGCCGCTGGGCGTGCGCGTGGCCTGGCTGACCGGCAGCCAGAAGAAGAAAGAGCGCAGCGCGATGCTGGAACTGATCGCCCGCGGCGCGGCCGGCCTGGTGGTGGGCACGCACGCGGTGATCCAGGAGCAGGTGCAGTTCAAAAATCTGGCGCTGGCCATCATCGACGAGCAGCACCGCTTTGGGGTGGCGCAGAGGCTGGCTTTGCGCAGCAAGACCAACGGCGAGGATCTGGAACCTCACATGTTGATGATGACCGCCACGCCCATTCCGCGCACGCTGGCCATGAGCTACTACGCCGACCTCGACGTCTCCACCATCGACGAGCTGCCGCCCGGGCGCAGCCCCATCGTGACCAAGGTGGTGTCGGAGCAGCGGCGTGCCGAGGTGATCGAGCGCATCCGTGGCCAGCTGGAACAGGGGCGGCAGGTGTACTGGGTCTGCCCGCTCATTGAAGAAAGTGAAGCACTCGACCTGACCAACGCCACGGAGACCCACGCCGAGCTCAGCGCGGCGCTGCCCGGCGTCATGGTGGGGCTGTTGCACTCCCGCATGCCGGTGGCGGAGAAGAAGGCGGTGATGGAGCGGTTCGTGAGTGGGCAGATGGGCGTGCTGGTCAGCACCACGGTGATCGAGGTCGGCGTGGACGTGCCCAACGCCACACTGATGGTGATCGAGCATGCCGAGCGCTTTGGCCTGTCGCAGCTGCACCAGCTGCGCGGGCGTGTGGGGCGCGGTGCGGCTGCCTCGGCCTGTGTGCTGCTGTATTCCACCGGCGATGCGCCGCGCCTGGGCGAGGTGGCGCGCGCGCGCCTGAAGGCCATGGCCGAGACCAACGACGGCTTCGAGATCGCGCGGCGTGACCTGGAGCTGCGCGGCCCGGGCGAGTTTCTTGGAGCGCGCCAGTCCGGCGCGGCGCTATTGCGTTTCGCCGACCTGGCCACCGACAGCCACCTGCTGGCCTGGGCGCGCGCCGCGGCGCCCGTGATGCTGGACCGCCACCCTGCGCAGGCCGAGCGCCACGTGGCCCGCTGGCTGGGCAGCCGGACGGACTACCTGAAGGCCTGAGTGCCGGCGTCCGGGTAGTTGCAAATTTGTAGCAAGGGGTGCCGATTCTGCATGGCACAGCGGCCAAGGTGAATTAGACTTCGGACATTGCACAGGGCACCCCCTTCATGGCAACCTCCCGCGCCCAACCGACCGCCTCCGGCGACACCGGCTATCTGTACCGCGCCACCATCGGGGCGCGCGCGCAGGACTACTACCTGCGCCACTTTGGCCGCTTCGACGGCGAGGGGCGCGCCGGCACCAGCTGGAACTGGGCGGCCTACTGGAGCACGATCAACTGGATGATCTACCGCCGCATGTGGGGCTGGGCCCTGGCCTATGTGGCGGCCGTGGCGGGCTCGGCCCTGCTGATCTTTGGCGTGGGCAAGCTGGTGCTGGACTATTCCGATACCAGCGCCATCCTGCTTTTCCTGCTGTTGCTCACGGCGGCTTTCGTGGTGCCGGGCTTGTACGCCAATGCCTGGTACTACACGCATGTCAACCAGAAGATCACGGCCGTGCTGCGCAACGTGCCCGAGGTGAAAGACGCCGCCACCGTGCTGGCCGGCAGCGCGCCCGACAGCCGGCGCCTGCTGTGGCTCGGGGCGGGCAATGCGGTGGTGCTGGCGCTGGCGCTGGCCGTGGCGAACTGGATCCATGACAGCGAGAACGCCTTGCCCCAGATGGCTGCGCACGAGGAGCGCCTGCCCGCGACCTCGGACCTGCTGCAGCCGCGGGTGAGCGCACCCGTGGCCCGCGCCAGCGCGCCGGTCGCCGCGGCCAGTACGCCGCCGGCCCAGGTGAGCGCCCAGGCCCCCGCGCCCGGCGCCGCGCAGGCCGCGGCCTCGGTGACACCGGCGCCGGCGCAGGGAGCCAGTGCGCCTGCAGCGGTGCCGGCGGCATCGGGCGCGGCGGTGACCGTGGCGGACAAGTCACCCATGGTGCCAGCCGTCGACCGCAGTCCCGCCCGGGCCGCGCCGGTGTCGGTTGCCACAGCCCCGGTCGAGGCGGCGCCGGCCCCGGCTGCCGTGGGCAGTGCCGCGGCGCCCCGGCCCGCGCCGCGTGCCAGCGCGCCGCGGGCGGTGCGCCATGTGTGGGTGATCCAGGTTGGTGCCTACGCGCAGGAGTCCAACGCACGCAATGCCCTGGCCCAGGTCCAGGCCTTGGGGCTGGATGCCGGCGCCGAGTCCTTCGACTCGCCCAAAGGCCGCCTGATGCGCGTGCGCGTCGGCCCTTTCACGCGCCAGGCCGAGGCCGAGCAGGCCGCGCTGCGCATCAAGACGCTGAACCTGCCGGTGCTGGTGATCCGCCAGCGGCCCTGAAACTGCCGCATCAATCGACTGCGCTTGCGCGTCGCGGCGTTGGGCGGGCCGGCCCTAAGTACCTTGCGTTGGCTGTGCTCCGCCCGCTGTGCGCTCGGGCCGTTTGCTGCGATGGCTACGCCAGTTTCGCTTTGGCAATGACACGTCCTGGGCAGGGCGCTCAGCGCATGCCGATCTTCACGTTGCCGAAGATGCCCTGCGCTTCGCGCGGCAGGCAGCGCCAGTACTGCTCGTTCGCCTGCACCACGCCCTTGAGCGCCACGGCGGCTTCCCAGGGCCAGCGCGGCTTGTAGAGCAGGGCGCGCGCGATGGCGACCAGGTCGGCGTCGCCGGCCTGCAGGATGTCCTCGGCCTGCTGGGCTTCGGTGATCAGGCCCACGGCGGTGGTGGGCAGGCCGCAGGCCTGTCTTACGTCACGCGCAAATGGCACCTGGTAACCCGGGCCGAGCGCGATCTTCTGCAGCGGCGAGACGCCGGCGGTGGAGACGTGCATGAAGTTGCAGCCCAGCGCCTTGAGGCGGCGCGACAGTTCCTGCGTCTGCGCGCTGTCCCAGCCGCCTTCCACCCAGTCGGTGGCCGACACACGCACGCCCAGCGGGCCGTCGAAGACCGCGCGCACGGCGGCAAAGATCTCCAGCACGTAGCGCATGCGGTTTTCCAGGCTGCCGCCATAGTTGTCCGTGCGCTGGTTGGACAGCGGCGAGAGGAACTGGTGCAGCAGGTAGCCGTGCGCCGCATGCAGTTCGATGGCGTCGATGCCGATGCGTTGCGCGCGCTGCGCGGCGGCGACAAAGGCCTCGCGCACCTCGACCAGTTGCGCGGCCGTCATGGCGGCGGGCGGCGGCTCATCCGGCAGCTGCGGCAGGGCCGACGGCGCCAGCGGCTGCCAGCCGCCTTCACCCGCCTTCAGCAGCCCGCCGCCGTGCCAGGGCGCGGCGCTGGAGCCCTTGCGGCCCGCATGCGCCAGCTGGATGCACACCGGCATCGGCGGCGCGTTCTTGCGCGCGCGCTGCAGCGTTTCCCCCAGGGCGCGCTCGGTGCGCTCATCCCACAGGCCCAGGCAGTGCGGCGTGATGCGGCCGTCAGGCGTCACGCCCGTGGCTTCGATGGTCAGGAGGCCGGCGCCGCTGTTGAGCAGGCTGGTCCAGTGCGCCAGGTGCCAGTCGGCGGCCTCGCCGTTGACGGCCGAGTACTGGCACATGGGGGCGATGACGATGCGGTTGGGCAGGGTGAGGGCGCCGCGCGGCGCGTTCAGTTCGAAGGGGGTAAACAGCAGGCTCACGACAGTTTCCGTTGGGCAGTGGAGTGGCGCGGGCCCGGGGCCCGCGAGGCCGGCAAATTGTGGCACGGGCAGCGCGCGCCCGTTGGCGTGGGGCTTTGGCACAATGACCCCGGGCTTGTCCACGCTCCGCTCCCCGGTGCCTGCAAGCCTGGGGAGACTGCCATGCGCCACCTGCTTGCCGTCCTGCTGTTTGCCACCGCGGCATGGCCGGCGCTCGCGCAAGGGCCGCAGCGCGACCTGCAGGTGGAGCTGCGCCAGGTGGAAGAGGGCGGTGGCGGCTACGTGGTGGGCACGCGCCCGCAGGCGCCCCTGATGCCGCCGCAGCAGCTGCAGGTGCGCAACGGCAGCCAGGGCCGCGTGAGTTTTACCCAGGCGATGCCCCTGCAGTGGGTGCAATCCGCGCAGGCGGCCGGGCCTCTGAGCGGCGCCGGCGTGAAGCAGCAACTGATCTGGCTGCAGGCCGGGCAACAGCTGAGCGTGCGCCCGCGCTGGCCGGGCGGCCGGCAGGCCGTGACCGTCGAGCTGGAGGTGCAGACGGCCGATGTGGTGCCACGTCCGGGCGCCGAGCTGCCCACGCAAGCGCGCAGTGCAATTGCCACCACGGTGCAGGCCCCGCTGGGCGAGTGGGTGACGATCGCGCGCAGCGGCCAGAGCATGCCGCGCGGCAGCTACAGCAGCGAAGGCGCCAGCCAGCGTCCGCGCCTGCTGCAGCTGCGGGTCACGACGCCCTGAGAACGGCTATCGCATCGCGTCGTGAGATGTCACAATTCAATCTCCAGCTATGACCCTCACCGAACTCAAATACATCGTTGCCGTTGCCCGCGAGAAGCACTTCGGCCGGGCGGCCGAGGCCTGCTTCGTCTCGCAGCCCACGCTGTCGGTGGCGGTGAAGAAGATCGAGGAGGAGCTGGACGTCAAGCTCTTCGAGCGCAGCGCCAACGAGGTGACGGTCACGCCGCTGGGCGAGGAGATCGTGCGCCAGGCGCAGGCCGTGCTGGAGCAGGCCGCGGCCATCAAGGAGATCGCCAAGCGCGGCAAGGACCCGCTCTCGGGCCCGCTCAAGCTCGGCGTCATCTACACCATCGGGCCCTACCTGCTGCCCGACCTGGTGCGGCAGATGATCACGCACACGCCGCAGATGCCGCTGGTGCTGCAGGAGAACTTCACCGTCAAGCTGCTGGAGATGCTGCGCACCGGCGAGATCGACTGCGCGATCCTGGCCGAGCCCTTCCCCGACACCGGCCTGGCCGTGGCTCCCCTGTATGACGAGCCTTTCTACGCCGTGGTGCCGCTCAACCATCCGCTGGCCAAGCGCGACAGCGTGTCCAGCGAGGAGCTCAAGAGCGAGACCATGCTGCTGCTGGGCACGGGCCACTGCTTCCGCGACCACGTGCTGGAGGTGTGCCCCGAGTTCGCGCGCTTTTCCAGCAATGCCGAAGGCATCCGCAAGAGCTTCGAAGGTTCCTCGCTGGAGACCATCAAGCACATGGTGGCCGCCGGCATGGGCGTGACGCTGGTGCCGCGCCTGAGCGTGCCCAAATCGGCCTTCGCCCCCAAGGCCAAGGGCAAGCCGCATACGGACGAAAGCTTCGTGCGCTACCTGCCTTTTTCCGGCGAGCCGCCGACGCGGCGCGTGGTGCTGGTCTGGCGGCGCAGCTTCACGCGCTACGAGGCCATCGCGGCGCTGCGCAATGCCATCTACGCCTGCGAACTGCCGGGCGTGAAACGCCTGTCCTGATTGTTCCCCCGGAGCGTACCCATGAGCAGTGCACAAGCCGGCATCCTGCAGCCCGTGCCCGGCCAGGCCCGCTACCTGCTCTACTCTCTGGTCCAGCCGCAGGCACTGCGCCCCGCGCTCAGCCGCCTGGCCGGCGTGGCCGATGGTGAGCGTGTGGTGGCCATGCTGGGCGCCAGCACCGTGCAGGCGCTCGGCGCCACCGTGCCCGGTCTGCGCGAGATGCCTGATCTGTCCGGCCCGGACGCGGACGTGCCCGGCACGCCCACGGCCTTGTGTCTCTGGCTGCGCGGCGAGGACCGTGGCGATCTCGTGCGCCTGACGCACATCCTGGAGAAGTTCCTCGCCCCCGCCTTCCGTTCCGACCGCGTGCTCGAAGCCTTTCGCCACGGCCGCGGCCCCAACGGCCATGGCCGCGACCTCACCGGCTACGAAGACGGCACCGAGAACCCGCAAGGGAGCGAGGCCGAGTCGGCCGCACTGGTGCGGGGCGCCGGGCCGGGGCTGGACGGCGGCAGCATGGCGGCGGTGCAGCAGTGGGTGCATGACTTCGACGCCTTCGAACGGATGGGCCAGCCCGGGCAGGACCACGCGATCGGCCGGCGCCACAGCGACAACGAGGAGCTGGAGGACGCGCCCGACTCCGCGCACGTGAAGCGCACCGCGCAGGAGAGCTTCGAGCCCGAGGCCTTCGTGCTGCGCCGCTCCATGCCCTGGGCACTGGCGCACCAGGCCGGCCTGATGTTCGTCGCCTTCGGCCACAGCTTCGACGCCTTCGAGGCGCAGATGCGCCGCATGGCGGGGCGTGACGATGGCATCGTCGACGCGCTGTTCCAGTTCACCAAGCCGGTCAACGGCGCCTACTTCTGGTGTCCGCCGGTCGTCGATGGCCGGCTAGACTTGCGGGCCATCGGTTTGTGATGCGGCGCGAGAAATTCCGGCTTTATCTGGACCTGATCCGCTGGGACCGCCCGGCGGGCTGGCTGCTGCTGCTCTGGCCTTCGCTCAGTGCCCTGTGGGTGGCGGCGGGCGGTTTCCCGGGCTGGCACCTGGTGCTGGTTTTCGTGCTCGGCACCATCCTCATGCGCAGCGCCGGCTGCTGCCTCAACGACGTGGCCGACCGTGATTTCGACCGCCACGTCAAGCGCACCGCGCAGCGCCCGGTGACGGCCGGCAAGGTCTCGGTGCGCGAGGCGATCTGGCTCGGCGTGGTGCTGGCCCTGCTGGCCTTCGCGCTGGTTCTCACGACGAATGCGGTGGCGGTGGCCTGGTCCTTCGCCGCGCTGGCCGTGGCCATCGTCTACCCCTACGCCAAGCGCTTCTTCGCCATGCCGCAGGCGGTGCTGGGCGTGGCCTTCAGCTTCGGCATTCCCATGGCCTTCGCCGCCGTGCGCGGCGAGGTGCCGGCGCTGGCCTGGGGGCTGCTGCTCGGCAACCTGTTCTGGGTGCTGGCCTATGACACCGAATACGCCATGGTGGACCGTGACGACGACCTGAAGATCGGCATGAAGACCTCGGCCATCACGCTGGGGCGTTATGACGTGATCGCCGTGACCAGTTTCTACGTGGTGCAGCTGCTGATCTGGACCGTGCTGCTGGTCGAGCAGCTCTCGCCCTGGGCCTGGTTTCTGGCGCTGGTGGCGGCAGTGGTGCAGGTGGTCTGGCACTACCGGCTGATTCGCGAGCGGACGCGCGAGGGTTGCTTCAGGGCCTTCCGCGAGAACCACTGGCTGGGGTTCACGGTCTTCGCCGGCATCGTGGCTGGCTATGCCTTGAAGTAATCAGTCCTT
Source organism: Pseudomonadota bacterium (assembly GCA_021845965.1). Classification (GTDB taxonomy): domain Bacteria; phylum Pseudomonadota; class Gammaproteobacteria; order Burkholderiales; family Burkholderiaceae_C; genus Hylemonella. Next base: position 13,580 of record JAJZUZ010000009.1, on the reverse strand, counting down.
GCCGAATTCGACGCCCAGCTCGCGCGCCCGACGCTCCGCCGCGTGCAATGCCTTGCCAAACAGCGCTTTCACGTTGCTCTCATCCATGCTGGTGATGGCCGCATAGGTGGTGCCGCCCTTGGAGGTCACGCGCTGGCGCAGCACCTCCGGCGGCTCGCTCGACGCCTTGGCCAGCGCGCTGGCGCCGCGGAAGGTCTCCACGGCCAGCTTGTAGGCCTGCTCGGCGGACAGGCCCATCTCGGTGCCGGCCTGGGTCATGGCTTCCAGGAAATAGAACACATAGGCCGGGCCGGAGCCGGACAGCGCCGTGACGGCGTCCAGCTGTTCCTCGCGCTCCACCCAAAGCGATTCGCCCATGGTGGCGGTCACGCTCTCGATCAGCGCACGGTCTTCGGTGGTCACGCTGCCGCGCGCATACAGACCCGTCATGCCCAGGCCCACCAGCGCCGGTGTGTTGGGCATGCTGCGCACGATGCGTTCGCTGCCCAGCCAGCGCGCGATGCTGCCGCTGGGGATGCCGGCAGCCACGCTCAGGTGCAGGGCGCCCGTGACGTGGTCACGCACGGGCAGCGTGGCTTCGCGGAAGGTCTGCGGCTTGGTGGCCCAGACGACCAGGCGCACGCCCTGCAGGAAAGCGCTGGCCTGCTCGTGGGCCGTGATGCCGAACTTGTCCTTCAGCGCCTGCCGAGCCTCGGCAAAGGGCTCCACCACGTCGAAGGACGCGGCCGGGCGGCCCTGCTTGATCAGGCCGCCGATGATGGCGCTGGCCATATTGCCGCCGCCGATGAATGCAATGCGCTCGCTCATGTGTTGTTCCTGGGTCAGCCGGGTTCAAATCCGGGTGTGGATTGTCGCAGTTTGCGTTAGTCTCGACCTGAACGGAGGTTTCGATGGAGCACATCCTCGCCCTCGATCAGGGCACCACGAGTTCGCGTGCACTGGTGTTTGACCGACGTGGGTCGGTCGTCGCCGTGGCGCAGCAGGAATTCACGCAGCACTTCCCGCAGGCGGGTTGGGTGGAGCACGACGCCGGCGAGATCTGGCGCAGCCAGCTGGCGGTGGCGCGCGAGGCGCTGGCGCGCGCCGGCCTGGGCGCGAGCCAGCTGCGCGCGCTGGCCATCACCAACCAGCGCGAAACCACGCTGCTGTGGGACCGGCACACCGGCGAACCCGTGGCCCCGGCCATCGTCTGGCAGGACCGGCGCACCGCCACCGCCTGCGACGCCTTGCGCCGGCGCGGGCTCGCGGCGCGCATCCAGCGCAAGACCGGTCTGGTGCTGGACGCCTATTTCTCGGCCACCAAGCTGCAATGGCTGCTGGACCACGTGCCCGGCGCCCGGGTACGGGCCGAGGCCGGTGCGCTGGCCTTCGGCACGGTCGACAGCTGGCTGTTGTTCAAGCTCACGGGCGGCCGCGTGCACGCCACCGATGCCAGCAATGCCGCGCGCACCCTGCTGTTCAACATCCACACCCTGCAGTGGGACGAAGAGCTGCTGCGCCTGTTCAACATCCCGGCGGCCGTGCTGCCGCAGGTGCGCCCCTCCTGCGGCGTGTTCGGCGAGACGGAGCCCGGTTTGCTGGGGGCGGCGGTGCCGGTCGCGGGCATCGCGGGCGACCAGCAGGCGGCCACCTTCGGCCAGGCCTGTTTCACGCCCGGCATGGCCAAGAACACCTACGGCACCGGCTGCTTCATGCTCATGAACACGGGGAACACGGCCGTGACCAGCCGTCACCAGCTGCTGGGTACGGTAGCCTGGGTCGGGCCGGGCCGCGGCCTGGATCCGCGCCAGGCCTGTTATGCCCTCGAAGGGTCGGTCTTCATGGCCGGGGCGACGGTGCAATGGCTGCGCGACGGACTGCAGATGATCAGGAGCGCGGCCGAGGTGGAGACGCTGGCGGCCAGCGTGCCCGACACCCAGGATGTGTACCTGGTGCCAGCCTTCGCCGGGCTGGGCGCGCCGGACTGGGATGGCCACGCGCGTGGCACGCTGGTGGGCATGACCCGCGGGACCACGCGCGCGCACATCGCCCGCGCGGCGCTGGAGGCGATTGCGCTGCAGACGGCCGACGTGTTCCACGCCATGGGGCAGGACGCCGGTGTGCCCCTGCGCGAGCTGCGTGTGGATGGCGGAGCCAGCCGCAACGACCTGCTGATGCAGCTGCAGGCCGATGTGCTGGGGGTGCCGGTGGTGCGCCCGCGCGTCACCGAGACCACGGCGCTGGGCGCAGCCTATCTGGCGGGGCTGGCGACCGGCCTGTGGTCCGGCGCCGACGAGCTGACGGCGCAGTGGCAGGTGGCGCGCTGTTTCGAGCCGCGGCTCGCTGCCGCGGCGCGCCGGGCCAAGCTGGCACGCTGGCGCGAGGCGGTGCAGCGGGCCCGCGGCTGGGCGCGGGACTGAGCCGATGGACCCCGTTGCCCCGCTGCCGACGCGCCGCGCCGACCTGCTGGCGCGGCTGGCCGAGCCGCGCACCTGGGACCTGGTGGTGGTGGGCGGTGGTGCCACCGGCCTGGGTGTGGCACTGGACGCCGCCGCGCGTGGCTACTCGGTGCTGCTGCTGGAGTCGCATGACTTTGCCGGTGGCACGTCCTCGCGCTCCACCAAGCTGTTGCACGGCGGCGTGCGCTACCTGGCGCAAGGCAACCTCTCGCTGGTGCGCGAGGCCCTGCATGAACGCAGCACCGTGTTGCGCAACGCGCCGCATCTGGCCTCGAAGCTCTCTTTCGTGATGCCGTCCTACGCCTGGTGGCAGACGCCGTTCTACGGCATCGGGCTCAAGCTGTATGACCTGCTGGCCGGGCGCGCCGGCCTGGGCCCCACCACCTTGCTGAGCCGGGCGCAGGCGCGGGCCGCGCTGCCCAATCTGCAGCGGGCCGGCCTGCGGGGGGGCGTGTTGTACTGGGACGCCCAGTTCGACGACGCCCGTCTGGCAATCGCGCTGGCGCGCACGGCGGCGCGCGAGGGCGCGCTGTTGCTGAACTACTGCGAGGTGACGGCGCTGTTGCACGAGGACGGGCGGGTGGCCGGGTTGCGCTGCCGGGACGCGGTGTCGGGGCAGGCGCACGAGGTGCGCGCGCGCTGTGTCGTCAACGCCACGGGCGTGTGGGTGGACGGGCTGCGCCAGCTGGATGGCGCCGCGCTGGGGCAGGCCGCGCGGCCCGTGGTGGCGCCCAGCCAGGGCGTGCATGTGGTGGTGGACCGTTCCTTCCTGCCTGGCGGCCACGCGCTGCTGGTGCCGCATACGGCCGATGGCCGCGTGCTGTTCGCCGTGCCCTGGCGCGGCAAGCTGGTGCTGGGCACCACCGACACGCCGCGCAGCGACCTGCCGCGCGAGCCGCGGCCCTTGCGCGCGGAGCTGGACTTCATCCTGGGCGAGGCCGGGCGTTACCTGGCCCGGGCGCCGACGCCGGCGGACGTGCTGAGCATCTGGGTCGGGCTGCGACCACTGGTGCGGCCGGACGATGGCCACGACACCGCCACGCGCCAGCTCAGCCGCGAGCACGCGGTGCTGGTCAGCCCCAGCGGCCTGGTCAGCGTGACGGGGGGGAAATGGACCACCTACCGCACCATGGCCGAGGATGTGCTGGCCCATTGCCGGCGCGCCGGCCTGCTGCCGGCCGGCACGTCGGGTGTGAGCGCCGGCCTGCGGCTGGTAGGGGCTGGTTCCGCGGCCGCGGCGTCCCTTCAGGCCGCGCCGGACCTCTCTATATATGGCAGCGAAGCCCAGGCGGTGTCCGCCCTGCCCGGTGCGGGGCGGGAGCTGGCGCCGGGCCTGAGTGAGGCCATGGTCCGTTTTGCCGCTCGCCATGAGTATGCGCTAACTGTCGAAGATGTGCTGGCGCGCCGGAGTCGACTGCTCTTTCTCGACGCGGCGTTGGCCATGGAGCTGGCGCCGGCTGTTGCCGGCGTCCTGGGAGAGGAGACGGGACTGGATCCGAACCTGGACGGGTTTCTGGCCCTGGCGCAGGACTACCTGCGCTGGCCGGCCGCTCAGGGTACTTGACGCTGCCGGGAATCTTTGGCAGAATTGCGGGCTTCGCTCCAAAAAAGCGAAGGTTTCTGCCCAAACAAGAAGCGGTGCGAGTGGTTCGCGCCGTGGACGACGGGCCCAAGACTGACCGGTTTGCAGCATTGCCTGCCGGTGCAAGTTGGGAATATTGAAATGATCCAGACTGAATCTCGGTTAGAAGTCGCCGACAACACCGGCGCGAAGTCCGTTTTGTGCATCAAGGTGCTCGGCGGTTCCAAGCGTCGCTACGCCAGTGTGGGCGACGTCATCAAGGTGAGCATCAAGGAAGCTGCTCCGCGCGGCCGCGTCAAGAAGGGCGAGGTCTACAGCGCTGTGGTGGTTCGTACCTCCAAGGGCATCCGCCGTGGCGATGGCTCCCTGGTCAAGTTCGACGGCAATGCCGCCGTGCTGCTCAATAACAAGCTGGAGCCCATCGGCACCCGCATCTTCGGCCCGGTCACACGCGAACTGCGTACCGAGAAGTTCATGAAGATCGTGTCCCTGGCTCCGGAAGTTCTGTAAGGAAGCGCCATGAACAAGATTCGCAAAGGCGACGAAGTCATCGTCCTCACCGGGCGCGACAAGGGCAAGCGCGGCAAGGTTGCGCTGCGCAAGGATGACACCCATGTGGTGGTCGATGGTGTGAACCTGGTGAAGAAGCACGCCAAGCCCAACCCCATGAAGGGCACCACCGGCGGCATCGTGGAGAAGGCCATGCCCATCCACCAGTCCAATGTGGCCATTTTCAATGCGGCGACCGGCAAGGCCGACCGCGTCGGCATCAAGCTCCTGGCTGACGGCAAGCGCGTGCGCGTCTACAAGTCCAGCGGCGAAGAAATCAAGGCGGCATGACCATGGCACGTTTTCAAGATATCTACCGCGAGAAGGTTGTTCCCGAGCTCACCAAGAAGTTCGGCTACAAGTCGCCCATGGAGGTGCCGCGCCTGACCAAGATCACCCTGAACATGGGTGTGAGCGAAGCCGTCGCCGACAAGAAGGTGATGGACAACGCCGTCGGCGACCTGACCAAGATCGCTGGTCAGAAGCCCGTCGTGACCAAGGCCAAGAAGGCCATCGCCGGTTTCAAGATCCGCGAGCAGCAGCCCATCGGCTGCATGGTGACCCTGCGCGGCGTGCAGATGTACGAATTCCTGGACCGTTTCGTCACCGTGGCCCTGCCGCGCGTGCGTGACTTCCGTGGTATCTCCGGCCGCGCCTTCGACGGTCGTGGCAACTACAACATCGGCGTCAAAGAGCAGATCATCTTCCCCGAGATCGAGTACGACAAGGTGGATGCGCTGCGCGGTCTGAACATCAGCATCACGACCACGGCCAAGACCGACGAAGAGTGCAAGGCACTGCTCGCCGGCTTCAAATTCCCCTTCAAGAACTGAGGTGACCTGTGGCTAAAGTAGCTTTGATCCAGCGCGAACTCAAGCGCGAGAAACTGGTCGCCAAGTACGCGCAGAAATACGCGGAACTGAAGGCGATCGCCACCGACATGAAGCGTAGCGACGAAGAGCGTGAAGCCGCCCGCCTGGGCCTGCAGAAGCTCCCGCGCAACGCCAACCCCACGCGTCAGCGCAACCGTTGCGAGATCACCGGTCGTCCGCGTGGCACCTTCCGCCAGTTCGGTCTGGCCCGTGCCAAGATCCGTGAAATGGCTTTCGCCGGTGACATCCCTGGTGTCACCAAGGCCAGCTGGTAAGCAGGAGATTAGAGATGAGCATGAGTGATCCCATCGCCGACCTGCTGACGCGTATCCGTAACGCGCAGATGGTGGCCAAGACCTCGGTGTCGGTGCCTTCTTCCAAGGTGAAGATTGCCATCGCCCAGGTGCTGAAGGACGAGGGCTACATCGACGGCTTCAAGGTGAAGTCCGAAGGTGGCAAGTCCGAGCTGGAAATTGCCCTGAAGTACTACGCCGGCCGTCCGGTCATCGAGCGTATCGAGCGTGTCAGCCGTCCCGGCCTGCGCGTGTACAAGGGTCGCGACGCCATCCCCCAGGTCCAGAATGGTCTGGGTGTGGCCATCGTGACGACCCCCAAGGGCGTCATGACCGATCGCAAGGCGCGCGCCACCGGTGTCGGCGGCGAAGTGCTGTGCTACGTGGCCTAAGGCATTGAGGAGAAACTGAGATGTCCCGCGTAGGAAAAATGCCTGTAACCATCCCCGCCGGGGTGGATGTTTCCATCAAGGCTGACCAGATCAGCGTCAAGGGTGCCGGTGGCACGCTGTCGCTGGCCCAGTCCGCCCTGGTCAAGGTGAACAACGAGGGTGGCAAGCTGAGCTTTGCCCCTGTCAACGAGTCCCGTGAAGCCAATGCCATGAGCGGCACCATGCGCCAGCTGGTGAACAACATGGTGACCGGCGTGAGCAAGGGCTTCGAGAGGAAGCTGACGCTGATCGGCGTGGGCTACAAGGCCCAGGCCCAGGGCGCCAAGCTGAACCTGGCCGTGGGTTACTCCCATCCGGTGAACATCGACATGCCTGCCGGCATCACGGTGGCGACCCCGGCCCCGACCGAAATCGTGATCAAGGGGGCCGATCGCCAGCGCGTCGGCCAGATCGCCGCGGAAATCCGCGCGGTCCGTCCCCCGGAGCCCTACAAGGGCAAGGGCATCCGCTATGCGGATGAGACGGTCGTGATCAAAGAGACCAAGAAGAAGTAAGGAGCTGCACCATGATGACCAAGAAAGAGCAGCGTCTTCGCCGTGCACGTCAGACCCGCATCCGTATCGCCCAGCAGGGCGTGGCGCGTCTGACCGTGAACCGCACCAATCTGCACATCTACGCCAGCGTGATCTCCGGCGACGGTGCCAAGGTGCTTGCCAGCGCCTCCACCGCGGAAGCCGAAGTGCGCAAGTCGCTGGGTGGCTCGGGCAAGGGTGGCAACGCCGCCGCGGCCCAGCTGATTGGCAAGCGCATCGCCGAGAAGGCCAAGGCCGCCGGTGTGGAGAAGGTGGCATTTGATCGCGCAGGTTTTGCGTACCACGGTCGCGTCAAGGCGCTGGCCGATGCCGCACGCGAAGCGGGCTTGCAGTTCTAAGCAGATCGGAATTTAAGATGGCTAAAGTTCAAGCAAAAATGCAGGGCAAAGGGGCCGAGGGTCCCGAGGACGGTCTGCGCGAGAAGATGATCGCGGTCAACCGCGTGACCAAGGTGGTCAAGGGTGGCCGTATCCTGGGTTTCGCCGCACTGACCGTGGTGGGTGACGGCGACGGCCGCGTCGGCATGGGCAAGGGCAAGTCCAAGGAAGTGCCTGCTGCCGTGCAGAAGGCCATGGAAGAAGCCCGCCGCAACATGCTCAAGGTGTCGCTCAAGAACGGCACGCTGCATCACCAGGTGGTGGGCCGTCACGGCGCTGCCTCCGTGATGATGGCGCCCGCTCCCAAGGGTACCGGCATCATCGCCGGCGGCCCGATGCGCGCCGTTTTCGAGGTGATGGGCATCACCGACATCGTGGCCAAGAGCCACGGTTCGACCAACCCCTACAACATGGTTCGTGCCACCCTGGACGCCCTGAACAACTGCAGCACGCCTGCAGCTGTGGCGGCCAAGCGCGGCAAGACCGTTGAAGAACTCTTCGCCTGATCGGGAGTTTCGACATGACTAAGCAACAAACCGTCAAGGTTCAGCTGGTGCGCAGCCCGATCGGCTGCAAGGAATCCCACCGCGCCACCGTGCGTGGCCTGGGCCTGCGCAAGCTGAACAGCGTGAGCGAACTGCAGGACACCCCTGCCGTGCGCGGCATGATCAACAAGATCAGCTATCTGGTCAAGGTTCTCTGAGAGGCCGACGATGCAACTGAATACCATCAAGCCCGCAGCGGGCGCCAAGCACGCCAAGCGCCGCGTCGGTCGCGGTATCGGCTCCGGCCTGGGCAAGACCGCCGGTCGCGGTCACAAGGGTCAGAAGTCCCGTTCGGGCGGCTACCACAAGGTCGGCTTCGAAGGCGGCCAGATGCCCATGCATCGCCGTCTGCCCAAGCGCGGCTTCAAGTCGCACCTGCTGAAGTTCAATGCCGAGATCACCCTCAGCACCCTGCAGCAGCTGGGTGCTGACACGGTCGACATGCTGACGCTCAAGCAGGCCGGTCTGGTCAGCGAGCTGGCCAAGGTCGTCAAGGTCATCAAGTCGGGCGAGATCAAGAAGGCCGTGAAGCTCAACGGCATCGGTGCCACCGCGGGCGCCAAGGCAGCCATCGAGGCCGCCGGCGGCAGCGTGGCCTGAATCTGACAGGTACCTGAAAGAAGAACGAAGTGGCAACGAACGCGGCTCAGATTGCAAAGACCGGCAAGTTCGGCGACCTGCGTCGCCGGCTGGTCTTCCTGCTGCTGGCACTGGTGGTGTATCGCATAGGCGCACACATCCCGGTGCCGGGCATCAACCCGGACCAACTGGGCAAGCTCTTCCAGGGCCAGCAGGGCGGCATCCTGAGTCTGTTCAACATGTTCTCGGGTGGCGCGCTGTCGCGCTTCACGGTGTTCGCGCTGGGCATCATGCCCTACATCTCGGCGTCGATCATCATGCAGCTGCTGACCTACGTGCTGCCCGCCTTCGAGCAGATCAAGAAGGAAGGCGAGGCCGGCCGTCGCAAGATCACGCAGTACACGCGCTACGGCACCGTGGGCCTGGCCCTGTTCCAGTCGCTGGGCATTGCCATTGCGCTGGAGAGCTCGCCTGGCCTGGTGATGGCGCCCGGTTTCGGCTTCCGCATCACCGCCGTGGTGACGCTGACCGCGGGCACCATGTTCCTGATGTGGCTGGGTGAGCAGATCACCGAACGTGGTCTGGGCAACGGGATCTCGATCCTGATCTTCGGCGGTATCGCCGCGGGCCTGCCCAACGCCATCGGCGGCCTGCTGGAGCTGGTGCGTACCGGCGCCATGAGCGTCATCGTCGCCCTGTTCATCGTGGTGGTGATCGCCCTGGTGACCTGGTTCGTGGTGTTTGTCGAACGCGGCCAGCGCAAGATCCTGGTGAATTATGCGCGGCGCCAGGTGGGCAACAAGGTCTATGGTGGCCAGTCGTCGCACCTGCCCCTGAAGCTGAACATGGCCGGCGTGATTCCGCCCATCTTCGCCTCGTCCATCATCCTGCTGCCGGCCACCATCGTGAGCTGGTTCAGCAGTGGCGAGTCGATGCTGTGGCTGAAGGACATCGCGGGCAGCCTGACCCCGGGTCAACCAATCTATGTCATGCTGTACGCCTCGGCGATCATCTTCTTCGCCTTCTTCTATACGGCGCTGGTGTTCAACAGCCGTGAGACGGCGGACAACCTGAAGAAGGGCGGCGCCTTCATCCCGGGCATCCGTCCGGGTGACCAGACGGCGAAGTACATCGACAAGATTCTGCTGCGTCTGACGCTGGCGGGTGCGATCTACATCACCTTTGTCTGCCTGCTGCCCGAGTTCCTGATCCTGAAGTACAACGTGCCGTTCTACTTCGGCGGTACCTCGCTGCTGATCATCGTGGTGGTGACCATGGACTTCATGGCCCAGGTGCAGAACTACCTGATGTCGCAGCAGTACGAGTCGCTGCTCAAGAAGGCCAACTTCAAGCCGACGCTGGGGGCCTGAGAGGGATGGCAAAAGACGATGTGATTCAGATGCAAGGCGAGGTGGTGGAAAACCTGCCGAACGCGACCTTTCGCGTGAAGCTGGAAAACGGCCACGTCGTTCTGGGACATATCTCCGGCAAGATGCGCATGCACTACATTCGCATCCTGCCGGGTGACAAGGTGACGGTCGAGTTGACGCCTTACGACTTGACCCGCGCAAGAATCGTATTCAGGGCGAAATGAATTTGCAGGTTCCGGACGGTCCGGGGCCAGGCTAAAGAAGTTTTAGGAGAGTGAAATGAGAGTTTCGGCTTCGGTCAAGAAAATTTGCCGCAACTGCAAAATCATCCGCCGCAAGGGCGTGGTGCGCGTGATCTGCACGGATCCGCGCCACAAGCAGCGTCAGGGCTGATTGCAAGAGTTTTAGAGGACGAACATGGCACGTATCGCTGGCATCAACATTCCGCCGCACAAGCATGCTGAAATTGGCCTGACCGCCATCTTTGGCATTGGTCGCACGAGCGCTCGCAAGATTTGCGATGCCTGCGGCATTGCATATTCCAAGAAGGTCAAGGATCTGACCGACGCCGACCTGGAAAAAATCCGCGACCAGATCGCCCAGATCACCATCGAGGGTGACCTGCGCCGCGAAACCACGATGAACATCAAGCGCCTGATGGACATCGGCTGCTACCGCGGCTTCCGTCATCGCCGTGGCCTGCCCATGCGCGGCCAGCGTACCCGCACCAACGCCCGCACCCGCAAGGGTCCGCGCAAGGGTGCTGCAGCGCTGAAGAAATAAACTGGTATTGAAAGAACACCATGGCTAAAGCTCCCGCCAATACTGCCGCGCAGCGTGTGCGCAAGAAGGTTCGCAAGAACGTGGCCGACGGCGTCGCCCACGTGCACGCCTCTTTCAACAACACGATCATCACGATCACCGACCGTCAGGGCAATGCCCTGTCCTGGGCCTCCTCCGGTGGCCAGGGCTTCAAGGGTTCGCGCAAGTCCACCCCGTTCGCCGCCCAGGTGGCGTCCGAAGTGGCCGGCCGCGCGGCCATCGAGCAGGGCATCAAGAATCTCGACGTCGAGATCAAGGGCCCCGGTCCCGGTCGTGAATCGTCGGTGCGTGCGCTGGCTGCCCTGGGCATCCGCATCAACACCATCTCCGACGTGACGCCGGTCCCGCACAACGGCTGCCGTCCGCAGAAGCGTCGTCGCATCTAAGCGGCGCGCCAGACAGTTTTTCGTTCAACCAAGCCCACCGCCACCGGCCCCTGGCTGGTGGCTCCCACAGTGAAACGCTGTGGCAGTTGACATAGAAGGAAGTTCAAGTGGCACGCAATCTCGGCCCCAAGGCCAAACTCTCCCGCCGCGAAGGCACCGACCTGTTCCTCAAGAGCGCCCGCCGCTCGATCAGCGACAAGGCCAAGTTCGACTCCAAGCCCGGCCAGCATGGTCGCACCTCGGGTGCCCGCACCTCCGACTTCGGCCTGCAGCTGCGTGAAAAGCAGAAGGTCAAGCGCATGTACGGCGTGCTGGAGCGCCAGTTCCGCCGCTACTTCGAGCAAGCCGACCGCCGCAAGGGCAACACCGGCGCCAACCTGCTATTCCTGCTCGAGTCCCGCCTGGACAACGTCGTCTACCGCATGGGCTTCGGCTCCACCCGCGCCGAGGCGCGCCAGCTGGTGTCGCACAAGGCGATCACCGTGAACGGCCAGCCCGTGAACATCCCGTCCTACTCGGTCAAGACCGGTGACGTGATTGCCGTGCGTGAAAAGTCCAAGAAGCAGAACCGCGTGGTCGAGGCGCTGCAACTGGCCCAGCAGGTCGGTATCCCCGCCTGGGTTGAGGTTAACATCGACAAGGCCGAGGGCACCTTCAAGAAGGTGCCGGACCGCGACGAGTTTGGGTCTGACATCAACGAATCGCTGATCGTCGAGTTGTACTCGCGTTAAACAGGGTGACAACGAGGTTGCGCTGCAACCTCGTCCTTGTAGTTTTTCGTACCCGGCCGGGAGGCATTCCGGCCGGGCGCTTCACCAGCCTTACCGGTGTAACGAGCCGGGGGTATTGACAGGAAGTCCGCATGCAAACCAGTCTGCTGAAACCCAAAGCAATCAACGTCGAACAACTCGGCCCGAATCGCGCCAAGGTGTCGCTGGAGCCGTTCGAGCGCGGCTACGGCCACACGCTGGGCAACGCGCTGCGCCGTGTCCTGTTGTCGTCGATGCCGGGTTACGCTGCCACCGAGGTGACCATCGCCGGTGTGCTGCACGAGTACTCGTCGATCGACGGCGTGCAGGAAGACGTGGTCAACATCCTGCTGAATCTCAAGGGTGTGGTGTTCAAGCTGCACAACCGCGACGAGGTCACGCTGAGCCTGCGCAAGGACGGCGAGGGCGTCGTCACCGCTGCCGACATTCAGACCCCGCATGACGTCGAGATCATCAACCCCGACCACGTGATCGCCACGCTGTCGGCCGGTGGCAAGCTCGACATGCAGATCAAGGTGGAGAAGGGCCGCGGCTATGTGCCGGGTACCCTGCGCCGCCACGGCGACGAGCCGAGCAAGTCGATCGGCCGCATCGTGCTGGACGCTTCGTTCTCCCCGGTCAAGCGCGTGAGCTACACCGTCGAGAGCGCCCGCGTCGAGCAGCGCACCGACCTGGACAAGCTGATCATCGAAATCGAGACCAACGGCGCCATCACGGCTGAAGATGCCGTGCGCGCTTCCGCCAAGATCCTGGTGGAGCAGCTGGCTGTGTTCGCCCAGCTCGAGGGCAGCGAACTCGCCGCCTTCGAAGCCCCGGCACCGCGCGGCGGCGCCCAGTTCGACCCGATCCTGCTGCGTCCGGTCGACGAGCTCGAACTGACCGTGCGCTCGGCCAACTGCCTGAAGGCCGAGAACATCTACTACATCGGCGACCTGATCCAGCGTTCCGAGAACGAGCTGCTCAAGACCCCGAACCTGGGTCGCAAGTCGCTCAACGAAATCAAGGAAGTGCTGGCTTCGCGCGGCCTGACCCTGGGCATGAAACTCGAGAACTGGCCGCCGGCCGCGCTCGAAAAGCGTTAAAGAGGTTGAGCGTCCTGCGTTGGGCGTTCAGCGTGAATTTCACGCTCTACTCCCGACGCCGAACGCTCAACGAACTTGGTGAACTAGCGGTACCTGATACGGCCGTTTTTTAAGATAAGGAAAGGTAAACACCATGCGTCACGGGCACGGACTCCGTAAACTCAACCGCACCAGCGAGCACCGCCTCGCCATGCTGCGCAACATGATGAACTCGCTCATCGAGCACGAGGTCATCAAGACCACGGTCCCCAAGGCCAAGGAACTGCGTCGCGTGGTCGAGCCCATGATCACCCTGGCCAAGGAGCCCACGTTGGCCAACCGCCGCCTGGCCTTCGATCGCCTGCGCAGCCGCGACAGCGTGACCAAGCTGTTCAACGACCTGGGCCCGCGCTTCAAGACCCGCCCGGGTGGTTACACCCGCATCCTGAAGATGGGTTTCCGCGTCGGCGACAACGCGCCCATGGCCCTGGTCGAGCTGGTGGATCGCCCCGAAGTGAGCGAAGCGCCGAAGGCTGAATAAAAGTAGGCTATAATATTGGATTACCGCGCGATGGAGCAGCCTGGTAGCTCGTTGGGCTCATAACCCAAAGGTCGGAGGTTCAAATCCTCCTCGCGCAACCAAACAAAATAGCGGTAGCCCGCTACAGTAAACGCCCACTTGATAGTGGGCGTTTTTGTTTTTGGCCCAAATTTGGCCCACGTTTAGCCCATCGAAAATGGGCCAAAATTTTCAGGACCTTTGGGTGCCACCCATCAGCAGCCTCTCGCCGATCCATCTCATGCCGTCGTTGAGGGGCTGCTACGCAGCGATTGCTGCCGGTCCAGCTGATAGCCACGAAAGTCAGGTCTCTGCCAAGAGCGGAAGCTTGCCAGCGGCCGCATTCGGGCGCTCCGATGGATGGCAGTGTGTCCAGCGGACTTCACGCAGCC
>JAJZUZ010000093.1 GCA_021845965.1 Pseudomonadota bacterium | reverse complement strand
CTATGTCGGCGATCTTGCGCGAGCTGTCGTTGATGCCCTTCATGGTGTCGACCACCTGGGCCACCACCTCGCCGCCCTGGACGGCCACGGTGCTGGCGCTCTGGGCCAGCTGGTTGGCCTGGCGGGCGTTGTCGGCGTTCTGCCGTACGGTGGAGCCCAGTTCTTCCATCGAGGCGGCGGTTTCTTCCAGCGCGCTGGCCTGGCTTTCGGTGCGGGCGCTCAGGTCCTGGTTGCCCTGGGCGATCTCGGCGCTGGCAGTGGCCACGGACTCGCTGCCGGTGCGCACCTGGCCCACGATGCGCCTCAGGTTGTCGCGCATGGACTTGATGCCGTGCAGCAGGCTGGCGTTGTCGCCCTCGCGCAGGTGGATGTCCACCGTCAGGTCGCCCTGCGCCATGCGGTGGGTGATGGCGTTGGCGTAGGCGGGTTCACCCCCCAACTGGCGCACGACGCTGCGGCTGATCAGCAGGCCGACACCGAGCAGGGCGACTGCCAGCACCAGGGCACTTACCCCCAGGACGACGGCGCGGTCCGCCACGGCCGTGTCCACCGTGTCGACATAAACGCCGGCGCCGATCACCAGGCCCCAAGGCTGGAAGCCCTTGACGTAGGCCACCTTGGGCATCGGTGCGCTGCTGCCGGGCTTCGGAAAGAAGTAGGAGACGAAGCCGGCTCCTTCGGCCTTGACGATCTTGACGAACTCCCGGTAGATGTAGCTACCCTTGGCATCCTTGAAGTCGGTCTGGTCCTTGCCAACCATTTCAGCCTTGATCGGATGCATCACCATCACCTGATTCAGGTCATTGATCCAGAAGTAGCCGTCCGCACCGAAGCGCAGGGGCTTGATGCTTGCGAGCGCGAGTCGCTTGGCCTCGTCCTCGGGCAGTTTGCCCTCGGTGAATTGCGTGTGGTAGTGGGCCAGCAGGCCATAGGCTGTCTCGACGGCCTGCTGGACCGCAGCCTTGCGCTCGTTCATCAGCAGGGTGCGCTCCGACACCATGAAGATGCCCACCAGGATGGCGATTCCCGCGCACGCACTGGCAATCAGGAGGCCGAGTCGCTTGGCGATGGTCAGATTGTTGAGTTGAAGCATGGTTGGATCCCGTTTCGAATGAGGTATCTGCATATGCCGGCACCTGCGGCCTTGCAGCAATCGTCAGACGCGCACCGTGCGCGTACGTTGTGCCCAGGCCGCCACCTCGGAGGGCAACGCCGCGTGGCTGAGGCGCGCGCCGCTCCCTTGGCCGCGGCTGCGCGTCTCGGCCCAGCTCATGTACCAGTCGCCCAGGCGGGCGTCAAAGTAGCGGAACCACTCCTGGCCGCGGTCGTTGCGTGTGAGGTAGACGCCCGACCGCTGCGGATGGTGCGCCGGATTCGCATTCCAGATAAATTGGTAGATGCGCTGGACAGAAGTGGAAAGGCTGCTCATGGAGAACGTGTCAGGACAGGCCGGGCCCGGGGCCCGGCGGCTTGGGGTTTAGAAACTTTCCCAGTCGTCGGTGCCGGTCTTGGCGGCCGGCTTGGAGGCGGCCGCAGGCTGGGTGTGAATGCGCGCCACGTTGGTGGCCCGCTGGGGGCTGCGGCGCTCGGGGCCGCTGTAGGCCTTGCCGGCGGCGTCGGTGTTGCGTGTGGCCACGCGGCTCACCGCCACGGCGGTGTCGGCACCCTGGGCCAGCCTGAATACCGCCACCGCCTGCACCAGTTCCTGCGCCTGGGTATTCAGGCTGCCGGCGGCGGCGGCCATCTCTTCCACCAGCGCGGCGTTCTGCTGCGTGGCCTGGTCCATCTGCACCACGGCCTCGCCCACCTGGGCCACGCCGGCGCTCTGCTCGGCGCTGGCGGCACTGATCTCGCCCATGATGTCGGTCACGCGGCGGATGGCGGTGACCACTTCGTTCATGGTGGCGCCGGCCTGATCCACCAGCACCGTGCCTTGCTCCACGCGGCCTACGCTGTCGGTGATCAGGGCCTTGATCTCCTTGGCGGCTTCGGCGCTGCGTTGCGCCAGGTTGCGCACCTCGCCGGCCACGACCGCAAAGCCACGGCCCTGCTCGCCGGCGCGCGCCGCTTCCACCGCGGCGTTCAAGGCCAGGATGTTGGTCTGGAAGGCGATGCCGTCGATGACGTTGATGATGTCGGCGATCTTCTTGCTCGACGCGTTAATGCCGCTCATGGTGTCGACCACCTGCGCCACCACCTCACCGCCCTTGACGGCGACGGTCGAGGCGCTCTGCGCCAGCTGGTTGGCCTGGCGGGCGTTGTCGGCGTTCTGCTTGACGGTGGAGCTCAGCTCCTCCATCGAGGCGGCGGTCTCCTCCAGCGCGCTGGCCTGTTCCTCGGTGCGGCCCGAGAGGTCGTTGTTGCCTTCGGCGATCTGCGTGCTGGCGGAAGCGACCGACTCGGAGCCGGAGCGCACACGGGCCACCACCTGGGCCAGGCTGTCGCGCATGGTCTTCATATTGGCCAGCAGGCTGCTCTGGTCGCCGGCCGGCACGCGCACGTCCACGGCCAGGTTGCCGGCGGCGATCTCGCGCGCCACGTTGGAGGCATAGTCCGGCTCGCCGCCGAGCTGGCGCGTGATGGAGCGGGTGAGGGCCCAGGCGATGACAGCGCCGGCCAGGGCGGCGACCGTGGCGATGATCAGCATCAGCACCCCGGTGCTGGTGGCGATGCCCTGCACCTTCCGGGCCGACTCGTTCATGGACTCTTTCTGCAGGGCGCTGAGTTCTTCCAGCGTCTTGAAGTAGGCAGCCTGCAGCGGGCGGTTTTCCTTGATCAGGACATCGCGCGCCTCCTCGTTCCTGTTGGCCAGGCCCAGGGCGATGGACTTGTCGGTCGCCGCGTTGTAGGGCGTGCGAATCTCATCGATCTTCTGCAGCAGGGCGCGGCCTTGCTCGCTGCGGATGCTCTCCTTCAGCGACTTGAGCACCTCCGTGTTGCGCGCACGGGCGTCCTCGATCCGCTTCTTCTCGGCCAGCATGTCGTGCTCGTCATTGGTCAGCGCAATGTTGCGCACGGCGCGCGCGACCAGGTTCAGGTTGTCCTTGGCCTGATTGATCTGTTCGACCTTGACCATGCGGTCTTCGACCAGCAGCTGCACCTCGTCGGTGGCGCGCCCGAGCTGGATGCGGCCGAAGATGGCAACCACGATGCCGGCCAGGATGACCAGCGCAAAACCCAGGCCCAGGCGGGCGCCCACTTTCATATTGGCAAAGTGCATGAATCTCTCCCAGAGTGCTTGTCTATCGGTCCTTACTGCAGGCGATCGCCGCCCAGGCCCATGTCGGGGCTGGTCATGAGCTTCTCGATATCCAGCAGGATCAGCATGCGCTGGTCCACCTGGCCGATGGCCAGCAGATGGTCGCTGTCGACGGTGGAGGAGAACTCCGGCACCGGGCAGAGCTGGCTGGGGCTGAGGCTGATCACGTCGGACACGGCGTCCACGACCATGCCCACCACCTGGCGGCCGATGTTGAGCACGATCACCACGGTGAAGGCGTCGTAGTTGGCCTGTTCCAGGTTGAACTTCAGCCGCATGTCGATGATGGGCACGATGACGCCGCGCAGGTTGATGACCCCCTTGATGAAGGCCGGCGCATTGGCCATGCGGGTGGGCGGCTCGTAGGAGCGGATTTCCTGCACGCGCAGGATGTCGATGCCGTACTCCTCCCGGCCCAGCTTGAAAGCCAGGAATTCGCTGATGGCCGGCACGGTGGTGCCGGCGGTGGCGGCCGTGGCGCGGGCACTGGTCTGGGGGCTTGCGGTCGGGTTCATGCGGTTTCCTCCGGAATGGGGCTAGGGGTATAACAGGTCGGCAGAATATCGAATCGATTGAATCGTGTAAAGCGATTTAAGCGAATTAAGCAAAAAAATCGGATAAACGATGAATAATCTGCCGCAATATGAAAAATTGCTGGAGAATCCGGCCCGGAAACGGCGCCAGGCCCCCAGGTTTTCCCGGATGGGTGGGAACTTGCCGCAGGGATGCCCGCTCACAGCAGCGGCGGCCGCGCGGCCGGCCGCTGTCTGTCCGCCCGCTGTCATTTCAATTTTTCTGAATTGAATCGACAACGCACTTCAAAAACAAAAACGGATCCCGTGCCTAGACTTGCCTGGATGAACAAGTCCTCCCGCCCCGCCGGCCGCTACAGTGGCATCGCCATGGCCCTGCACTGGCTGCTGGCCCTGATGCTGCTGGCGCTTTTCATCGTCGGCCTGTACATGGCCGACCTCCCCTTCTCGCCCCAGCGCGTGAAGCTGTACAACTATCACAAGTGGGCCGGGATCGTGGTGCTCACGTTGTCGTTCCTGCGCCTGCTGTGGCGCCTGACGCATCGCCCGCCCGAGCTGCCCGCCGCCGTGGCCCGGGCCATGCCGGCCTGGCAGCACTGGGCGCATCACGGCACCCACTACGCGCTGTACCTGCTGTTCTTTGCCGTGCCGCTGCTGGGCTGGGCCTACAGCTCGGCGGCCGGCTTCCCCATCGTGGTCTTCGGTGTGCTGCCGCTGCCCGATTTCGTCGCGGCCGACAAGGCGCTGGCCGAAGCCATCAAGCCCTGGCATGGTTATGCGGCCTATGCCATGGCGGCCCTGGTGCTGCTGCACGTGGCGGCGGCGCTGAAGCACCAGTTCATCGACCGCGATGGCCTGATGGCGCGCATGCTGCCCGGCCGCGCCTGATCAACCACAGAAGGACATTTCCCATGCAACTGATCCGTACCCTCAGCCTGTCCGCGCTGGCCCTGGGCCTGGCCCTGACGGCCCAGGCCCAGCAGAAGCTGCTGCCGGCGCAAAGCGAAGTCGCCTTCGTCAGCAAGCAGATGGGCGTGCCGGTGGAAGGGCACTTCCGCAAGTTCGACGCGCAGGTGAACTTCAACCCCGCCAAGCCTGCCACCAGCAAGATTGCCTTCACGGTCGATACCGGCAGCGCCACTCTGGGCGCGCCCGAAGTCGACAACGAGCTGCCCAAGCCGCTGTGGTTCAACGTGCCCAAGTTCCCGCAGGCCACCTTCCAGTCCAGCACGGTCAAGGCGCTGGGCGGTGGCAAGTACGAAGTCGCCGGCAAGCTGACCATCAAGGGCAGCAGCCAGGATGTGCTGGTGCCGGTGACGCTCACGCAGTCGGGCGCCACCACCACCGCCGTCGGCGCCTTCACGCTCAAGCGCCTGGTCTTCAAGATCGGCGAGGGCGAATGGTCCGACACCTCCATGGTGGCCGACGACGTGCAGGTCAAGTTCAAGCTCGCGCTCAGCGGCGTGGGCAAGTTGTAAGTTGCTCTTCCCCTTTCCTCAACCCACGCTCTCACAGGAGACCCATCACATGCGCAAACTCGCCTACGCTCTCGTTGCCGCTGCCACCCTGGCTGCCGGTGCCGCCCAGGCCGAATCGGCCACCTATGCCATGGACCCCAACCACACCTACGTCACGTTCGAGATCAGCCACTTCGGCACCTCGACCAACCGCGGCCGCTGGGACAAGAAGCAGGGCACGGTGCAGCTGGACAAGGCCGCCAAGACCGGCAAGGTGGACCTGACCATCGACATGGCCTCCATCAATTCGGGCTCGGCCGCTTTTGACAAGCACTTGCGCAGCGCGGACTTCTTCGACACCGACAACTTCCCCACCGCCAAGTTCAGCGCCGACAAGTTCACCTTCAACGGCGACCAGGTGAGCGAAGTCAGCGGCATGCTGACGCTGATGGACAAGACCAACCCGGTGATCCTGAAGGCCAAGCACTTCAACTGCTACCAGAGCCCCATGCTCAAGCGTGAAGTCTGCGGCGGCGACTTCGAGGCCACCATCGACCGCACCGCCTACGGCGTGAACTACGGCATCCAGTACGGCTTCCCCAAGGAAGTTCGCCTGGTGATCCAGGTCGAGGCGATCAAGCAGTAAGCGCGCACCACCTCCGCAGCCAAGCCGGTCGGGTCCCGACCGGCTTTTTTCATTTCGGCGGGCGGTGCCCGCCGCGGATCCTGCGTGCGGAGCCCCGGGGGGTTATCCCATCGCCACGCTGGCCCCGTATCATGTCTTCAGGCCGATTCGTGGGCCGGACACACGAGGGAGGAGCGCTTCATGCCCTATATGTTGCTGATGGTGGAACCCCCGGGGCAGCGCCAGACCCGCAGCGAGGACGAGGGGCGCGCGGTCTACGCGCGCATGCAGCAGTTCGCCGAAGAGCTGCGCGCCCGTGGCCAGTTGCTCGCCGTCGAATCCCTGAGCTCCCAGAACAAGGCCGTGCGCGTGCAGGTACGCAATGGCCAGGCCGCCGTGACCGACGGCCCCTTCGCCGAAGCCAAGGAAATGGTGGGTGGCTTCTTCCTGATCGACTGCAAGACCCGGGCCGAGGCGGTGGCGCTTGCCCAGGCCTGCCCGGCGGCCGAGTGGTGCACCGTGGAGGTGCGCGGCGTGGGGCCCTGCTACGAGGATGCAGACTGATCTTGGCTTCCCCCGGGTTTTCCCCGGGGTGGCCTGTGTCGAAATCGGGAGGCCTCGTTCGTCGTGATGTTGTCAGCCCGGTGTGCGGGCTGCGTAGCCACGGAAGGAGAGCCAGCATGCGCTGCATGATCATCGTCAAGGCGACGCCGCAATCGGAAACCGGCGTCTTTCCCCCCAATATGAAAGCGCTGATGGAGGTGATGGGCACCTTCCATGAAGAGCTGGCCCGCGCCGGTGTGCTGCTCGATGCCTCGGGTCTCAAGCCCAGTTCCCAGGGCTGGCGCATCCGCTACGAAGGCCGGGAGCGCAAGGTCATCGACGGGCCGTTCACCGAAAGCAAGGAACTGATTGCCGGCTACACGCTGATCCAGGTGCGCTCGCGCGAGGAGGCGCTGGAATGGACGCGCCGTTTCCCCAACCCGGTGGGTGAAGGCCTGGCCGCCGAAATCGAGGTGCGTCCCCTCTACGAGGAAGAAGACTTCGCGCACCTGCTGCGCTGAGGGGGATTTCATGCTGAAGACCACTTTGATCGTCGCGGTGCTGGTCGTGGCCGGCGTGCTTGCCTACGCCGCAACGCGGCCCGATACCTTCGCCCTGCAGCGCAGCCTGCGCATCCAGGCACCGCCGGCAAAGATCCACGCGCTGATCAACGACCTGCGCCAGTTCAACACCTGGAACCCCTACGAGAAGAAGGATCCGGCCCTGCAGGGCAGCTACCGCGGTCCCACGGCGGGACCTGGCGCGCGTTATGAATTCAAGGGCAACCGCGACGTGGGCGCGGGCAGCCTGGAGATCACCGGCAGCCAGGCGCAGCAGGTGACGATGCGCCTGGACATGACGGAGCCCATGCAGGCCAGCAACACCATCACCTTCACGCTGGTGCCGCGTGGCGACGCCACCGAAGTCACCTGGGCCATGCAAGGCACCAGTCCCTACGTGGCCAGGTTGATGGGCGTCTTTCTCAACATGGACGACATGATCGGCCGCGACTTCGAGAGCGGTCTCACCGCCCTCAAGGCCCGTGCCGAGCAGACCTGAACCTGGAGTACCCCATGGACACCGCCATCCCCGACCCCCGCGAGATCCTCAGCACGCGCCATTTCAGCCAGCCGCGCGAGGCCCTGTACGCCGCCTTCGCCGATCCGCAGCGCCTGGCGCGCTGGTGGGGGCCGGCGGGCTTTCGCAACAGCTTCGACGTGTTCGAGTTCCGCCCCGGCGGCGAGTGGCGCTTCACCATGCACGGGCCCGACGGCAAGGACTATCCCAACCGCAGCGTGTTCCATGCCGTCGAGGCGCCGGGACGCATCGTGCTGGAGCACGTGAACGCGCCGCACTTTCACATGACCATCACGCTCAGTCCGCAGGGCGGCGGCACCTGGCTCAGCTGGCGCATGCGTTTCGACGACGCCGCCACGCGCGATGCCGTGGCCCGTATCGCCATCCCCGCCAACGAAGAGAACTTCGACCGCCTGCAGGCCGAGCTGACCGCCACCCCCTGAACGCAGAACATTCATCATGAACCAGCAGATCTACGTCAACCTGCCCGTGCGCGACCTCGCGCGTTCCAAGACCTTCTTTGCCAACCTGGGCTACGGCTTCAACCCGCAGTTCACCGACGACAAGGCCGCCTGCATGGTGGTCAGTGACAACATCTACGTCATGCTGCTGAGCGAGCCCTTCTGCCAGACCTTCACGCACAAGCCGCTGGCCGATGCGCGCCAGAGCACCGAGGTGCTGCTCTGCCTGTCCTGCAACAGCCGTGACGAGGTGGACGCACTGGTGAAGAAGGCCTGGGAGGCGGGCGGCAAGGTGCCGCGCGCCGCGGTGGACCACGGCTTCATGTACCAGCACGGCTTCGAGGATCCGGACGGCCATCTCTGGGAGCTTGCCTGGATGGACATGGCGGCCTTCCCGGCCCAGCCGCAGTAGAGGAGCGGGCCGCATGCACACCGCCATCCACCAGGCCATCGCCGCGGTCTGGCGCATCGAGTCCGCCCGCATCGTGGCGGGCGCGGCGCGGCTGCTGCGCGACATCGGGCTGGCCGAAGAGGTGGCGCAGGACGCCCTGGTGGCCGCGCTGGAGCACTGGCCCACCGAGGGCGTGCCGACCAACCCCGGCGCCTGGCTCATGACCGCGGCCAAGCACCGCGCGCTCGATCTGCTGCGCCGCCACCGCGTGCAGGGCGAGGCGCTGCAGCAGATCGGCCTGGACCTGGAGGCGCAGGAGGCGCTGCT
>JAJZUZ010000092.1 GCA_021845965.1 Pseudomonadota bacterium | reverse complement strand
GGGGGTACGCATTTCAGCCATGTCTGTGTTCCTGAAGTGTTGCGTTCTGGTTCCGGGGGATCAGCCGGCCGCCTGCTTGCGGGCCATGTACTTGGCGGCTTCCTCATCCCAGCCGTCGGTGCGCACGTAGGGGTTGGTGCGCGGGGTGGCCACCATGTTCGGGTCCACCTCCAGCTCCACGCCTTCGAGGAAGTTGACCAGGCCGATGCGCTCGATCATCTCGCCGGTGCGCTCGTGCTCCAGCGCGTTCTCGGCGAAGAAGTCGATGATGCGCTTGGCCAGCTCGACCAGCTGCTTGTAGTCCTCGTCGGTCTTGAGCTTCATGAACGGCACGACCACGGTGCCCATCAGGTCGCCGATCTTGAGCGTGCGCTTGCCGCCGACCAGGATGGTGGCGCCGGTGTCGGTGCCGTGGGCCAGGGCGCCGGTCATGACGTTGACGCAGTGCATGCAGCGCACACAGTTGCTGTTGTCGATCTCCAGGCACTGGGTGTCGTTGATCTTCACGCTGGAGATCTTGTCGCCCTTGGCCACGTCCTTGACCTCTTTCAGCATGATGGTCTTGGTCGGGCAGCGGTTGATCACGTCGTTGACCAGCTCGTTCATGCCGTGCTTCTGGAACCAGGCGCGGGCCAGCTTCTCGTCGGTGCGCATGTTGTCGCGCCAGGTGCCGATGACGGCCATGTCGGCGCGCTGGATCGAATTCATGCAGTCGTTCGAGCAGCCCGAGAACTTGAACTTGAACTTGTAGGGCAGGGCCGGACGGTGGATGTCGTCGGTGAAGGTGTTGAGCACCATGCGGTGCGCCTTCGCCTCGTCGAAGCAGGACTGCTCGCAGCGCGCCGCGCCCACGCAGGACATGGACGTGCGCACGGCCGGGCCGGCACCGCCGAGGTCGAAGCCCAGCTCGTTGATCTCGTCGAAGGCCGCCTGCACCTTGTCGGTCTTGGCGCCCTGGAACATGATGTCGCCTGACTGGCCGTGGAAGGCGATCAGGCCCGAACCGTGGCGTTCCCAGATGTCGGCCATCTTGCGCAGCACGTCGGTGGTGTAGTGCATGCCGGGTGGCGGCTGCACGCGCAGGGTGTGGAACTCGGCCGCGTCGGGGAACTGCGGCTTGCCCTCGGCATCCTTCAGTTCGGTGAAGCGCGGGATCACGCCGCCGCCATAGCCGAACACGCCGACCGTGCCGCCCTTCCAGTAGCCCTTGCGGGTTTTGTATGAGGTCTCCAGCTGACCCATGAGGTCAACCATGTAGTCCTTGTCCTTGGCCAGGCGCTTGAGGCCGGTCACGAAACTGGGCCAGGGGCCGCTCTCGAGCTCGTCGAGCATCGGCGTCGGATGCATCTTTTTCGCCATGATCTGTCTCCTCTTGGAAGCCATGCATGGGCACGGCGGTCACACGGTGGGTACTTCTTTATCCGGGCTCTGCGGGCCCCTTTTCCGATCTATCGGGTGCATCGTAGGGTTGGGTGTGTGTTCTTCGCTATCCCCCGCGTTGAGTAGGCGGGACTACCCAAAAGGGTTATATGGCGCCACCCCTCCCGGTAATAGACTGGCCGGCCCGGAATTGCGTCAATAACACTCACAGGCCAGGCACTCAGGGTTCACCCTGAGATGCCCACCAAGACAAAGACGGAGACATGACCCAGATCACCTCGCTGGACAAATTCACGGTGCCCCTCGGCGGGCAGGAGATCGAGCTGCAGCAGGTGGACTTCGCCACCGGCGGCATGAGCTTCCTGCGCACGCGCATCCGCGAGAAGTCCCGTTTCACCATCTTCGACGTCGACCCCGACACGGCCGAAGCCTGGGGGCGCGCGCTGCTCGCCTGGGCCGAGCAGCAGCCGCGGGAGACACCCACACCATGAGCTTCGAAGACGACGTGCTCACCGCCAGCGTCGTCGACCTGGCCTTTCCGCTGCTTGGCCGCAGCGTGCCGAACGACTACACGCAGGCACTGCATGCTGCGTTGCAGCAGGAGTTGCCCTGGCTGGCCCAGGAGGCACGCGCCGGCGTCCACCCGCTCAAACTGGTGCATGGCGGCGCCGGCCTGCTGTCGCCCCGCACACGCCTGCTGCTGCGCCTGCCGCGCGAGCGCGTGGCCGAGGCGCGCAGCCTGGCCGGCCGCACGCTGGATGTCGGCGGTCATGCCGTGCAACTGGGAGAGCCGCACGAGCGCGAGCTGCTGCCCCACGCCACCCTGTACGCCTACGCCGTCGCCGCCGAGGGCGAGGACGAAGTGGCCTTCATGGCGACCATGAACGCCGAGCTGCAGGCCCTGCAGGTGCGCACCCACGTGGTCTGCGGCAAGCGCGGCGGCCGCCCGCTGGGCGGAGCCACGCTCACCACCTTCAGCCTCATGCTGCACGGCCTCACGCAGGCCGACTCGCTACGCATCCAGGAACAGGGCCTGGGCCCGCACCGCCTGCTCGGCTGCGGTGTGTTCGTGCCGCACAAGTCGGCGGCGGCCGTAGGTGAATGATTTTTTACAACGAGACGAGGAGACACAAGCAATGGGCTACACCGTGAATGGCACCGAACTCGAGACCGATGACGAAGGCTTCCTGCTGGAGCCGGACTACAGCGACGAGGTCGTGTCCGTCATCGCCGAAGCGGAAAACATCAAGCTGACCGACGCGCACTGGGACGTCATCAACTTCATGCGCGAGTGCTACAGGGAAGACGGCCAGACCCCGAACTTCCGCAACATGGTGGCGCAGCTTGAGGAGAAGGACGACAGCGTGGACTGGAAGAAGAAGCTGTACGAGCTCTTCCCCATGCAGCCCAACAGACAGTCCGCCAAGATCGCCGGGCTGCCGAAGCCGTTTGGCAAGGGCGGGTACTGAGATGCCCCCCCTGAGCCGGCTTCGCCGTCATCCCCCCAAGGGGGGACGACGCCAGTGGCCGGGCGAAGCCCGTTCCACGGCGTCCCCCGGTCTTGGGGTCTGCGCGCCCGGCGTGGCTGGCTGAGGGCGGGAGAAGACTATGGCCCTGCGGATCAAGAACCAGTGGTTCAACGAGGGGCGGCCCAAGACGCCGCGGGAGAACGCGAGCGCGATTGCCTTCATCACCTGGCGCGTGACGCAGAACATGGTCAAGCAGATGCGCGATGCCAAGTTCGACATCGACGTCGGGCCGCAGTATTTCGCCTTCATGCGCGAGGTGCTGGTGTTCCTGTGCCAGGTGGTGGACCGCATGGCCTTCGAGCGCATGACTGGCGAGCAGCGCGCCGAGTTCACCAGTGCGCTGGTGGTGCGCGTGGCCGAGATCCTGGAAGAGAGCGAGCAGGAATGGCTGGGTGAGCCGCCCCCGGGGCAGGAGCGCTGGCGCAACCAGTTCATCGACCAGTACAACGCGCTGACCGAGGGTTATGCCGAGTTCGGCCACGGTCCCGAGGGGCCGGACTTCGGCTTCGTGCGCTACCTCGGCAGCCGGCTGGAAGAGGTGCTGCCCGAGAAGGACCGGCACTGGGTCAAGGACCAGATGTTGGCCTACGAGGTGCCGGAGGCGCTGGAGATGGTCAAGCGCGGCCTCGATGGCGTTCTCTCCACAGAACCCCGCCCCAAGCGGCGCGCCTCCATGTCGGGAGAATGAACAGATGGCCCCCCTGAGCCGGCTTCGCCGTCATCCCCCCGCCGGGGGGACAACGCCAGTGGCCCGGCAGAGCCGGTTCCGCGGCGTTTCCCGCTGGGGCTTGGGTGTCCTGAGTTGTTTGGAGGCAATCAAATGAGTGAGCGGCCTACCGTGAGCCCCTTCGATCTCGACCAGCCCGCCGCCTACGTCCGCTGGCGTGCCGCCAAGCTGGCCGCGCATCCGCGTCGTGCCGAGGAACTGATCGTGGACGTGGCCGACCCGCGCCGCCTCACGGCGGCCGAGCGCGCCGCCCTGCTGGAGCTGTGCGCCCGCGCCAATATGGCTATCTACCGCAGCCCGGTGCGGGTGGAGGACAAGGAGCTGCCGCGCCTGCTGGGCGCGCAGCTCGGCCTGCACCGGCTGGACGCCAACTGGCTGGCCGACGAGGACGGCGTCTCGTCCATCGCCGTGGCGCCGGAGGAAGAGGGCGGCCCCAAGGGCGAGTTCATCCCCTACACCAACCGCCCGATCAAGTGGCACACGGACGGCTACTACCACCCGCAGGCGCGCCGCATCGAGGGCATGATCCTGCATTGCGTGCGCCATGCGGGCGAGGGCGGCATCAGCCAGCTGGCCGACCACGAGATGCTCTACCTGGCGCTGCGCGACGCCAACCCCGCCTGGGTGCGCGCCCTCATGGCGCCCGACGCCATGACCATCCCGGAGCGCACGGACGACAGCGGCGTGGCCCGGCCGGCGCAAAGCGGCCCGGTGTTCTATGTCCGGGGCGATGGCGGCCTGCAGATGCGCTACACGGCACGCACGCGTTCCATCGCCTGGAAGGACGACCCGGCGACGCGGGAGGCGGTGGCCGCCGTCGAGCAACTGCTGGCCGGCCCGCAGCCCTGGATCTTCCGCCTGCTGCTGCAACCGGGCATGGGCATCGTGGCCAACAACGTGCCCCACGAGCGCACCGGCTTCACCGACGACCCGCGCCAGCCGCGCCTGCTCTATCGCGCCCGTTACCTGGACCATGTGCGCGACGAGCGCGTGCCCGCGCCGCAAGAGGAGGTGCTGGCATGACGCACTGGCTCACGGTCTGGCGCGCCGCGCAGCTGGTGGGGGTGTCGCGTGGCGTGCTGCAGCAGCAGGTGCGTGAGGGCCGGCTGGTCCTCACCGAAGGCCTGGTTTCCACCGACGAGCTGCTGCGCCTGTATCCCGCCACCCAGCTGGAGGATTCCGGCATCCTGGAGCGTGTCGCAAAAATCCGCGACGAGGCCTTTGGCCGCCGCCTGCGCGAGCGCCTGCTGCCCAGCCAGGAAGTGCTGGCCACGCGCCTGTTCAACCAGACGCAGGAGCTGGCCGATGTGCGCCGCCACCTGCAGCGCTACCACGCCCTGGTGGTGGCCTTGCAGGAGCGCGTCCGTGCCCTGCAGGACCGGGGCGCCACGCCGCTGCAGCTGGCCGAACTGCAGGACTTTGTGGACGAGGGCCTGGCCAAGGCCCTGGCCACCGAACAGGCCGACTTGCTCACGGTGATGGACGATATGCTCAAAGTCATGTCTGCGCATGTGACGGTGCGTCCCAGCGGGCACGAATTCGTGGTCGAGGGGCACGACACCCTGTTGCAGGCCGGGCTGCGCGCCGGCCTCAAGCTCAACTACGGCTGCGGCAACGGCACCTGCGGCATGTGCAAGGTACGCGTCATCAGCGGCGACGTGGTGCGCACCCAGCCCTGCGACTACCCCATGTCCGAAGCCGAGAAGGCGCAGGGCTACACGCTGATGTGCGCCCACACCGCAGGCAGCAGCGAACTCACGCTGGAGCTGCTCGAAGCCAGCGGCCCGCAGGACATCCCGCAGCAGCAGATCGTGGCCACGGTGCGCG
Organism: Pseudomonadota bacterium; assembly: GCA_021845965.1. Taxonomy (GTDB): domain Bacteria; phylum Pseudomonadota; class Gammaproteobacteria; order Burkholderiales; family Burkholderiaceae_C; genus Hylemonella. The sequence continues at coordinate 3,235 of JAJZUZ010000092.1, read as the reverse complement.
CGGTCACCCAGCTGGCCCCCGGCACGCGCCTGCTGCACCTGCAGACGCCGCGCAGCCACCGCCTGCGCTTCCTCGCCGGGCAGTCGGTCACGCTGGGCGTCACGCGTCCGGACGGCACCGATGTGCACGAGACCTATCCGGTGGCCAGCTGCCCCTGCGACGACCGCAACCTGCACTTCTTCATCGAGCGGCATGCCATGGACGCGTTTGCGCGCCAGTTGTTTGCCGACGGCATCCAGCCCGGCGACCCGGTCACGGTGTGGGGGCCCAGCGGCGACTTTGTGCTGGCCGACAGCCCGCGTCCGCTGGTCTTTGCCGCCTGCGACGCCGGCTTTGCGCCGGTCAAGAGCCTGATCGAGCATGCGCTGGCGCTGGACTCGGCGCCCGCGCTCTCGCTCTACTGGCTGGCCACCAAGCCGGATGGCCATTTCCTGGAGAACCAGTGCCGCGCCTGGGGCGAGGCGCTGGACCAGTTCGAATATGAGCTGCTGGCCGAGCCGGACGCGGCCTTCGGCGCCGGCCAGCTGGCGCAGGCCATGCGCGCCGATCTCTACGACATCGAGTGCGACTACTACCTGGCCGGCCCCGAAGCCTTCGTCAGCACGCTGCAGGCCGAGCTGCGCGCGGCCGGTGTGCCGGCGGCGCAGATCCGCAGCAATGTGCTGCTGGAGCCGGTGGGGGAGACAGCATGAACGCCCTGACTGAACCCGTGATCGACGAGTCTGCCTGTTCCGGGAGCGAGGCCTTTGCCCTGCGCGTGCTGGGCACCAGCATGGAGCCCGAGTTCAACGAGGGCGAGATCATCGTCATCGAGCCCGACGGCCGGCTGCAGGACGGGTCCTATGTGCTGGCGCAACACGAGGGCGAGTGGATCTTCCGCCAGCTCTGCCAGCGGGGCGCGGGCTGGACGCTGCATGCGCTCAACCCGGCCTTCCCCGACCTGCCGCTGGCCGATCTGGCCGCCGTGCGCGGCGTCATCATCCAGAAGGCCCTGCCCGGTCGGCGTCGCGCCAGCAAGAAGTACATCTGAGGAATCGCCGTGCCCTACTACATCTACCGCGTCAAGTCCTTCGCCGGCCTGGAGAAGCTGGCCGAGCATGGCGCCTTTGCGCCGGCTTCGGCCCAGGCCAAGATCCTGCGCAGCGGGCTGGACCCGCACACCCGGGACAAGATCAAGGTCATCTTCGCCGACAACGAGCTCATGGCCGAAGACCTGCTGTGCCAGGTGCGCGAGCCCGGGCCGCCGGGCGAAGAGTAGAAAGACGGGAGCGGCGGTGGTGGACGAAGCGGCCTATCGGGATATGCGCGAACAGCGCAACCCCTTGCCCTGCGTCTTCCATGCCGCCCTGCTGGCGCGCCAGGCCGAGTGCGAGCTCGTGCAGCGCCGCTCGCTGGCCGAGCGCGAGACCCTGGCCTGCCCCAATGCGCCGGCGCACCTGAACTGCGAGACGCTGGAGCGCCTGTTCCTGGAGCGCGCTACCTTTCCGCTGCATCTGCATCCCGGTGCGCCGCTCACGCACGCCACCGTCATGCGCCTGCATTGTGGCGGTATCCAGGGCCTGCAGCAGGCGCTGGACGCCGAGCGGCCCGACGTGCACCGCCTCATCGCGCAGGCACAGCAGGCGCACGGCAGCCTGACCGAGCTGCCCTGGCCCGAGATCGTGGCACGCATCGTCGCCTGGCAGCCGCGCCGTAGGTCAACGCAACCGCCACCGGGGCCCAAGCCGTGAACGCACCCGACCGCGCCCTCATCGCGGCGGTGCAGACCAACTGCCATATCGCCGACGCCACGCACGCGGCCGACATGACGCTGTGCATCTATCTGCTGCAGATGCGCGAGTTCTACCGCTGGGAGCAGGGCCTGCCGCCGCTGCAGCCCATGGCGCGCGAGGCCGTGGGCGCGTGGATCAGCGCGCGCGAGGCCTTGTGGGACGAGCTGGAGGGGAAGTCCTTCCGCGCGCTGCCGCTGGCGGGTGGCGACGTCGATCCCTTCGACGTGGCCGCGGCCAATGCGGCGCTCGCGCCGCTGGGCCTGGTCTACGGCGCCGGTTACACGGCGCCGGGGCGGGCCAGCTTCTTCCTCGGCGCGCTGGAGTCGGCGCAGCCGCGCGAGGGGGTGCTGCTGCGCGTGTGCGGGCGCGAATACGCGCGCGGTCTCAGTTCACCGCCCGCGGCCCTGCAGGACCGCACCATCTATCTGCGGCGCGAGGCGCTGCAGCGCTGGCTGTGGGAGAAGTACGAGGCCTGGACCCTGCGCCGGCCCGAGGGCGCCTACCGGCGCGCGCTCGATGCCCACGGCTACGCCAGCGCGGGCGAGCAGGCGGTGGGCCGCATGGTGCAGCAGCAGGCTGAGACCCTGGTGCTGCACGAGCTGGGCGAGGCGCAGGCGGGGGAACTGCTGGGGCCGGACTGGCCGGCCATGCGCCAGACCCTGGGCGACCGGCGCACCGAACTTTTCCTGCGTGCCGCGCGCGACCTGCTGGCCGACTGCCGCGTGACCCTGCCCGCGCTGCTGCAGCGTGGCGACGCCGCGGGGCTGCATTTCTGGTTTGCCAACTTCGACGGCCTGCGCGCCGAGCTGGCGCCGCAGCTGGAGCGGGCCTACGAGGCCTGGTGTGCCGGTGGCGGCGATGTGGCGCTGAGGGAGGCGGTGCAGCGCGGTGCGGCGCATTGGCAGACGGTGTGCGAGCAGGCCCTCGCCTTGTACCGCGCGCAGGGTGCGGCAGCGCAGCCGCCCATCCGTACCCTGCTGGAGTCGGCCGCCAGCCACCAGGCCTGACGCCGCCGCCTCAGCGCAGCGCCAGCGCCACGCTCTTGATGCCCGCCAGCGTGAGCAGCAGCGAGCCGAACAGGTGCACGGCCGCGGTACCCAGCGCCAGCGCATAACGCTGCTGCATCAGCATGGCCACCACCTCGGCGGAGAAGCTGGAGAAGGTGGTCAGCGCACCCAGGAAGCCGGTGATCAGGGCCAGGCGCCAGGCCGGGTCGAGATGCGGGTTGGCCTGGAAGGTGGCGACGGCCACGCCGATCAGGTAGCCCCCCACGAGGTTGGCCGTCAGCGTGCCCCAAGGCAGCAGGGAGCCCGGCGTGCTCAGCCACAGGCCAAGCCGCCAGCGCAGCAGGGCGCCGGCACAGGCGCCGAAACAGATGGCGAGGATGGGAAGCATGGGGAGATGATAGCGGCCTCGACGCACGGCTGGCGCGAGCTGGTGGGGCCGATGGGCGTGTCACGGAG
>JAJZUZ010000008.1 GCA_021845965.1 Pseudomonadota bacterium | reverse complement strand
GCTAGCGCCATCTGACCGGAGCGGCGCAAGCGGTCGCCCACAGCCTCGCGAACTCAGGTGCTGTCCGCCGCCTCGACTTCGTAGACCTGCTTGTGCCCGCGGGCCGCGAAACTCTGCGCCACCGCCTCGGCCGGCCCACGCTCCCGGAAGTACCACATCGGCACCCGATTGCCGTTGTCGTCCCGCCGCAGCAACAGCCAGCGCTTGGGGCCGAGCTCAGCCGCAACCCAGGGCAATTCGTCACGCCGCAGGCCCAGCACCGCGCACAGCGGCAACAGGCAACGCCCCGGCGCCTGCACATCGCCGCGGACCCACACCTGCACGAGTCCCGCGCCTGGCTGCTCCTCCAGACGCAACACATCCCCTTCCAGCTGCAGCAGAGCGTGCCCGGCATTCGGTGCGGCGCGCCAACCCAGCCGCTGCCCTACCTCGGCCAGGTTCAGCGGCAGCAGGCACAGCGCCTCGGAACCGTGGGCGATCCACTCACCGTCGTCCAGACGCCGGGTCATGGTGCGGGGCTCGCGGGTTAGCGGCTCTCCGGCACCGCCACGTGTTCGACGGTGGCGCCCTGCACCTGGGCCATGGCGGCATCGAAGGTCAGGCGCAGATCGCTGTCGTTCCAGCCCATGCCAGGGCACTGGCCCAGGTGGTAGGTCCAGTAGCCGGGGCCCTGCTCGCCGGGCGCGCCCAGCAGTTCCGTGACCTGCTGCGCGGTCTTGCCCTTGAGCCGGTTCTTGTCGACCAGGTCCAGCGCCATGGCGTTGCGCACACAAGCGGGGTCATTGCTGCCGTCCGCGGCGGGCTGCTTCCACGCCAGGGGGTCGAAAGGCGTGGTCACGGCGACGGGACGCTTGTAGTTCCACAGCAGCCAGCCGCCGGCCAGCGCGGCGAAAAACAGGGCCACCAGCAGACGGTGCCGGAGCTTGAGGTTCCTGAACAAGGCCATGGCGACCATCCTATCAGCCAGGGCGGCGCTGGTCCGGCCGCACGCGGTTGGCGAGCAGCTCATCGGCGTGGTCGATGGGCACGGCCTGGCCCGCCCCATCCACCAGCGGCTGCTCGAAATCATTCCAGCCGCGCACGCCGGTCTTGAGCGAGACGACGTTGGCAAAGCCCATCTGCTGCAGCGTGTGGGCGGCCAGCACGCTGCGGTTGCCGGAGCGGCAGATGAGGACGATCTCGCGCGCCCGCCCGCCGGCCAGCGCCGGCACGGTGTCGTCGTAGTCCCAGTCGCAGGCGGATTCCAGGAGGCCGCGCGGCACATTGAGGGAACCGGCGATGTGCAGGGCCTCGAATTCCCAGGGCTCGCGGATGTCCAGCAGCAGGGGCGACGCGGGCTGGCGCAGCTTGTCCGCCAGGTCCCAGGGCATGATTTCCTTCACCGTCTGCAGACAGTCGGCGACGAGGTCGGTGTAGCGTTTCATGGAGCGATGCGTGCTGGCCTTCGTCGGCATGCTAGCCCGCCGCGATCGCGGCCGCCACTACCCGAACGGGTGATGCCCGCCGCGACCGAGGGCAGCCGGTGAGACACGGCACAATGTCCTTCAACGTGAACAGCCCCCGGAGACCGTTGCATGAAGTACGCCTCGCACCAGGATTTTCTGCAAACCCTGGCCAGGAACAACCCGGACCAGCCTGAATACCTGCAGGCCGTGAGCGAGGTGATGGCCAGCCTCTGGCCTTTCCTCAGCCAGCATCCGCACTACACCGCGCAGGGATTGCTGGAGCGGCTGGTGGAGCCGGACCGCGCGTTGATGTTCCGCGTCAGCTGGGTGGACGACCGCGGCGAAGTGCAGATCAACCGCGGCTACCGCGTGCAGCACAGCCTGGCCATCGGCCCCTACAAGGGCGGCCTGCGCTTCCACCCGTCTGTGAACCTCTCGATCATGAAGTTCCTGGCCTTCGAGCAGACTTTCAAGAACGCGCTCACCACGCTGCCGCTGGGTGGCGGCAAAGGCGGCGCGGACTTCAACCCCAAGGGGCGCAGCGATGGCGAGATCATGCGCTTTTGCCAGGCCTACATGACCGAGCTGTTCCGCCACATCGGCGCCGACACCGACGTGCCGGCGGGTGACATCGGTGTGGGCGCGCGCGAGGTGGGTTTTCTCACCGGCATGATGAAGAAGCTGAGCAACCGCGCCGACGGCGTGTTCACCGGCAAGGGGCTGACCTACGGCGGCTCGCTGGTGCGCACCGAGGCCACGGGCTATGGGCTGATCTACTTTGCCGAGGAGATGCTGCGTCAGCAGGGCCTGCGCCTGGATGGCCTGCGCGTGGGCGTCTCGGGCTCGGGCAATGTGGCGCAGCACACCATCGAGAAAGCCATGGACCTGGGGGCGAAGGTCATCACCGTCTCGGACTCGGGCGGCACCGCGGTCGACGAGGCCGGCTTTACCCCCGAGAAGCTCGCCCTGCTCAAGGACATCAAGAACCAGCAGCGCGGCCGCATCAGCGACTACGCGCAGCGCGCGGGCGCCCGCTTCCACGCCGGCGCCCGGCCCTGGAGCGTGGCGATGGACGTGGCCCTGCCCTGCGCCACCCAGAACGAGCTGGACGGCGAGAACGCCCGCGCCCTGGTGGCCAACGGCGTGAAATGCGTGGCCGAGGGCGCGAACATGCCCTGTACGCTGGAGGCGGTGCAGGTCTTCGAGGCAGCGCGCGTGCCCTACGCTCCGGGCAAGGCCAGCAACGCCGGCGGCGTGGCCACCTCGGGCCTGGAGATGAGCCAGAACGCCATGCGCCTGAGCTGGACGCGCGAGGAGGTGGACGCGCGCCTGCACGGCATCATGCGCAGCATCCACGCCGCCTGCCTGCGCCACGGCCGGCGCGAGGACGGCAGCGTGAGTTATGTGGACGGCGCCAACGTGGCCGGCTTCGTGAAGGTGGCCGATGCGATGCTGGCGCAGGGCGTGATCTGAGGCAGCGACGCCCCGCCGCCAGGGGTGGCACCGGGTGTTGATCTGGTACCCTCGGGCGGATGTCCGTGTCGTCTCCCGCCCCGGCCGCGTCCGCCGCGCCGGCCATGTCGCCCGCCCTGATCGTCTTCGTGCTGTCCCTGCTGCTGGGGCTGCAGCCGGTCACCACCGATCTCTACCTGCCCGCGCTGCCCGGCCTCACCGAAAGCCTGGGCGCCACGCTGGCGCAGGCGCAGCTCACGCTCTCCGCGCTGCTGCTGGCCTTCGGCCTCTCGCAGCTGGTCTGGGGGCCGCTGTCGGACCGCTATGGCCGCCGCCCCGTCCTGCTCTGGGGCCTGGGCGCCTACGTGCTGGCCTCGGTCGCCAGCACGCTGGCGCCGACCATGGAGGCGCTGATCCTGGCGCGCATCCTGCAAGGGGCCGCCATGGGCGCGGCGGTGATGTGCGCGCGCGCCATCGTGCGTGATCTGTACCGCCCGGTGGACGGCGCGCGTGTCATGTCCAAGGGCCTCACCGGCCTGGGCGTCATTGCCTGCCTGAGCGGGCCGCTGGGTGGCCTGCTGGCCGGCTGGGCCGGCTGGCGCGTGGCCCTGCTGGCACCGGCGGTGTTCGCCGCCGGCGCGCTGGCGCTGGTGGCGTTGCGCTTCCAGGAGAGCCTGGCGCAGAAGAACCCGCAGGCGCTGCAGCCAGCCACGCTGCTGCACACCTGGCGCGGCATCGTGCGCCACCCGACTTTCTGGGCCTATTCGGCGCTGTCGGCGGCCTCCTACGGCGGGCTGTTCACGGTGCTGGCGTCCTCGTCCTTCGTCTTCATCCAGGTGCTGGGGGTGTCGCGCCCGTCCTACGGTCTGCTCATGAGCAGCATCTCGGGCACCTACATCGTCGGCACGCTGATCTGCCGTCGCCTGCTGCCGCGCTGGGGCGTGCAGCGCACGGTGGCCATCGCGGCGGGTTTCACGCTGACCGGCGGCACGCTGATGGGGCTGTTTGCGCTGATGGGCCTGCACAATGGCTGGGCCATCATGCTGCCCTTCTACCTCTTCATGCTGGCGCACGGCGTGCACCAGCCCTGCAGCCAGAGCGGCGCGGTGAGCCCCTTCCCCTATTCGGCCGGCGCGGCCTCGGCGCTCAACGGCTTCCTGATGGCCGCAACCTCCTTTGTCATGGGCAGCGTGCTGGGCCAGGTGATGGACGGCACGGTGCGCCCGCTGATGTACGGCGTGTGCTTCTGGAGCGTGATGATCGCGCTGTCGGCCTGGACCCTGGTGCAAAAGCATGGAAAGCTCCCGCACTGACTTCCCGCGCTGCCTCGCCCTCGCCGGTCCCACGGCCAGCGGCAAGACCGCGGCGGCGCTGGCCATCGCGGCCGAGCTGCCGGTGGAGATCATCAGCGTCGATTCAGCCCTGGTCTACCGCGGCATGGACATCGGCACGGCCAAGCCCAGCGCGGCCGAGCTGGCGGCGGTGCCGCACCACCTGATCGACATCCGCGACCCGCTGCAGGCCTACAGTGCCGCCGAGTTTGTGCGCGACGCGACGCAGCTGGCGCACGAGATCCACGCGCGCGGCCGCCACCCGCTGCTGGTCGGCGGCACCATGCTGTACTTCAAGGCGCTGTTCGACGGCCTGGACGACATGCCGCGCGCCGATGTGCAGGTGCGTGCGGCCATCGAAATCGAAGCCAGGAGCCGGGGTTGGCCGGCTCTGCACGCCGAACTGCAGCGTGTCGATCCGGTGACGGCGCAGCGCCTGGCACCCAACGACGCGCAGCGCATCCAGCGCGCGCTGGAAGTCTTTCGTGTCTCGGGCCGGCCGATGTCCAGCTTCCATACGCGCCAGGACGAGGCGCCGCCCTCGGCCGCGGCGTGCGCCACCACGCTGATCTCGCTGGAGCCGACCGACCGCGCCTGGCTGCACGCGCGCATCGCGCAGCGCTTCGACGCCATGCTCGCGGCGGGCTTCCTCGACGAGGTGCGGGCCCTGCGCGCACGCGGTGACCTGCACCCGGATCTGCCCTCCATGCGTTGCGTCGGCTACCGGCAGGCCTGGGAGGCACTGGATGGTGCCTTCCCGCTGGCCGAGCTGCGCGAGCGCGGCATCTATGCCACACGCCAGCTCGCCAAGCGCCAGATCACCTGGCTGCGTTCCATGCCGCAGCGCCAAGTCGTGGCCTGCGATGCACCCGATGCGCTGCCGCAGGTGCTGGCACTGGTGCGCAGCTGGGCACGGGCGAGTGAGGCCGGCCCGGCACCTCGATCGCGCTGATACATCTCGTCACGGCCAAGGCATGCCCAGGAGCGCACAATCACAGACCATGGATGAGCAACCCTCGTGCAATGCCAGCAGGGAGCCAGGCATGGACGTGAGCCGGCGCAGACTCCTGCTCGCGGCCGGTGCCCTGCCCCTGGCAGGCTGCAGCACCAGCCAGATCGTCAACGTGGCCACCGCGCGCAACCCCGAATCGGCGCTGCGCAATCTGGCGCAAAGCCGCGTCAATGCCTACCGCTACAACCCGCAGCTGGCCCTGTCGGACCTGCGCCGCATCAAGGCGGAATACGACCGCCTCACCGGCAATCTGCGCAAGGAGAGCGGCGCACAGTGGGGGCAGCGCGAAGCCGGCACGCTGCCCAGCCGCACGCGCTACGTGAAGTACACGGAGAACTACAGGAACCGCGTGGTGGTGGACTATGACGCCGGCACCATCCTCATCGAGCACCTCGACGACGACACGGTGAAGGACAAGCTGCGCCGTGCCACGGTGGTGGCGCTGCTGACGCCCGGCGACCCCGGTGCCGTCGACCTCTTTTCCGACAAGGAGGTGGAACTGACCGGGCAGCCCTACCTGCAGGACCTGGTGGTGGACGAGAACAATGCCGTCATCAGGACGCGCGAGGACGTGGAGCGCTACGCCGACTACCTGGTCAACAACCGCCTGCAGCAGCGCAGCATCGACGTCAACGGCGTGAGCAAGACCGTCCACTTCGTGCAGATGCACATGGTCAACGCCTTCATCGACAAGAAGGCGCTGCAGTACGCCACCATCGTGCGCAAGAATGCCGAGGACAACAAGCTCAGCCGCAGCCTGGTCTACGCCATCATCCGCATCGAGAGTTCGTTCAATCCCTACGCGGTCTCCAGCGCGCCGGCCTACGGCATGATGCAGCTGGTGCCCGCCAGCGGCGGCCGCGAGGCCTACCGCAAGAGCCGCGGCGAGGACCTGATCCCGAGCCGGGACTTCCTCTTCGTGCCGGAGAACAACATCGAGCTCGGCTCGACCTATCTGGGCGTGCTGCTGTATGACAGCCCGCTGCGCGAAATCCACGACCCGGTGGCGCGCGAGTACTGCGCCATCTGCGCCTACAACACCGGCCCCAGCAACGTGATGCGCGCCTTCAGCAAATCCACCAACGCGGGCACGCGGCAGAGCGAGGCGCTCAGGGCCATCAACGGCATGCGTGCCGACGAGGTCTACCACACGCTGCGCACCCGGCTGCCCTACGCCGAGACGCGCGGCTACATCGTGAATGCGGTGCAGGCCAAGAAGCGCTACGCCATGATGTAGTCGCGCGGACGCCCGGCTCAGGCTTCGGAGGCGAGTTGCCGGGCCCGGTGGGCACCGGCATGCACCAGGGCACGGAAATCCTCCACCGGCATGGGGCGGCCGAACAGGTAGCCCTGGTAGGCCCGGCAGCCGTGGCCGGCCAGGAAGTCGCGCTGTGCCGGTGTCTCGACGCCTTCGGCAATGACCCCGAGGCCCAGGCTGTCGGCCAGGGCCACGATGGTGCGCGCGATGACGGCGTCGTTCGGATCGGTCAGCACGTCGCGCACGAAAGACTGGTCGATCTTGAGCTGGTCGATCGGCAGCCGCTTCAGGTACACCAGCGAGGAGTAGCCGGTGCCGAAGTCGTCCAGCGCAAAGCACAGCCCCAGCTCCTTGAGTTCCTGCAGGCGGCCGATCACGGCCTCGCTGTGTTCCAGCAGCACCCCTTCGGTGAGCTCGACCTTGAGCCGCTGTGGCGGCGCGCCGCTGGCCTGGAACAGCTTGCGCAGCTGCTCCACGAAGGAAGGCTGGTGCAGCTGGCGCGCGCTGACGTTGACCGACAGGGTCAGCCCGTCCATGAGCGGATCCTGCGCCCAGTCGGCCAGGTGCCGGCAGGCCTGCTCCAGCACCCAGTGCCCCAGCGGCACCACCAGGCTGGTCTCCTCCGCCAGCGCGATGAACTCCCCCGGCAACACGACGCCGCGCTCGGGATGCTGCCAGCGCAGCAGCACCTCGGCACCGGTGATGCGCTCCTGCGCATCCACCTGCGGCTGCACGTAGAGCACGAAGTTCTCCTGCGCCAGGGAGCGGCGCAGATCCGATTCCAGCAGGGCGCGCGCCGCCACCGCCCGCTGCATCTGCGGATCGAAGAAGCGCAAGGTGTTGCGGCCGGAAGCCTTGGCCTGGTACATGGCGGTGTCGCTGCGCCGCAGCAGCTCCTCGCTCGTCACCGCGTCGCTGTCGAACAGCGTGATGCCGATGCTGGAGGTGCAGTGGTAAGTCAGGACGCCGCCCTGCGCCGTCCTGAGCTGGTAGGGCTCGCTGAGCCGGTGCAGGATGTGCTGCGCCAGCAACTCGGCCTGCGGGGCGCCGCCGCCCAGGCCGTCGATGTCCTCGAAGATGACGACGAATTCGTCCCCGCCCAGGCGCGCCGCGGTGTCGCCGTGCCGGATGCAGGCGTGCAGCCGCGCGGCCACTTCCACCAGCAGCTGGTCGCCGGCCTCGTGGCCCTGGGTGTCGTTGAGGATTTTGAAGTTGTCCAGATCGATCAGCAGCAAGGCCCCCTGGCGCTGGCGCCGTGCACTGAGGGCCAGCACATGGCCGAGCCGGTCGAACATCAGGCGCCGGTTGGGCAGGCCGGTCAGCGGGTCGTAGAAGGCCAGGCTGCGGATGCGGTCATCGGCCGCCTTGCGCTCGGTGATGTCCTGGTTGAAGCCGACCACGCCGATGATCTTGCCATCCACGCGGATGGGCGCAATCACGTTGAGGAAATTGCGCGGCTGGCCGTCGACCACATACATCACCTCGTCCTCGACCACTTCGCCCTGCAGCGCGCGGTGGTTGTTGTCCAGCCAGAGCGTCAGCTCCTGCGGCGAGACGTTGGCGTCCTGCGGCCGCGTGCCCAGCAGGCTGCCCCAGTGCTTGACGACCTGGGCGTTCTCCATGATGCAGCGGCCCTCCAGGTCGCGCGCCCAGTACTGCAGCGGCGTGTTGTCCAGGATGGCGCGCAGCAGCGACTCGCTCTGCTGCAGGGCCTGCTCGGCATTCTTGCGGTCCGTGATGTCGCGCGAGAGCACCACGTAGCCGGACGGGGAATGCATGTCGCCATCCTTGGGCGCCACGGACAGCTCGAACCAGTGACGGCCGATGGGCAGATCGAGCCAGAACTGCTGGCCGGAGGCGTAACCGTGCTCGCGCGCCTCGCGCAGCGCGGCCATGCAGATCTGGGCCACGCGCGGGGGCAGCACCTCGGTGAGGGTGCGGCCGAGAAAGCTCTCGGGGGCCAGCGCCAGCAGCTCCTGGCGCGGCGAATGGTAGTCGACGAAGCGGGCCTCGGCGTCGAGTTCGAACATCAGGTCGGGCAGGGCCCGCAGGGTGGCCTCGCGCTGGTTCTTCAGCGTGAGCAGCTCCTCCTCCTGCCGCTTGCGCGCGGTGATGTCGGTGGAGACGCCGCAGACGCCGATCATGCGCCCCTGCGCGTCGCGCAGCGGCTGCTTGACCGTCCACAGGCAGATCCCCTCCGTGCCGCCCGGCGGAACAAAACGGGTCTCGTATCCCAGCGGCCGGCCGCCAGCCATCACCTGCTGGTCGCTGGCGCGCATCCGGTCCGCGAGCTCTGGATCGAGCAGCTCCGGGTCAGTGCGCCCGATGATCTGCCCGGCCGGCCGCCCCAGGAAGCGGCACGCCCAATCGTTGACATAGGTATAGCGCCCCTGCAGGTCCTTGACGTAGACATAGGCCTGCAGCTGGTCGAGCATGGCGCGGTACCGATGCTCATCGTCCGCCCCCGCGTCGTGCCGCGATTCTTCTTCCACCCCCCACCTCCCGATTCAAGGGACGCCTGGCGCCCCATGCCCAACTGACAGAACTCGTGCTGACCGAACGGCAAGCGCAGACGGACAGATCCGCTGCGCATGTCCTGCCCTGGGCTTCGCCGCCCCTCGGCCGCCCGGCACCGCCGGGCGCCGGGGCCGGGCACAAGCGCGTGCTCAGTCGATGCGCAGCTTCTGCGAGCCGCCGCCCTGCTTCTTGGGCAGGGTCAGCGTGAGCACGCCGTTGTCGTACCTGGCCTTGGCCAGCGACTGGTCGACATCCTGCGGCAGGGAAATGCCGCGCGAGACGGAGCCGTAGTAGCGCTCGCTGCGCAGCACCTTCTCGTCCTGGGTCTGCACATCTTCCTGCTTGACCTCGGCGCGCACCGTGACCATGCCCCCCTCGACGGTGACGTGGATGTCCTCTTTTTTCACGCCGGGAATCTCGGCCGAGACGGTGTAGGCGTTGTCGCCTTCCTTCACATCCATCTTGATCTGGGCCGGACCGGGCAAGGGCTCGCCATGCAGCGGCTTGACGAAGAAGCCGGGCGACGAAAAATCGCGGAAAAAGTCGTCGAACAAACTGCCACGGGTGATGAGAGAGCTCATATGTTCCTCCTGTTTATTCACGGACGCGGTGCGGGAAGCACCACGAAGAAAAGTATGGAGGCGCCCACCGCGACATTCAAGACACGGTGGCGGGCTTCTTGACGCACATCAAGTTTTCAGCAGGACCAGTCCGTTTTGGCTCTGGCGGCACCTGCCGCGCCGGCGTATAAGGAAACGGGGAAACCGGCATGCAGGACCACTGGGAGCATTACGAGCACGGCGCCGACATCGGCGTGCGCGGCTATGGCCGCAGCAAGGCGCAGGCCTTTGAACAGGCGGCGCTGGCGCTGACGGCCGTCATCACCGACCCGCAGGCGGTGGCCGCGCTGGAGACGGTGCAGATCAGCTGCGAGGCCCCGGATGACGAGCTGCTGCTGGCCGACTGGCTCAACGCCCTGGTCTACGAGATGGCGGTGCGCCGCCTGCTGTTCGGGCAGTTCCATGTGGAGCTGGACGGCACCCGGCTGACGGCGCAGGCGCGGGGTGAACCCGCCTCGGTGCCGCGCCACCATCCGGCGGTGGAAGTCAAGGGCGCGACCTACACCACCCTGCGTGTCGCGCCGGTGGACGGCGGCTGGCTGGCACAGACGGTGGTGGACGTCTGAGGAGTGATGCGATGGACCTCAAACTGCTGAAACCACACGGCCCCTGCGCCTGGGAGATCCCGCAGCAGGGCGCGATGCGCGTGCCCGGCATGATCTACGCCAGCCAGGCACTGGTGCAGGCCATGGACCACAAGGTGTATGAACAGACCGTCAATGTCGCCACACTGCCGGGCATCGTGGGCGCCGCGCACGTGATGCCAGACGCGCACTGGGGCTACGGTTTTCCCATCGGCGGCGTGGCGGCCTTCGATGCCGAGGCCGGCGGCGTGGTGTCGGCTGGCGGTGTCGGCTTCGATGTGTCGTGCGGCGTGCGCTGCCTGCTCACCGGCTTGCGACGGGAAGACATCCTGGCGGTGCACCAGCCCCTGGCCGATGCGCTGTTCGAGCGCATCCCCGCCGGTGTGGGCAGCACCGGCGCCATCCGCCTGAGCGCCGAACGCATGGACGCCATGCTGGCCGGTGGCGCGAAATGGGCCGTCGAGCATGGCTGGGGCACGGCAGCGGACCTGGAGCGGGTGGAAGAGCAGGGCCAGATGCTGCACGCCAAGCCGAAGTTCGTCTCCGAACTGGCCAAGCGGCGCCAGCGCGAGGAGATGGGCACGCTGGGCAGCGGCAACCACTACCTGGAGGTGCAGGAGGTCACGGCCGTCTTCGACGAGAAGATTGCCCGCGCCTACGGCCTGCAAGCCGGCGCCATCGCCGTCATGATCCACTGCGGCTCGCGCGGCCTGGGGCACCAGATCGGCACCGAGTTCCTGCGCCGCATGGTGGCGGCCGCCCCCGGCCATGGCCTCACCCTGCCCGACCGCGAGCTGGCCTGCGCCCCCATCCACTCCGATCTCGGGCAGGAGTACCTGGGTGCCATGCGCGCGGCCATCAACTGCGCGCTGGCCAACCGCCAGATCCTTACCCACCTGGTGCGCGAGGTGTTCGCCGACCTGCTCCCGCGGGCGCAGCTGCCCGTGCTGTACGACGTCTCGCACAACACCTGCAAGACGGAGACACACCGCGTCGGCCACCACGAGCGCGAACTCTACGTGCACCGCAAGGGCGCCACCCGCGCCTGGGGCCCCGGCCACCCCGGGCTGCCGGCGGCGCTGCGCGAGGTCGGGCAGCCGGTGCTGATCGGTGGCTCCATGGGGACCGGCTCCTATGTGCTGGCCGGCACCACGGCATCCGAGGCGCTGGCCTGGTCCTCGGCCTGCCACGGCGCCGGCCGCGCCATGAGCCGCACCCAGGCGCTGAAGAACTGGAGCGGGCGCGCCGTCGTCGACCAGCTGGCGCAGCGCGGCATCCTGATCCGCAGCCCCTCGCCGCGCGGCGTTGCCGAAGAGGCGCCGGACGCCTACAAGGACGTCAGCGCGGTGGTGGATGCGGCGGATACGGCGGGCCTGGCGCGCAAGGTGGCGCGGCTGGAGCCGCTCATCTGCATCAAGGGCTAGGGCCGCCATGACCCGCGACACGCTCACGCTCTGCCTGGCCGGCGACGCGATGACCGGGCGCGGCATCGACCAGATCCAGCAGCATCCGGGCGACCCGACGCTGCACGAGCAACTGGTGCGTGACGCGCGCGACTATGTGCGCCTGGCCGAGGCGGTCCACGGCCCGGTGCCGGCGCCGGTGGCGCCGGCCTATATCTGGGGCGAGGCGCTGGCCGAGATCGAGCGGCACGCGCCCGACCTGCGCCTCGTGAACCTGGAGACCGCCGTCACCACGGCCGATGCGCCCTGGCCCGGCAAGGGCGTGCACTACCGCATGCACCCGGCCAATGTCGGCTGCCTGACGGCGGCACGCATCGACTGCTGCGCGCTGGCCAACAACCACGTGCTGGACTGGGGCCGCGCGGGCCTGCAGGAAACCCTGCACACGCTGCGGCAGGCCGGCCTGCGCACGGCCGGCGCCGGGCCGGACGCCGAAGGCGCACTGGCACCGGCCGTGCTGCCGCTGGCCGGCGGCGCGCGCCTGCTGCTATTCGCCTGGGCCACACCCGACAGCGGCGTGCCCGGCGCCTGGCGGGCCCAGGCGCGGCGGCCCGGCATTGCCCTGTTGCCGGGCCTGGACGAGGCGTCCGCGCAGGAGGTGGCCGCCCAGGTGGCACGCTGGCGCCAGCCCGGCGACCGGGTCCTCGTCTCCATGCATTGGGGTGGCAACTGGGGCGTGGAAGTGCCGCAGCCGCACCAGCAGTTCTCGCGCCGGCTGGTCGAGCTGGAGGCCGCCGATCTGGTGCACGGCCATTCCTCCCACCATCCGCGCCCGCTGGAGGTCTATCGCGGCCGGCTCATCCTCTACGGCTGCGGCGACCTGATCAACGACTACGAGGGCATCGGCGCGGTGGGCCGGCTGGACCCCAGCGCCGTCTGCCTGTACTTCGTGCAACTGGAACGCGGCAGCGGCGCGGTACGCCAGGTGGACATCGTGCCCATGCAATTGCAGCGGCTGCAACTGCGACATGCCGATGCCGCGGCGCGGCGCGGCCTGCAGTCGTTGCTGGAAAGCGCGGGCCCGGGCTGGTCCACCCGCCTGCAGACGCAGGACGATGGCAGCTGGCGGCTGCGCTGGTAGATCCCGGCGCGCAGACCTTACTCGCGCCGCTGCCGCTCGCGCTGGCCTTCGCGGTCGATGGCCGCCACCAGCAGGCCCAGTTCCTCGGTCAGCACGGCCAGCACATCGTCCAGCGTGGCGATGCCGATCAGTTCGCCCTGTGCGCCCACCACCGGTACGCGGCGCACGCCCCTGGCGCGCATGATGCGCATGAGGTCGATGAGCGAATCCTCCTCGCGCGCCGTCACCGGGTCGGCGCTCATCACATCGCCTACCGTCAGGGTCTGGGGCGCCACATTGCGCGCCACCACGGCCACCACGATGTCGCGGTCGGTCAGCACGCCGACCACCTTGCGCAGGCCGCCGCGCTCGTCCACCACCACCAGGCAGCCGACGTGATGTTCGCGCATCAGGTTGGCCGCCTCCACCAGCGGCAGGGTGCGCTCGGCAAAGCTCACGTTGCGCGTGCAGATCTCCCCGGTCGTCAGGCGTTCGCCCATGATCAACCCCGCACGCTGACGCGTTTGGCCTGCCGGCCCTGCTTGCCCGCGTCCGGCAGGAACTCCACGCTGCTGCCGGGCAGCACGTTTTCAAACGGGACGCCGGCCAGGTTGTCGCGGCTGAAGTAGTACTCGTCGCCGTCGGCCGTGCGGATGAAGCCGGTGCCGCTCTCGGTATCCAGGCGCACGACCTCGCCGCGCAACTCCAGTGCGTGCTGCTTCTCCTCGCCGCGGCGCTTGCGCACCACCTCGTCGAGCTGGCGCTTCATGCTGTCGAAGGCATCGCGCAGGGCCACGTACACATCCTCGTCCTGCACCTTGTTGACCACCAGCTCGTGGCCCGGCAGCGTGAGGTCGATGCGCACGCCGTAGGGGCGTCCCTGCGTCTTGTGCTTCTGCTCCAGGTCGATGTGGACCCGGCAGGCCATGAGATCGGGCGCCAGGGCGTCGAGCCGGGCGGCGAATTCGCGCGCCTTGGCCTCCACCGCGGTGGAGGCCTCCATGCCGTGAAACTGGATCGTGAGCGGCTGTTTCATCATCTTTCCCCTTGGCTTGATTCGTTTTCATTCTGGTGAATGCTGCGCCGGATTTCTTGAGCTAGCTCAAATTCGGGGCAATAAACTCCCGCCTGATGGCCCCGCATCCCTTAGGGTTCGGACACCACCACAGCAAGGAGGCATCGGCATGTCCTCAGCACCCTCGCCCGCATCGCCGCCGGCCGCCGGCACGCGACTCCTGCACGATGCCGCCGTCAATCGGGATACGGCCTTCAGCGCCAGGTCACGCCTGGCGCTGGGCCTGCACGGGCTGCTGCCGCCGGCGGTGGAGACGCTGGAGCAGCAGGTGGCACGCGTCATGGACAACGTGCGGCGCCAGGCCACGCCGCTGGACCGCCATCTCTACCTGCGCGCCGTGCATGCCCGCAACGAGACGCTGTACTACCGCACCGTGCTCGACCATCTGGAGGAGACCCTGCCCCTGATCTACACCCCTACCGTCGGCCAGGCCTGCCAGGAGTTCAGCCGCTGCTTCCAGTCGCCCCACGGCCTGTACCTGACCGCCGAGGACCGCGGCCACCTGCGCGAGCTCCTGCGCCGCTGGCCGCGGCCGGGCGTGCGCGTGATCGTGGTGACCGACGGCTCGCGCATCCTCGGCCTGGGTGATCTGGGCGCCAACGGCATGGGGATCCCCATCGGCAAGCTGGACCTGTACGTGGCCTGCGGCGGCATACCGCCCGCAGCCTGCCTGCCCATCATGCTCGACCTGGGTACGGACAACACGGCCTTGCATGCCGATCCTTTCTACCTCGGCCGGCGCCAGCCCCGGCTGCAGGGCGCCCACTACGACGCCCTGCTGGCGGAGTTCATCGACGCGGTGCAGGAGGTGTTTCCCGGTGTGCTGCTGCAGTTCGAGGACTTCTCCAACGAACACGCCTTCGCCCTGCTGGGCCGCTACCGTGGGCAGCTGTGCTGCTTCAATGACGACATCCAGGGCACGGGCGCCATGGGCCTGGCCGGGCTGTACACGGCCCTGCGCCTCACGGGCGGCACGCTGGCGGGGCAGCGCATCCTGTTTGCCGGCGCCGGCGAGGCCGCGCTGGGCATCGCCAACATGGTGACAGCGGCACTGGTGGCCGAGGGCCTGAGTGAGCGCGAGGCGCGCGAGCACTGCTGGCTGGTGGACAGCCAGGGCCTGGTCGTGGCCGCGCGCACCGACCTGAATGCCCACAAACGCCCCTTTGCGCATACGCATGCGCCGCTGCAGGACCTGGCCGCCATCGTGGCCGCCGTGCGCCCGCAGGTGCTGATCGGCGCCAGCGGCGCCGCGGGCCTGTTCAGCGAAGCCGTGCTGCGCGAACTGGCGCGGCACTGTGCGCGGCCCCTGGTCATGGCCCTGTCCAACCCCACCTCGCGCGCCGAATGCACCGCGGAGCAGGCCTACACCTGGACCGAAGGGCGCGCCCTCTTCGCCAGCGGCAGTCCCTTTGCCGCGGTGCAGCATGCGGGCCGCCTGCGCGCGCCCGGCCAGGCCAACAACGCCTTCATCTTTCCCGGTGTCGGGCTGGGGCTGCTGGCCAGTGGC
Organism: Pseudomonadota bacterium; assembly: GCA_021845965.1. Classification (GTDB taxonomy): domain Bacteria; phylum Pseudomonadota; class Gammaproteobacteria; order Burkholderiales; family Burkholderiaceae_C; genus Hylemonella. The sequence goes on along the minus strand of JAJZUZ010000008.1, from coordinate 28,176 downwards.
GCCACCCGCGTCAGCGATGCCATGTTCTTCGCCGCCGCCCGCGCTCTGGCAGGCCAGGTGAGCGCCGAGGACCTGGCGCAGGAACGCATCTATCCCGCCGCACCGCGACTGCGCCAGGTCGCGCTGGCCGTGGCGCAGGCCGTGGCCGAGCGTGCCTGGGACGAAGGACTGGCGCACCAGCCGCGCCCGGCCGACGTGGCGGCGGCCATCGCGCACCTGATGTACACGCCGCGATACGCGCCCGAAGCGTGATCCCGTTCACGCTGGCGGATCCCGATTTACCCTAGGTAGTAGCGTATTCAGAGCGCAAATCAGGGGTTTCGCCCGTAAGATGAGTGTGGATTTGTTCGATAGAGACCTCCTGACATCAACAAGAGAAAGAGCGAGACATGTCCCCTTCCGTCCTGATCCTGACCATCAACATCGCCGCCATCGTCGTCATGCTGGTGTGCCTGGCCACCGTCTACAAGCTGCGCGCCAACATTCCGGGTGGGGTGGTCGGCAAGCAGTGGGGTTTCCTGACCAGCCTGGTGACGCTGTTCACGCTGGGCTACTTCGTCACCCCCTTCTTCGCCAAACTGCCGCCGGACGTCATCAATCTGGTGGTGGCGCTGATCTTCTTCTTCGGTGCGGTCTACGTGCTGATCACGGTGCGCCTGATCTACCGCATCATCGAGGAAATGACGCGCTGAGCCGGAAGCTGTCATGGACTCCACGCTGATACTGGTCAAGACCGGCAAGGGCATCGAGGAGATCAAAAGCCGGACCTTCGGCCTGCCGCAGCAGCTGCGCGCCCTGCTCATCATGGCCGACGGCTCGGCCAGCCTGTCCAATCTGCTCAGCCGCACGGCGCAGTTTCCCAATGCCGATGAGAGCATCGACTGGCTGGTGCGCGAGGGCTTTGTGGAGGCCGTGCGCTCCAGCGGCAAGGGCCCCGCTGCGACACCCGCCCCGGCCGCCTCGCCTGGCAACAGCGGGCAGCTGCCGCCCAGGCAGATGCTCATCGCCATGACGCGCGAGCTGCTCGGCCCCGACGCGCCCAAGGTGATCCAGCGCCTGGAAGAGGCCCCGGAGGCGCCGGCCGAACTGGGTGCTGCGCTGGACCGCTGCCACAAGTTCATCAAGCTGACCATCGACGAGAAGAAGGCCGACCAGTTCCTGCAGACCGGCCGCGGCCTGCTGGCCGAATTCAAGTAGCGGCGCGGCGCCTGCCGCGCGCGGGCACCGTGTCACGTCGGCCCGGCCCGCCCCGCCTCCCAGGCCAGCATGGCGGCCTTGCGTTCGCTGCCCCAGCGGTAGTGCCCGCTGTCGCCCCCTTCGCGGATGACGCGGTGGCAGGGAATCAGGTAGCCGATCTGGTTCGCCGCCAGCGCACTGCCCACGGCGCGCTGTGCCTTCGGTGCCCCGGCCAGCCCCGCCAGCTGCGTGTAGGAGACGCGACGCCCGGGTGGCAGGCGCAGCAGGGCCTCCCACACCTTGAGCTGGAAGTTGGTGCCGCGCAGCAGCAGGTGCAGCCGGCCCGGCTGCGGCGCAGCCGGAAACACCTGTGCCAGCAGGCGCTGTGCCTCGCGCTCATCGGCCTGCAGCTGCGCTGCCGGCCAGGCCGCACGCAGCTCCTGGTAGCGTTGCGCAGCGTCGCCATCGAGAAAAGCTAGGTAGCACACGCCGCGCGGCGTCCAGGCCAGCAGCGCCGCACCGAACGGCGTGTCGCCCTGGCCCCAGCCCAGCACCACGCCCGCACCGCCGCGCCGGATCTCGCCCGGGGTCATGGCCTCGCAGCTCACCATCAGGTCGTGCAGGCGGCCGGGGCCGGACAGGCCGCTGGCCTGCGCGACGCTGAGCACATCCTGCGCCTCGCGCAGGGCCTGGCAGGCGTACTCCTTCGTCAGGTACTGCAGGAAGCGCTTGGGCGAGATGCCGGCCCACTGGGCAAAGACGCGCTGCAGGTGGAACTCGCTCAGGTGCACCGCCTGCGCCAGTTCGGCCAGCGTGGGCTGGCGCGTCGCGTGGTCGCGCAGGTAGGCGATGGCGCGCGCCACCACGGCGTACTGGCGGGCGGAGGTATCGGGTGGGGCGGCATCCATACGCGCATTCTGGCGCCGGTCCGCACGCGCCGCCACCCGGATCTTGCGGACTTTTCCCGGCCCACGGGCCCTTCCGGTCGCCGCGCGCCTTGCCCGATCGGCCGCGAGCGGCTACCCTAGCCACCATGACCACTGTGCCCCCCACCCGCGGCGCCGACGACCGCAGCACCGCCACCGGCAGCAACCAGTTCGAACTGCTGCTCTTCCACCTGGGCCAGGCGACCGGCTCGGACCGGCGCGAGCTGTTCGGCATCAACATCTTCAAGGTGCGCGAGATCATGGTCATGCCGGCCATCACCAAGATCGTCAACGCGCCGCGGCACGTGCTGGGCGTGGCCAACATCCGCGGCCAGATCATTCCGGTGATCGACCTGCCGGCGCTCACCGGCTGCACACCGCGCCCGGGCGAGGGCATCCTGCTGGTGACCGAATTCGCGCGCAACACCCAGGGCTTTGCGGTCGAGGAGGTGACGGAGATCGTGCGCGTGGACTGGAAACACGTGCTGTCGGCCGACGGGCGCGGCGGCGAACTGGTGACCAGCATCGTGCGCGTCGACGGCGACGCCCCGGACTCCCGGCTCGCGCAGGTGATCGACGTCGAACGCATCCTGCACGACGTCATGCCCGACCAGACCCGGTCCGCGCCCAGCCAGGGCAAGCGGGTGGAAGTGCCGCCGGGCACCGTGGTGCTGGCCGCGGACGACTCGCCCATGGCGCGCGGCATCATCGAAAAGGGGCTGCAGGCGATGGGCGTGCCCTACATCATGACGAACAGCGGCAGAGAGGCCTGGGAGCGGTTGCAGGCGCTGGCAGCCCAGGCCCGCAGCGAGGGCAAGTCCGTGCGCGAAAAGGTCGCGCTGCTGCTGACCGACCTGGAGATGCCCGAGATGGACGGCTTCACCCTGACCCGCCAGCTCAAGGGCGATGTGCAGTACAGCGGCATCCCGGTGGTCGTGCACTCCTCGCTGACCGGCTCGGCCAGCGAATCGCAGGCGCAGAGCGCCGGTGCCGACGCCTACATCGCCAAGTTCCACATCGACGAGCTCGGCGACAAGCTGCGCGAAGTGCTGGCGCGCCAATAGGGCCATCCACGCGCCCTCCGCGCGGCCGCAGGTGGCTGCGGGTATGCTCACCGCCATGCCCACCGCTCCCGACCGCCCACGCGCCCAGCCCCGCTCCCTGGGCGGCCTGCTGCCCTTTCTGCGTCCCTATCGCCGGCGCATCGCACTGGCCCTGCTCTTCCTGCTGCTGGCAGCCGTCGCCTCGCTGCTCTTTCCGCTGGCCCTGCGCGAGCTGATCGACGCCGGGCTGCAGCCGCAGGAGCGCGGCGAGCGCCTGCTGGCGCTGCGCCAGCATTTCCTGCTGCTGTTCGCGGTGGCGGCCGCCATGGGGGTGTTCTCCGCCCTGCGCTTCTACCTCATGAGCTGGCTGGGCGAGCGCGTGACCGCCGACGTGCGCAACGCCATCTACGCCCATGTGCTGCAGCAAAGCCCCGAGTTCTTCGAGACCACGCAGACCGGCGAGGTGCTTTCGCGCCTGACCACCGACACCACGCTGGTGCAGACCGTGGTGGGCTCCTCCTTCTCCATGGGCCTGCGCAACGCCGTCATGGGCGTGGGCGCCATTGCCATGCTGGTCTGGACCAACCCCTGGATCATGGCGCAGGTGCTGGCGGTGCTGCTGCTGGTGGTGCTGCCCGCGGTCGGCTTCGGCCGCCGGGTGCGCCGGCTCTCGCGCGCCAGCCAGGACCGCGTGGCCGACTCCAGCGCCATCGCCGCCGAGGTGCTCAACGCCATCCCCGTGGTGCAGGGCTACGCGGCGGAGCGGCGCGAGGCGGCGCGCTTCGACGCGGCCACCGAAAGCGCCTTCGCCACCGCCAAGCGGCGCGTGCGGGCGCGTTCGCTGCTGATGGGCTTCATCATCATCGCCACCTCGGGCGCATTGCTCTGGGGCCTGTACCAGGGCACGCAGGCGGTGCTGGCCGGGCGCATCTCGGCCGGCCACCTGGGCCAGACCATCATGTACGTCATCATGCTCGCCGGCGCCTTCGCCGTGCTGGGCGAGGTCTACGGCGACCTGCTGCGCGCGGCCGGCGCCACCGAGCGGCTGATGGAGCTGCTGGCCAGCCACTCCAACATCCAGACACCCGAGCGGCCGCTGCCGCTGCCGCCCCAGGCGGGCCGCAGCGCCCTGCGCTTCGAGGGCGTCACCTTCCATTACCCGTCGCGTCCGCTGCAGGCCGCGCTGGGCGACTTCACGCTGGACGTACGGCCGGGCGAGACCGTCGCGCTGGTCGGCCCCAGCGGCGCCGGCAAGAGCACGGTGCTGCAGCTGCTGCAGCGCTTCTACGACCCGCAGCAGGGCCGCATCCTGCTGCGCGGCGTGCCACTGCCGCAGCTGGCCCTGGCCGAACTGCGCACCCACATGGCCGTGGTGCCGCAGGAGCCGGTGATCTTCTCGGCCAGCGCCCTGGAAAACATCCGCTACGGCCGCCCCGGCGCCAGCGACGTCGAGGTGCAGGCGGCGGCGCGCGCCGCCTTCGCCGACGACTTCATCCGCACCCTGCCCGAAGGCTACGCCACCTTCCTGGGCGAGCGCGGCGTGCGTCTCTCCGGCGGCCAGCGCCAGCGCATTGCCATCGCGCGTGCCATGCTGAAGAACGCGCCGCTGCTGCTGCTCGACGAGGCGACGAGCGCGCTGGATGCCGAGAGCGAGCGCATGGTGCAGGCCGCGCTGGAGACCGCCATGCGCGACCGCACCACCCTGGTCATCGCCCACCGCCTGGCCACGGTGCAGGCGGCGGACCGCATCGTGGTCATCGACCAGGGCCGCTTGGTGGAACAAGGCACGCACGAGCAGCTGGTGGCTGCGAACGGGCTGTACGCGCGGCTGGCGGCGCTGCAGTTCAAGTCCTGAGGCCGGGACGCTTCAGAGGTAGAGGTAGCGCCAGGCCACCACGGCGAGGACGAGACCGAGGGGCACGGCCGACGCCAGGCAGATCCGGAGATCGGCCCAGCTCGGCAGGCACATCGAATACACCGGCGCCGCCAGCACCCAGTATTTCAGGTCGCCCGGCCCCGGTGTCCATTGCGCCGCCGCCGGCGCAAACCAGGTCGCGGTGAGGGGCGCCAGCAAGGGGGCCAAGCCCACCGCGGCACCGTTGTACCAGCGCACATTGGCGAAGGCGACCGAGCCCATCGTCCAGCGTGACGGGCCGCTGCGGCGCGGCCAGACCGAAAATGACACCGGCCTGGCATTGAGCAGCAGGCCGACAACGAAATGCAGCAGCTCGTGGATCAGCGTGCCGGGCAGCACAAAAATGGCCCGCACCGGAGGGCTCGGGATCAGGACCGCCAGCGCCAGGCCGATGGCGATCGCGGGCAGCTGGTAGAGAACGGCAAAGGTCAGTTGCGACTCGGACATCGGCGCGATGGTAGCGTGCCGCGGCCCCCTCCCGCGACCGCCGCGGGCGTTTCGAAGCGGGCGTTCTGCATTAAGCTGTCAGCGTATCCCATCATCCCGGGACATCCTGCCGGAGTAGGCTTTGAACTTGCTCAAGACGAATCCGCCCGACAGCGGGCACCGCGCGCCCGCCTGGTATTGGCGCCTGCTCCTCGTCGGGCTGCTGGCGCCTGCCTTGGCCGCCGCGCAGGACTACAACTGGAGCATCGGTGCCTACGGCGGCCAGTACTACGACACGGAGCCGGCCGGCATCATCAAGGGCAAGGCCAGCTTCGTGAACCAGTACCTGCTGGCCCTGACCGGCAGCAAGACGGTCTGGCGCTCCAACTCGCTGCCGCTGTCACTGGAGATCGACGGCATGATCGGCCACCAGTTCGGCGTCGCCACCTTGCAGGAAGTCGCCGTCGCACCGGTGCTGCGCTGGAGCCGTTTTCCCTGGAACGACACCCTGCAGACCGACTTCCGTTTCGGCCCCATCGGGGTGTCCTACACCACCGATATCAGCCCGCTGGAGCGCGGCCCCGAGGGAGGCGGCAGCCGTGTGCTCAACTTCCTGCTGATCGAACTGGCCTTCTCCCTGCCGCAGCAGCAATCGCGCGAGGTCTTCGTGCGCCTGCACCACCGCTGCGCCGCCTATGACCTACTCAACAACTACGGCGCCAACGGCGAGGATTTCCTCGCCCTGGGCTATCGCTACCGATTCTGAGCAGACCGCAGGGCCTACTGCAAGGGGCCCTTGAGCCCCCGCGGCAAGGGCAGCGGCAGGACCGCAATGCCCTCCTCGATCAGCTCGCGCGTCTGCTCGGGCGAGGCCTGACCGCGGATGCCGCGCTCCTCGCGCTCGCCGTAATGGATCTTGCGCGCCTCGTCGGCAAAACGCTCGCCCACGTCTTCGGTCTGCTCGACAATGCGGCGCGCCAGTTGCAGATAGGCGGCCTGCAGGGCCTGCACCTCGCTGCCGGCGGCCACCGCCTGGCTGACATCCGGCACGGGCGCGGCGGGCGCGCTGGCCCCCAGGTTCAGGCGCGGCGCGCTGGGCAGGCGCTGCACGGCCTTGTCGCCGCAGAGGGGACATTCGAGCAGGTCACGCTCAAGCTGGCCGGCGTAGTCCTCCTCGGACCCGAACCAGCCCTCGAACCGATGGTGAGCAGCGCACTGGAGATTGAATACCTTCATGGCCAAGGACCTGGGCGATGGGGTGGATTCTTCCCTGACCCGTCTCAGCGGGCCGCGCGCCATTCCAGCGCCCAGGCGCCGGAGAGCACGTTCTGCAGCCAGAGCATGCCGGTCAGGGTCTTGGCGTCGGTCACCTGCCCGTCGCGGCACCACTGCAGCAGTTCGGCCGGGCTGGCGGTGATGACGTCCAGGTGCTCCCCTTCGTCCAGGTGGCGCTCGCCTGCCGTCAGGCCGCGCGCGAACCAGACCTCGATGAACTCGGTGGAATAGGAAATGACCGGGTGCATCACACCGGCGCGCGCCCATTCGGCGGCCCGGTAGCCGGTCTCCTCCTGCAGCTCACGCTGGGCACAGGCGAGCACGTCCTCGCCCGGGTCGAGCTTGCCGGCGGGGAATTCGATCATGACCTGCTTCACGGGGTAGCGGTACTGGCGCTCCAGCACCACGCGCAGGCTGCCGTCGGGCTGGGGCAGCAGCGGCACGACCATCACCGCACCCGGGTGCCGGACGTATTCGCGCACGGCGCTGCGGCCGTCGGGCAGGCGCACGCTATCCCGGAAGGCATGCAGGAAATGGCCCTTGAACAGCTCCTGACTGTTCTGCGGCACTTCGATCAGGTGACGGTCGTCGGCAGACGCCATGACGCCCTCAGTGATGGCGCTTGTAAAGATAACGCCAGACGAAGCCGGGAAAGGCCAGGGTCAGGAAGAAAGCCGCCGTGATGGCGTAGAACTCCCAGCCCTGCTCGGCAATACGGCCGGCACGCTGCTCCAGCAGCAAGGCCGCGCCGCCGACGATGAAGTACAGCAGCACCAGCTCGGCCAGGCGGATGGCGAGGTTCTTGCCACGCTGGAGCGGCACGACGGCCAGCAGACGGTCGTTCAGGAAAGGCAGGTTGGCGCCGACGAGGGCCGCCAGCACCACGAACCAGACGGCGGCGGATTGATTCAGCACGTTCAGGTACCCAGCATCTGCACGATGGCCTGGGCGCACAGCGTCATCAGGCCGCCGGGCACGATGCCCAGCACCAGCACCAGCAGGCCGTTGACGGACAGCACGGCGCGTACGTCCAGCGGTGCCGAGACCGCGGCGGCGGTGATGGGTTCGTCAAAGTACATGACCTTGACCACGCGCAGGTAGTAGAACGCGCCGATCAGCGACATGATGACGGCAAACACGGCCAGCGCGATGTTCAGCGTGCTGCCGGTGGCCACCAGGGCCTGCAGCACCGACAGCTTGGCGTAGAAACCGACCAGGGGCGGGATGCCGGCCAGCGAGAACAGGCAGATGGCCATGATGGCGGCGTACAGCGGGCTGCGCTGGTTCAGGCCGGCGAAGTCGGCGATCTCCTCGCTCTCGAAGCCTTCGCGCGCCAGCAGCAGGATGACGCCGAAGGAGGCCAGCGTGGTCAGCACATAGGTCACCACGTAGAACATGGCCGAGCTGTAGGCGTTGGCGGCGGAATAGACGTTGCCCTGCACGACGCCGGACATCAGGCCCAGCAGCACGAAACCCATCTGCGCGATGGTGGAGAAGGCCAGCATGCGCTTGAGGTTGGTCTGCATGATGGCGGCCAGGTTGCCCACCAGCAGCGAGGCGATGGCCAGCAGCATGAGCATCTGCTGCCAGTCGAACCACAGCGGCAGCATGCCCTCGACCAGCAGGCGGATGACGATGGCAAAGGCCGCCAGCTTCGGGGCGCCGCCGATCATGAGGGTGACCGCCGTGGGCGCGCCGTGATAGACATCCGGGATCCACATGTGGAAGGGCACCACGCCCAGCTTGAAAGCCAGGCCGGCCACCACGAAGACCAGGCCGAAGGTCAGCACCTGCGGGTTGATCAGGCCGGAGTTGGTGGCGCGGAACACCTCGTTCACATTGAGCGAGCCGGTGGCGCCGTACATCATGGACAGGCCATACAGCAGGAAGCCCGAGGCCAGCGCACCGAGCACGAAGTACTTCATCGCCGCCTCGGTGGCCAGCACATGGTCGCGGCGCAGGGCCACCAGCGCGTAGCTGGACAGCGTGAGCAGTTCCAGGCCCAGGTAGATGACGAGGAAGTTGTTGCCCGAGATCATGATGAACATGCCCAGCAGCGAAAACAGGCTGAGGCTGAACAGTTCACCGCCGCGCAGCATGTCACGGTCGGCCGCGTAGGGGCGCGAATACACGAGGGTCACCATGACGGCGATGGTGGCAAAGAACTTGAGCCAGTTGCCCATGGCATCGGTGACCACCAGGTTGCCCAGGGCGTAAAGCGTGCCGCCGCTGCTGGCGTACAGGTACTGCAGGCCGGCCACGGCGGCCAGGGTCAGCAGCGTGAGCGCATAGGTCGTGGTGCGCAGGCGGCTCTTCACGCCCAGGTCGACCAGGGTGATGGCGCAGGCCATCACGCACAGGATGATCTCCGGGAAAACCGCGATCCAGCTGAGTTTTTCAATCATCTTGGAGCTCTCTCGTTCAGTTCAGCTTGGACTGGGCCACGTGCCTGAGCAGCTCGGCCACCGAGCTGTTCATCACATCGGTGAAGGGCTTGGGATCGATACCCATCCAGAGCACGGCAACGGCCAGCAGCGCCAGCATCAGGAACTCGCGGCTGTTGATGTCCTGCAGCGCCTTCACGTCGTCGTTGGCCACCGGACCGAGGTAGACGCGCTTGAACATCCACAGCGTGTAGGCGGCGCCGAAGATCAGCGCCGTGGCGGCCAGCAGACCGACCCAGAAGTTGGCCTTGACGGCACCCAGGATCACCATCCACTCGCCGACGAAACCGGCCGTCGCCGGCAGGCCGCAGTTGGCCATGGCGAACAGCAGCGCAAAGGCGGTGAACTTGGGCATGGTGTTGATGACACCCCCATAGGCGGAAATCTCGCGCGAATGCACGCGGTCGTACAGCACGCCAATGCCCAGGAACATGGCACCCGAGACGAAGCCGTGGGCAATCATCTGCACCAGGCCGCCAGCCACGCCGAGGTCGTTGAAGATGAAGAAGCCCAGGGTCACGAAACCCATGTGCGCCACGGAAGAGTAGGCCACGAGCTTCTTCATGTCCTGCTGCACCATGGCCACCAGGCCCACGTAGATGACGGCAATCAGCGAGAGCGCGATCATCAGCCAGGCCCACTCACGCGCCGCGTCGGGCGCGATGGGCAGCGAGAAGCGCAGGAAGCCGTACGCCCCCAGCTTGAGCATGATGGCGGCCAGCACGGCGGAGCCGCCGGTCGGCGCCTCGACGTGCACATCGGGCAGCCAGGTGTGGACCGGCCACATCGGCACCTTCACGGCAAAGGCGGCGAAGAAGGCGAAGAAGATCAGCGTCTGCGTGCGGCCGTCCAGCGGCAGCGTGTGCCAGGTGGCGATGTCGAAGCTGCCACCGGACTTGGTGTACAGGTAGATCAGCGCGATCAGCAGCAACAGCGAACCGAGCAAGGTGTAGAGGAAGAACTTGAAGGCGGCGTAGATCTTGTTCGGACCACCCCAGATGCCGATGATCAGGTACATCGGGATCAGCGTGGCCTCGAAGAAGACGTAGAACAGGATGCCGTCCAGCGCCGCGAACACACCGATCATGAGGCCGCTGAGGATCAGGAAGGCGCCCATGTACTGGTTGACACGGCTGGTGATGACTTCCCAGCCGGCGATCACCACGATGACGGTGATGAAGGCCGTCAGCAGCACGAACCACAGCGAGATGCCGTCCACACCCAGGTGGTAGTGCACATTGAAGCGGTCCATCCACGGCAGGAATTCGACGAACTGCATCTCGGCCGTGCCGAGCGTGAAGCCGGTGTACAGCGGCAGCGTGACGAGGAAACTGGCCAGCGCCCCGACCAGCGCGACCCAGCGCACGGTGCGCGCCTGATCATCGCGCCCGAGGGCAAGCAGCAGCACGCCGAAAGCGATCGGCATCCAGATTGCCAGGCTCAACAAACCCATTTTGTTCTTCTCCTTAGCGGCCGAGCCATTCGACCAGCGTGGGCCAGGTCACGAAATACGTCATGAGGATCAGGATGCCGACGATCATCGCCAGGGCATAGTGGTACAGGTAGCCGGACTGGAACCAGCGCACCACGCCAGCCACCCAGCCCACCACCTTCCACGAACCGTTGACCACGGCACCGTCGATGACGGCCTGGTCGCCCCCCTTCCACAGGCCGGTGCCCAGGGCGCGCGCGCCGCGCGCGAGGATGTTCTCGTTGATCCAGTCCATGTAGTACTTGTTTTCCAGCAGCGTGTAGACGGGCTGGAAGGCGCGCTTGATCGCGGCCGGCAGGGCCGGGTTGATCATGTACATGTACCAGGCCGACACGACGCCCGCCAGCGCGAGCCAGAACGGCAGCGTGCTGAAGGCATGCCCGGCCATGGCCAGCGGGCCGTGGAAGGCCTCGGCCAGCTCCGCCATCACGGGGTGCCGGGCCGCGTCAACGAAGATCGCGTCCTTGAAGAAGCCGCCGAACAGCATGGGCTGGATGGTCAGGTAACCGATCACCACCGAGGGGATGGCCAGCAGCACCAGCGGCACCGTCACCACCCAGGGCGACTCGTGCGGCTCGTGATGGTCATCATGGCCGTGGCCGTGGTCATCGTGGTGGGCATCGGGGTTCTGGTCGTAGCGCTCCTGGCCGTGGAAGACCAGGAAGTACATGCGGAAGGAGTAGAAGGCCGTCACGAAGACGCCGGCCAGCACGGAGAAGCTGGCAAAGCCGGAACCCCAGAGGTGGCTCTCGTGCACGGCCTCGATGATGCTGTCCTTGGAATAGAAACCGGCGAACAGCGGCGTACCGATCAGGGCCAGCGAACCCAGCAACGAAGTGATCCAGGTGATGGGCATGTACTTGCGCACCCCGCCCATCCAGCGGATGTCCTGGTTGTGGTGCATGCCGATGATGACCGAGCCGGCGCCCAGGAAGAGCAGCGCCTTGAAGAAGGCGTGCGTCATCAGGTGGAACACCGCCACCGAGTAGGCGGAAGCACCCAGCGCCACCGTCATGTAGCCCAGCTGCGACAGCGTGGAGTAGGCCACCACGCGCTTGATGTCGTTCTGGATGATGCCCAGGAAGCCCATGAACAGGGCCGTGATGGCGCCGATCACCATGATGAAGCTCAGCGCGGTGTCACTCAGCTCGAACAGCGGCGACATGCGCGCCACCATGAAGATGCCGGCCGTCACCATGGTCGCGGCGTGGATCAGCGCGGAGATCGGGGTCGGGCCTTCCATGGAATCGGGCAGCCAGACGTGCAGCGGGAACTGCGCCGACTTGCCCATGGCGCCGATGAACAGGCAGATGCAGATCACGGTGATCAGCATGGCGTCCTGGCCCAGGATGTACCAGGGAAAGTCGATGGCCCCGAGCTGCGGCGCCTTGGCGAACACTTCGGTGTAATTCAGCGTGCCGGCGTAGGCCGCGATCAGGCCGATGCCCAGGATGAAGCCGAAGTCGCCCACGCGGTTGACCAGGAAGGCCTTCATGTTGGCGAAGATGGCCGTGGGCTTGTTGAACCAGAAGCCGATCAGCAGGTAGGACACCAGGCCCACCGCCTCCCAGCCGAAGAAAAGCTGCAGCAGGTTGTTGCTCATGACCAGCATGAGCATGGAGAAGGTGAACAGCGAGATGTAGGCGAAGAAGCGGTTGTAGCCCTCGTCCTCCTCCATGTAGCCGATGGTGTAGATGTGCACCATCAGCGAGACGAAGGTCACCACACACATCATCATGGCCGTCAGGCCGTCGACCATGAAGCCGACCTCCATCTTCAGCCCGCCCACCACCATCCATTCATAGATCGTGGCATTGAAGCGCGCGCCGTCCATGGCCACGCTCTTGAGCGTCATGGCGGAAATGATGAAAGCCACCAGCACGCCCAGGATGGTCAGGCTGTGCGAGAGGCGGCGGCCGATCCAGTTGCCGCCCAGCCTGGTGCCGAAGATGCCGGCCAGCGCGGAGCCGACCAGGGGAGCCAGCGGTACCGCCAGCAAGGTGGATGCGTTCAGGGTTGCGCTCATCTTGTTTTTAACCCTTGAGCTCGTTGAGTTCGTCCACGTTGATGCTGGACTTGTTGCGGAACAGCAGCACCAGGATGGCCAGGCCGATGGCCGATTCGGCCGCGGCCACGGTGAGGATGAAGAACACGAACACCTGGCCGTGCATGTCGCCGAGGTAGTGCGAGAAGGCCACGAAGTTCAGGTTGACGGCCAGCAGCATGAGCTCGATGGCCATGAGCAGCACGATCAGGTTCTTGCGGTTCAGGAAGATGCCGACCACCGCGATGGCAAACAGCGCGGCGCCCAGCGTCAGGTAGTGTCCGAGGGTGATGGTCATGCCTTGTTCTCCTCCGTTGCCGCGGCGGGCTCGGCCGCGCGGGTGGGCGCCACCTTCACGACCTGCAGGCGGTCTGTGGCACGTACGCGCACCTGGATCGCGGGGTCGATGGCCTTGCTGTCCTTGCGCGCGCGCAGCGTCAGCGCGATGGCGGCGATCATGGCCACCAGCAGGATGACGGCGGCCACCTGGATCGGGTAGACGTATTCGGTGTAGAGCAGCACGCCCAGATCCTTGGCGTTGTCGACCTCCACCACCGGCTGGCCGACGACCTGCACCAGCGCCGGCTCGTCGCTGACGCGGAAGCCCGACAGCAGCACGGCGGCCATCTCCAGCACCACGATGGCGCCCAGCGTGGCCGCCAGCGGCAGGTGCTTCCAGAAGCCCTGGCGCAGCTGGTCGATCTTGATGTCCAGCATCATGACGACGAAGAGGAACAGCACCATCACCGCGCCCAGGTAGACCAGCACCAGCGTGATGGCCAGGAACTCGGCCTTGAGCAGCAGCCAGACCGCCGAGGCCTGCGAGAAGGCCAGCATCAGATAGAGCACGGCATGCACGGGGTTGCGCGCCGTGACGACCCGGTAGGCCGCGAACAGCAGCACCGCCGAGAACAGGAAGAAGAAGCCGGTTTTGATGTCCATGATTGTTTTGCGTTTTGCGTCGGGCGTTGAGCGTGGTGCTTGGATCAAGTGGATTCTTGGATTCCCCGCTTACGCTGAACGCTGAACACTTAACCTCTCCTCATCGGTACTTGGCGTCGGCCGCCTTGGCCGCCGCGATCTCGCTCTCGTAGCGGTCGCCCACGGCCAGCAGCATGTCCTTGGTGAAGTACAGGTCGCCGCGCTTCTCGCCGTGGTATTCGAGGATGTGCGTCTCGACGATGGCATCCACCGGGCAGGCCTCCTCGCAGAAGCCGCAGAAGATGCACTTGGTCAGGTCGATGTCGTAGCGCGTGGTGCGGCGGCTGCCGTCGGCACGCTGCTCGGACTCGATGGTGATGGCCATGGCCGGGCAGACGGCTTCGCACAGCTTGCAGGCGATGCAGCGCTCTTCGCCGTTCTCGTAACGGCGCTGCGCGTGCAGGCCGCGGAAACGCGGCGACAGCGGCGTCTTTTCTTCCGGGTACTGCAGCGTGACCTTGCGGGCGAACGCGTAGCGGCCGGTCAGGGCCATGCCCTTGAAGAGCTCCACCAGCATGAAGCTCTTGACGAAGTCCTTGAGGGAAAAGGTAGAGGCAGCAGCCATGTTCCGACCTCTTAATTCCAGATGTTCCACGGCGTCTGCATCCAGATGCCGACGACGAGCAGCCACACCAGGGTGACCGGGATGAAGATCTTCCAGCCCAGACGCATGATCTGGTCATAACGGAAACGCGGGAAGGTGGCGCGGATCCAGATGAACATGGACACCACCACGAAGGTCTTGGCGCCCAGCCAGATCCAGCCCGGGATCCAGTTGAAGAGCTCGCTGCTGATCGGGGAGATCCAGCCGCCCAGGAACATGATCACGGCCAGGATGGACACCAGCCACATGGCCGCGTATTCGGCCAGGAAGAAGATGGCAAAGCCCATGCCCGAGTACTCGACCATGTGGCCGGCCACGATCTCGGCCTCGCCCTCGACCACGTCGAAGGGATGGCGGTTGGTCTCGGCCACGCCGGAGATCAGGTAGACCATGAAGATGGGCAGCAGCGGCAGCCAGTTCCAGGACAGGAAGTTCAGGCCCTTGTCGGCGAAGTAGCCCTGGCCCTGCTGCAGCACGATGTCGGTCAGGTTCATGCTGCCCGAGACCATGAGCACCACCAGGAAGCAGAAGCCCATGGCGATTTCGTAGCTCACCATCTGGGCCGAGGCGCGCAGCGCGCCCAGGAAGGCATACTTGGAGTTGGATGCCCAGCCGGCGATGATGACGCCGTAGACCTCGATCGAGGTGATGGCCATGATGAGCAGCAGGCCCACGTTGACGTTGGTCAGCGCGACGTCCGGACCGAAGGGAATGGCGACCCAGGCTGCCAGCGCCGGCATGATGGCCATGATCGGGCCGAGCACGAACAGGCCCTTGGAGGCGGCCGTGGGCTGGATGATTTCCTTGGTCAGCAGCTTGAGCGCATCGGCAATCGGCTGCAGCAGGCCAAAGGGGCCGACGCGGTTCGGGCCCAGGCGCACCTGCATGAAACCCAGCAGGCGGCGCTCCCACAGCGTGAGGTAGGCCACGGCGCCCATCAGCGGTGCCAGCACGCAGACGATCTTGACCAGGTTCCAGATCACCGGCCAGGCCAGGGACGACCACCAGCCGGCGGCGACGAGGTTCAGGCCCCAGTTGTACAGCGCATCGATCATGCGGAGACTCCCTCACGGGCATCGGCCGTCAGTTGCAGCGACGGCGCGCGACGGACCAGGCCGTCGAGTTGGTAGATGGACGCCACCACCGGCTCGGCAGCGGGCGCAGCGAGGTTGATGGGCGCGCCGGTCGCGTTGGACAGGTTGGGCGCCTGCACCGTGGCAGCCGCCAGCACTTCCTGCGACGACTCGTACTCGAAGCTGTTCAGGCCCAGCACATTGCCCAGCACGCGCAGCACCTTCCAGGCCGGACGCGTCTCGCCCAGCGGCTTGACCACGGCATGGAAGCTCTGCACACGGCCCTCGGCATTGACGTAGCTGCCCGAGGTCTCGCTGAACGGGGCGATGGGCAGCAGCACATCGCTGAAAGCGAGGTTGGTCTTGAAGGGGCTGAGCGTGACGACCATCTCGGCCCGGTCCAGGGCCGCAACGGCCGCCTGGCCCGCCGCGGTGTCCTCCGGCTCGACGTTGAGCAGCACGGCCGCCTTGAGCGAGCCGGCGAGCATCTGGCCCGCGTTCAGGCCGCCACCCTGCGGTTGCGCCTGCATCCACTGGGCACCCACGGTGTTGGCCGCCTCGGTCAGGTAGCCCACGCGGGCGCCGGTCTGGACCCCGATCCAGTTGGCCAGGGCCAGCAGGCTGGACGCGTTGGCGGCATGCGCGGCGGCATTGCCCAGCAGCACGGCCTTGCGCTCGCCGCCCAGCAGCGACGCGGCCATGGCCTTGGCTTCGGGCGTAGCCAGGCCGGCAGCCGGCGCGCTCACGCCCTTCTCCGCGGCGATGGCGGCGGCCACATTGGCCAGCGCCTGCGCCCACTGGGCCGCCGGCACGACCTGCGCGTTGGCGATCGTCATGGCCCAGGCATCGGCGGCCTTGAGCAGGGATGCCGAAGTGATGGCGCTGAGTTGCGCGCCATGGCGTACCGCCTGGCGGATGCGCTGGGCAAACAGCGGGTGGTCCTTGCGCAGGTTGGAGCCCACCACCAGCACGCGTTGCAGCTGCGTGAGTTCGGCGATCGGCAGGCCCAGCCAGCGCACGCCCTCGGCCTTGCCGAACTCGGCGTGGCGCAGGCGGTGGTCGATGTTGTCGCTGCCGAGTGCGCGCACCAGCGCGCCGGCCAGGTACAGCTCTTCCAGCGTGCTGTGCGGGCTGACCAGGGCGCCGATGCTGGCGGCGCCGTGCTCGGCCTTGACGTTCTTCAAGCCGTTGGCCACATACTCCAGCGCCGTCTGCCAGTCGACTTCCTGCCACTGGCCACCCTGCTTGAGCATGGGCTTGGTCAGGCGCTGGTCACTGTTGAGAGCCTCGTAGGAATAGCGGTCCCGGTCGGCGATCCAGCACTCGTTGACGGCCTCCTTCTCCAGCGGCACGACACGCAGGACCTGGTTGTTCTTGACCTGCACGACCAGGTTGGTGCCGGTGGAATCATGCGGCGACACGGACTTGCGGCGGCTCAGCTCCCAGGTGCGGGCGCTGTAGCGGAAGGGCTTGCTGGTCAGCGCGCCCACCGGGCACAGGTCGATCATGTTGCCCGACAGCTCGGAGTCCACGCTGTGGCCGACGAAGGTCTCGATCTCGGAATGCTCGCCACGGTGGCTCATGCCGAGCTCCATCACGCCGGCGATCTCCTGGCCGAAGCGCACGCAGCGGGTGCAGTGGATGCAGCGGCTCATCTCCTCCATGGAGATCAGCGGGCCGACGTCCTTGTGGAAGACCACGCGCTTCTCTTCCTGGTAGCGCGAGGCACCGGCGCCGTAGCCCACGGCCAGATCCTGCAGCTGGCACTCGCCGCCCTGGTCGCAGATCGGGCAGTCCAGCGGGTGGTTGATCAGCAGGAACTCCATGACCGACTTCTGCGCCTTGACGGCCTTGTCGGTCTTGGTGCGCACGATCATGCCCTGCGTGACGGGCGTGGCGCAGGCCGGCATGGGCTTGGGCGCCTTCTCCACGTCCACCAGGCACATGCGGCAGTTGGCGGCGATGCTGAGCTTCTTGTGATAGCAGAAGTGGGGGATGTAGACCTTGGCCTTTTCAGCCGCATGCATGACCATGCTGCCTTCCTGGACCTCCACCTTCTTGCCGTCGAGTTCGATTTCAACCATGTTCGTGTACTCGCTGATGCGCTCAGACGTAGGCCGGGACCATGCAGGTCTTGTGGGCCACGTGATATTCGAATTCAGGCCGGAAGTGCTTGATCATGGCCCGCACCGGCATGGCGGCGGCGTCGCCCAGCGCGCAGATGGTGCGGCCCTGGATGTTCTCGGCCACGTTGTCCAACAGGTCCAGGTCCTCGGGGCGGCCCTGGCCGTTCTCGATGCGGTCGACCACGCGCGACAGCCAGCCCGTGCCCTCGCGGCAGGGCGTGCACTGGCCGCAGGACTCGTGCATGTAGAAGTAGGACAGGCGCTGCAGCGACTTGACCATGCAGCGGGTCTCGTCCATCACGATGACGGCGCCCGAGCCCAGCATGGAGCCGGCCTTGGAGATGGAGTCATAGTCCATCGTGCACTGCATGATGATGTCGGCCGGCAGCACCGGTGCAGAGGAGCCACCGGGGATCACGGCCTTGAGCTTGCGGCCGCCGCGCACGCCGCCGGCCAGCTCCAGCAGCTTGGCAAAGGGTGTGCCCATGGGGATCTCGTAATTGCCCGGGCGCTCGACATCGCCGCTGACCGAGTAGATCTTGGTGCCGCCGTTGTTGGGCTTGCCGCACTCCAGGTAGGCCTGGCCGCCGTTGCGGATGATCCAGGGCACCGCCGCGAAGGTCTCGGTGTTGTTGATGGTGGTCGGCTTGCCGTACAGGCCGAAACTGGCCGGGAACGGCGGCTTGAAGCGCGGCTGGCCCTTCTTGCCCTCCAGCGACTCCAGCAGCGCGGTTTCCTCACCGCAGATGTAGGCGCCAAAGCCATGGTGGGCGTGCAGCTGGAAGCTGAAGCCGCTGCCCAGGATGTTGTTGCCCAGCAGGCCGGCGGCGCGCGCCTCTTCCAGCGCGGCTTCGAAACGCTCGTAGACCTCGAAGATCTCGCCGTGGATGTAGTTGTAGCCCACCGTGATGCCCATGGCGTAGGCCGCGATGGCCATTCCCTCGATCACGATGTGCGGGTTGTACATCAGGATGTCGCGGTCCTTGCAGGTACCGGGCTCGCCCTCGTCGGAGTTGCACACCAGGTATTTCTGGCCCGGGAACTGGCGCGGCATGAAGCTCCACTTCAGGCCGGTGGGGAAACCGGCGCCGCCGCGGCCGCGCAGCGCGGACTCCTTGACGGTGGCAATCACCTGGTCCTGCGTGAGACCTTCGCCGCCATCCTTGCCCAGGATCTTCCTCAGGGCCTGGTAGCCGCCGCGCGCCTCGTAGTCCTTCAGGCGCCAGTTGCTGCCGTTGAGGCCGGCATAGATCTGGGGGTTGATGTGGCGGTCGTGGAAACAGGTCTGCACGCCGGTGGCGGCGAACTGCGAAAGAATCTGGTCGGCGGTCATCACTGGCCCTCAGCTTTCTTGAGACCGTCGATCAGCTGATCGAGCTTGTCGTTGCTCATGAAGCTGCACATGGTGCGGTCATTCACCAGCATCACCGGCGAGTCGGCGCAGGCGCCCAGGCACTCGCTCTGCTGCAGCGTGAACAGGCCGTCGGCCGTGGTCTCGCCCATGGCAATGCCCAGCTTCTGCGCCAGGTGCTGCAGGGCCTTCTGGCCATCGCGCAGCTGGCACGGCAGATTGGTGCAGACGTTGAGCTTGTACTTGCCCACCGGCCGCTGGTTGTACATGTTGTAGAAGGTCGTGACCTCGTGCACGGCCATGGCCGGCATGCCGAGGTAGGCGGCAACTTCGGCCTCGTTGTCGGTGCTGACGTGGCCCAGCTCCTGCTGCACGATGGCGAGGCAGGCCATCACGGCCGACTGCTTCTGCTCGGCGGGATACTTGGCGACTTCCTTGGCGAAGCGCGCCTTCATGGCATCAGAGATCATCGATCAATCTCTCCAAACACGATATCGAGCGTGCCGATGATGGCCACGGCGTCGGCCAGCATGTGGCCGCGCGCCAGTTCATCCAGCGTGGCCAGGTGGGCAAAGCCCGGGGCACGAATCTTGAGACGGTAGGGTTTGTTGGCGCCGTCGCTCACCATGTAGATGCCGAACTCGCCTTTCGGGTGCTCGACGGCGGCATAGGCCTCGCCGGCGGGCACGCGGAAACCCTCGGTAAAGAGCTTGAAGTGGTGGATCAGCTCTTCCATGTTGGACTTCATCGCCTCGCGCGCGGGCGGCGCCACCTTGTGGTTGTCCGTGATGACCGGGCCGGGGTTGGCGCGCAGCCAGTCCACACACTGCTTGATGATGCGGTTGGACTCGCGCATCTCCTGCACACGCACGAGATAGCGGTCGTAGCTGTCGCCGGTCTTGCCCACGGGGATGTCGAAGTCCACGCGGTCGTAGGCGTCGTAGGGCTGCTGTTTGCGCAGGTCCCAGGCCACGCCGGAGCCGCGCAGCATGGGGCCGGTCATGCCCAGGTTCAGGGCGCGCTCCGCCGTCACGACACCGATGCCCACCGTGCGCTGCTTCCAGATGCGGTTGTCGGTCAGCAGCGTCTCGTACTCGTCCACGCACTTGGGGAATCGGGCGCAGAAGTCGTCGATGAAGTCCAGCAGCGAGCCCTGGCGGTTGGCATTGAGCTCGGCCACCGACCTGGCGCTGCGCACCTTGCTCGGCCGGTGCTGGGCCATGGCGTCCGGCAGGTCGCGGTAGACGCCGCCCGGGCGGAAGTAGGCCGCGTGCATGCGCGCACCGGACACCGCCTCGTACATGTCGAACAGGTCCTCGCGCTCGCGGAAGGTGTAGATCAGGATGGTCGAGCTGCCGCAGTCGTTGCCGTGCGAGCCGAGCCACATCAGGTGGTTGAGCAGGCGCGTGATCTCGCCGAACATGGTGCGGATGTACTTGGCGCGCAGCGGCACCTCGATGCCCAGCATCTTCTCGATGGCCAGGCAGTAGGCCTGCTCGTTGCACATCATCGAGACATAGTCCAGGCGGTCCATGTAGGGCAGCGACTGGATGTAGGTCTTGCTCTCGGCCAGCTTCTCGGTGGCGCGGTGCAGCAGGCCGATGTGCGGGTCAGCGCGCTGCACGACCTCGCCGTCGAGCTCGAGCACCAGGCGCAGCACGCCGTGCGCGGCGGGGTGTTGCGGCCCAAAATTCAGCGTGTAATTCTTGATCTCGGCCATCGCTTAAGCCTCTTGCGTACAGATACCGCGCTGAATTTCGGTGCAGGCTGACTTCGCACCAGCGAAGTCAAGCGAGCGCAGCGAGCGGCCGAAGCCAAAATTCAGGGTGTAGTTCTTGATCTCGGCCATGATCAGTTCAGGCCTCCGTAGTTGTCTTCACGGACGATGCGCGGCGTGATCTCGCGCGGCTCGATGGTCACCGGCTGGTAGACCACGCGGCGCAGTTCGGCGTCGTAGCGCATCTCCACATGGCCGCTGAGCGGGAAGTCCTTGCGGAAGGGGTGGCCGATGAAGCCGTAGTCGGTCAGGATGCGGCGCAGGTCGTCATGCCCTTCGAACACAATGCCGTACAGGTCGAAGGCCTCGCGCTCGTACCAGTTGGCGGCGCGCCAGATATCGGTCACGGAGTCGACCAGCGGGAACTCGTCATCGGCCGCAAAGACTTTCAGGCGCACGCGCTGGTTCAGGCTGACCGACAGCAGGTGCGAGACCACGCAGAAGCGCTGGCCCTCCCAGGCACCTTCACCATAGGCGGAATAGTCGACCCCGCACAGGTCGATCAGCTGTTCGAAACGGCAGCCCGGCGCATCGCGCAGGATCAGGGCGGCGGCGTGGTAGTCCTGCGGCGCGACCTCGACGGTCACCTCACCCAGGCGGACGTCGACACGGCGTGCCTTGCCACCCAAAGCGGCGGTCACGGTGTCCTTGATGGCTTCGGGGGAAACGGCAATGGCAGTCATCAGTCTTTCCTCAGACGCGCGCGATGGTCTGTGTGCGGCGGATCTTCTGCTGCAGCTGGATGATCCCGTAGATCAGCGCCTCAGCGGTCGGCGGGCAGCCCGGCACATAGACATCGACCGGCACGATGCGGTCGCAGCCGCGCACCACGGAGTAGCTGTAGTGGTAGTAGCCGCCGCCATTGGCGCAGGAGCCCATGGAGATCACGTAGCGCGGCTCGCTCATCTGGTCGTAGACCTTGCGCAGGGCCGGCGCCATCTTGTTGCACAGCGTGCCGGCCACGATCATCAGGTCGGACTGGCGCGGGCTGGCGCGAAACACCTCGGCACCGAACCGGGCAACGTCGTAGCGCGCCGTGGCCGCATGCATCATCTCCACCGCGCAACAGGCCAGACCGAAGGTCATGGGCCAGAGGGAACCGGTCTTGGCCCAGTTCACCACCGTGTCGTAGCTGGTGGTGATGAAGCCTTCTTTCATCACGCCTTCAATCATGACGACTATCCTCAATGACCTTGTTGAAACTGTCAGTCACCGCCGGGCCGCCCCAAGGTGACTGGACGCCCTTGGGGGGCAGCGCAGCACACGAAGTGGCAAGCGTGGGGGCCATATTCATTCCCAGTCCAGGGCGCCTTTTTTCCACTCGTAGACAAAACCCACGACCAGGATGGCGATGAACACCATGGCGGCCCAGAAGCCCACCGGGCCCACCTCCTTCAGGGCCACAGCCCAGGGGAAGAGGAAGGCGATTTCCAGGTCGAACAGGATGAACAGGATGGCAACGAGGTAGTAGCGCACATCGAATTTCATGCGCGCGTCTTCGAACGCTTCGAAGCCACACTCGTAGGGGGAATTTTTGGCGGGGTCAGGTCGATTCGGGCCGAGGATGTAGCCGATAACCTGGGGGAGTATTCCGACGGCGATGCCGACCAAGATGAAGAGGAGGACGGGGAGATACTGATCGAGGCTCATCTTGAATGCTGATCACCGTTGCGCCGCCCGGATTTTTCCCGGGCAGTCATTTGTCTGGTGCCGTCGGCGAGACTCGAACTCGCACAGCTTTCGCCACTACCCCCTCAAGATAGCGTGTCTACCAATTTCACCACGACGGCTATGTCTCTCGTGTTCACGCCGCTAGAGGGATGGCGCAGCGCGAACAATCGAGAATTTTACTCTGAAAAGTCACCCTCTCCCGGTCAGGTCGTATTCAGATTAGCTTCATTCACGCATAAGAAAACGTGAATCGGAATTACTTCGTCGGAATCTGCGCTGCGCCGGTGGCTGCCGGTGCCGACGCAGCCGCCTCAGCCGGCGCACTCGTGCCCGGAACCTGGGTCGCGGGCGCGACGGGTGCCGTCACGGCGGGACTTTCCAGCACGCTGCTGCCCGAGCCGGCCGCCGGCCGCGCGTTGCTGAAGTAGGCCAGCGCCAGGGTGCAGACAAAGAACACCGTGGCCAGCACGGCCGTGGTACGCGAGAGGAAGTTGGCGCTGCCGCTGGCTCCGAACAGGCTGCCCGATGAACCGCTACCGAAGGCAGCCCCCATGTCGGCGCCCTTGCCGTGCTGGATCAACACCAGGCCGATCATGGCCACGGCCGACAGCAACTGCACCGTGAGGATGATGGTGACGACGAAATGCATGTTTACTCCTAAATTCGTAGCAATCAGATCCGCTTTCAGGCGGCTGCAGAGATGATGGTCAGGAAGTCGGCAGACTTGAGCGAGGCGCCGCCGATCAGGCCGCCGTCAATGTCGGGCTGGGCCAGCAGCTGCGCCGCGTTGGCGGCGTTCATGCTGCCGCCATAGAGCAGCTGGATGCGGTCGGCCTGCGCCGTGGCCGCCTTGAGCTGCGCCCGCAGCACGGCGTGCACTTCCTGCGCCTGCTCGGGCGTGGCGGTCTTGCCGGTGCCGATGGCCCAGACCGGCTCGTAGGCCACGACAACCTCGCTGATGCAGTGGCCGTTGAGATGGATCACCGCGGCGAGCTGGCGCTTGACCACCTCTTCCGTCTTGCCGGCTTCGCGCTCGGCCAGGGTCTCGCCCACGCAGACGATGGGCGTGATGCCGTTGGCCAGCGCGCGCTGGGCCTTGGCGGCGACCACGGCATCGGTCTCGCCGTGGTACTGGCGGCGCTCCGAGTGGCCGACGATGGCGTAGCGCACACCGAAGTCCTTGAGCATGGCCACGGACACCTCGCCGGTGTAGGCCCCCAGCTCATGCTGCGACACGTCCTGCGCACCCAGTTCCACCGGGCTGGTGGCCAGCAGCGCCTGGCACTGCGCCAGGTAGGGCGCGGGCACGCACACCGCGATAGCGCAGGCCGGATCCTTGAGGCCGGAGAGGATGCCCTTGAGCAGGGCCTGGTTGGCCGCCAGGCTGCCGTTCATCTTCCAGTTGCCGGCGATCAGCTTCTTCTTGTTCATTTCTGTCCCCAGGTCAGCACGATCTTGCCGATGTGCTGGTTCGACTCCATCAGCGCGTGCGCCTGGGCGGCGCCGCTGCCGGTCGGCTCGGACGGATCCACCGCCTTCCAGGTGCTGTGGATCACGGGCTTGATCTTGCCCGCCTCGATCAGCGGCCAGGCGTGCTTGAGGCAGGCCTGGGCAATCGCCGCCTTGAAAGCCACCGGGCGCGGGCGCAGCGTGGAACCGGTGATGGTCAGGCGCTTGCGCAGCACCAGGCCGGCATTGAAGCCGCTCTTGGTGCCGCCCTGCACGGCGATGATGACGATGCGGCCGTCCTCGGCCAGGCTCTCGACTTCGCGCGCGACGTAGTCGCCGCCCACCATGTCGAGGATCACGTCCACGCCCCTGCCATCCGTCAGGCGCTTGACCTCGTCCTTGAAGTCCTGCGTCTTGTAGTTGATGGCATGGTCGGCACCGAGCTTGAGGCAGGCGGCGCACTTGTCGTCGCTGCCGGCGGTGACGATCACCTTGGCCCCCCAGGCCTTGGCCAGCTGGATGGCTGTGACGCCGATGCCGCTGGAGCCGCCCTGGACCAGCAGCGTCTCGCCCGGCTGCAGCTGGCAGCGGTCGAACACATTGCTCCAGACGGTGAAGAAGGTCTCGGGCAGCGAAGCCGCCTCGACATCACTCAGGCCCTTCGGGTACGGCAGGCACTGCGCGATGGGCGCCGTGCACAGCTCGGCATAGCCGCCGCCGGCCACCAGCGCACACACCTTGTCACCCAGCTTGAGGCCGGCTTTGGCCAGCTCGGCAGCATCGCCACCGACGATCTCACCCGCCACCTCAAGGCCGGGGATGTCGGAAGCCCCCGGCGGCACCGGGTAGTTGCCCTGACGCTGGAACACGTCGGGACGGTTGATACCGCTGGCGGCCACGCGGATCAGCAGCTCGCCGGCCGCCGGCACGGGATCGGGGCGCTGGCCCAGACGCAGCACCTCGGGCGCACCGTAGGAAGTGATTTCGATGGCTTTCATCTCGTTTCGCGTTGGGCGTTGTGCGTTGAGTGCGGGGGCACGCGAAGCGCCCCCCCCGCTGAACCCTCAACGCTCAATCCTTCATTGCGGCTGCTCGCCGCCCTTGTTGTCCTGCTCGACGCGATCGAGCAGCGCCTTCATGGACAGCTTGATGCGGCCCTTCTCGTCGGTCTCGAGCACCTTGACCTTGACGATCTGGCCTTCGGACAGGTAGTCCGTGACCTTCTCGACGCGCTCGTGGGCGATCTGGCTGATGTGCAGCAGGCCGTCCTTGCCCGGCAGCACGTTGACCAGGGCGCCGAAGTCCAGGATCTTGGTGACCGGGCCTTCGTAGACCTTGCCGATCTCCACCTCGGCGGTGATGGCCTCGATGCGCTTCTTGGCCTCTTCGGCCTTGCCGGCGTCGGTGGAGGCGATGGTGATGGTGCCGTCTTCCGCGATGTCGATCTGGGTGCCGGTCTCTTCGGTCAGCGCACGGATCACGGCGCCGCCCTTGCCGATCACGTCACGGATCTTCTCGGGGTTGATCTTCATGGTGTACAGGCGCGGGGCGAACTGCGACACCTCGGCCTTGGCGGAACCGACGGCTTCCTGCATCTTGCCCAGGATGTGCATGCGTGCTTCCTTGGCCTGGGCCAGGGCGACCTGCATGATTTCCTTGGTGATGCCCTGGATCTTGATGTCCATCTGCAGGGCGGTGATGCCGTTGGTGGTACCGGCCACCTTGAAGTCCATGTCGCCCAGGTGATCCTCGTCGCCCAGGATGTCGGTCAGCACGGCAAAGCGGTTGCCGTCCTTGATCAGGCCCATGGCGATGCCGGCCACGTGGGCCTTCATCGGCACGCCGGCGTCCATCAGCGACAGGCAGCCGCCGCAGACGGAGGCCATCGAGGAGGAACCGTTGGACTCGGTGATCTCGGACACCACGCGCATGGTGTAGGGGAACTCTTCCTTGCTCGGCAGGCAGGCCACCAGGGCACGCTTGGCCAGACGGCCGTGGCCGATCTCGCGGCGCTTGGGGCTGCCGACACGGCCGGTCTCGCCGGTGGCGAAAGGCGGCATGTTGTAGTGGAGCATGAAACGGTCGGTGTATTCACCGGCCAGCGCGTCGATGCGCTGCGCGTCCTGCTCGGTGCCCAGCGTGGTGATCACCAGCGCCTGGGTCTCGCCGCGCGTGAACAGCGAGGAACCGTGGGTGCGCGGCAGCACGCCGGAGCGGATCTCGATCGGGCGCACGGTGCGGGTGTCGCGACCGTCGATGCGCGGCTCGCCGGCCAGGATCTGGCCACGCACGATCTTGGCTTCGATCTCGAACAGCAGGCCTTCGACAGCCACGCCGTCGAACTCCACACCATCGGCCTTGAGGCCGGCCATCACGTCGGCGTAGGCGCTGCGGCAGGCCTGGGTACGGGCCTGCTTGTTGCGGATCTGGTAGGCCGCTTCGAGCTTGGCCTTGCCCAGCGCTTCCACCTTGGCGATCAGGGCCTCGTCCTTGGCCGGGGCCTTCCAGTCCCACACCGGCTTGCCAGCCTCGCGCACCAGCTCGTGGATGGCGTTGATGGCGATGTTGCCCTGCTCATGGCCGAACACCACGGCGCCCAGCATGATCTCTTCGGACAGCTGCAGCGCTTCGGATTCCACCATCAGCACGGCGGCTTCGGTACCAGCGACCACCAGGTCCATCTGGCTGTCCTTGCGCTGGGTCTGGCCCGGATTCAGGACGTATTCACCGTTGATGTAACCGACGCGGGCGGCGCCGATGGGGCCGTTGAAGGGGATGCCGGACACCGACAGGGCCGCCGAGGTGGCGATCATGGCGGCGATGTCGGCGTCAACTTCGGGGTTCAGCGACAGCGTGTGGATGACCACCTGCACTTCGTTGAAGAAGCCTTCCGGAAACAGCGGGCGGATCGGGCGATCGATCAGGCGGCTGGTCAGGGTCTCCAGCTCGCTGGGGCGGCCTTCACGCTTGAAGAAGCTGCCCGGGATCTTGCCGGCGGCGTAGGTCTTCTCGATGTAGTCCACGGTCAGGGGGAAGAAGTCCTGGCCGGCCTTGGCCTCGTTCTTGGCCACCACGGTGGCGAGCACCACGGTGCCGTCCATGTCCAGCAGGACGGCGCCGCTGGACTGGCGGGCGATTTCGCCGGTCTCCATGGTGACCGTGTGCTGGCCCCACTGGAAGGTCTTGGTGACTTTGTTGAACATGCTCATGTGAGTTCTCCTGTTCGTTGTCGGGGAGGTCAGTGCCGCCTCCCCTTACGGCCCGGAGCCCGCATCACAGAACACGATGCCATTCCAGAGAACATCGAGAAAACCGGCCGCAGCGGCCCCGATCTCCTCTGGAATGACACAGCTTCGCTCTGTTTTTGCCTGCTCCGAAGTGCAAAGCGCCTGAGCCAGACGAGCTAACTCAGGCGCCCTGATTCATGTGCAATACACGCTTACTTGCGCAGACCCAGCTTCTGGATCAGGGCCATGTAGCGATCGGCATCCTTGGACTTCAGGTAGTCCAGCAGCTTGCGGCGACGGCTCACCATGCGCAGCAGGCCACGGCGACCGTGGTGGTCCTTGGCATGGGTCTTGAAGTGGGGGGTCAGCTCGTTGATACGGGCGGTCAGCAGGGCGACCTGGACTTCCGGGCTGCCGGTGTCGTTGGCGGCGCGGGCGTTGGCCTTGACAACTTCAGCCTTGACGCTGGATGCAATCATTTCTTTCTTCCTGTAAAGCGGGATGACACCAGCCAGACCGGCCGGAATGTCCCAGGGTTTCAACTTGCGCCGGTGGCTGGAACTGCTGCCGGCGTGCGCTCTGCAGCACTTTCCTGGCCGCAGAACCGTGGAATTATAGCCGAAGCCGCAGTCCCTGAGCAGCTACTCACTTCCCAGCCAGTTGCGCAGCCGCTCCACCCCCTGGGCCAGGCGCTGCGGGTCCTGGGAGGCAAAGCACCAGCGCAGCCAGCCGGCCGATTCCCGCGCAAAGGCCTCGCCCGGCGCCAGCCCCAGCCCGGCCTCGCGCACCAGGCGCTTGGCGGTGTCCACGCCGTCGGGGTGCCCAAGCAGCCGGAAAAAGGCGTACATGCCGGCCGCCGGCCGCGCCAGCTCCACCCCGGGGACCGCCTGCAGCAGGGGCACCAGGGTGTCGCGGCAGGTCTTGAGGTGGGCCACCACCCGCGGCGTGATCTCGTCGGCGCGCTGCAGGGCGGTCACCGCCGCGCGCTGCGTGAACACGCTGGCGCAGGAGGTATTGAACTCGATCAGCTTGCCCACGTCATGCGTCGCGGCCGGCGGCAGCACCAGCCAGCCCAGGCGCCAACCGGTCATCAGGAAGGCCTTGGAGAAGCTGCCCACCACCATCAGCCGGTCGTCCGGCGCAGCGATGTCCAGGAAGCTGGGCGCGCAACCATTC
>JAJZUZ010000091.1 GCA_021845965.1 Pseudomonadota bacterium | reverse complement strand
TACGCCTACCAGGTGCACCGCGGCCGGGGCGAGGACGTGTCGCGCGACCTGCTGCGCGATCCCTGGATCCTCGCCGCCGGTGTGGCCTGGCTGCTGATCTTCCTGGCCCCTTGAAGCTGCCCCTCAAGCCTCTGCTGCTGATCATCGGTGGCGCCGCCACCGCGTATGCGCTGGCCCTGCTGCTCACGGGCGATGCGCCGCTGGCCCAGCTCGGACAGGCGCTGGCGACGCCGGCCGGCCTGCTGGCCGCGGCGCTGTGTGTGCTGAACTACCTCTTGCGCGGGCAGCGCTGGCGCCGCTGGATGGCGCACTACGGCCGTTCCTTCGGCCCGCTGCAGGGCCTGCGCCTCTACCTGGCGGGTTACACCTTCACCCCCACGCCCGGCAATGTGGGCGAGGCCGCGCGCGGACTGCTGCTGCGGCAACCCCTGGGCGCCGGTGACAGCCTGGCCCTCTTCGGCGCCGAACGCGTGGCGGACCTGCTCGCGCTGCTGCTGCTGACCCTGCCCGGCCTGTGGTGGCTGCTGCAGCGCCCCCAGTCCGCGGCCTGGCACGGGCCGCTCATCGCGGCCCTGCTGCTGGCCGGCCTGTTGGCGCTGGCCCTGCTTTTCACGCTGCGCCGACGCGTGCTGGCGCGCCTGCCCTGGCTGCAGGCGGCCTGGCGCTGCCTGGCCCACCAGCCCCTGGTCTGGCTGGGCCTGACGCTGCTGGCCTGGACCGCACAGGGCCTGGCCACCTGGCTGATCTGCCGCCAACTGGGCTACACCATCGACCCCGGACTGGCCACCGGCTTCTACGCGCTGGCCATGGTCGGTGGCGCGCTGTCGCTGCTGCCCGCCGGTCTGGGCGGCACGGAAGCGCTGTTGACCGGCCTGCTGGCGCTGCACGGCAGCCCCCTGTCCACGGCCCTGGCCATCACGGTGCTGGTGCGCCTGCTCACGCTGTGGCTGGCCGTGGCCATCGGCGCGCTGGCCCTGCTTTATAGTGCGGCGGTTCGCCAGGACATCTCGCTGCGCTGATTCCCTCTCATGACTTCCCAAGCCACCCAAGACTCCCTGCGCCTGCCCCGTTGGCTGCTCCTCACGGCGCTCATCGCACTCGCGCTGCGCCTGTGGATCGCCTACGCCCTGCCCATCACCGGCGACGAAGCCTTCTTCTACTGGTGGGGCGTCTATCCCGACTGGGGCTACTACGATCACCCGCCCATGATCGGCTGGCTGATCTGGCTGATGCGCCAGCTGCTCGGCGACGCCACCTGGGCCATCCGCCTGCCCATCGTGCTGCTGCCGCTGGCCCTGGGCGCCATGGTCTGGTGGGCCGTCAAGCCGCTCAACCGCGAACGCGCGGCCTGGGCGGTGCTGCTGTTCTGGCTGGCGCCGATCAACTGGATCAACGCCCTCATCACGACCGACACGCCGCTCATCTTCTGGTCCGTGCTGTCGGTTGCCCTGCTGCTGCGCGCCGAGCAGCGCAGCGCCTTGGACGGCCGCGCCCGGCTGCTGTACGCGCTGTCGGGCGTGGCCATCGGCTGCGCCTTTCTGTCCAAGTACTTCTCGGTGGTGCTGGGCCTGGCCTATCTGGTCTATTTCGCGCTGTACCGGCGCGAGCGCTGGCCCGGCCTGCTGCTCATCGTGCTGTGTGCCCTGCCCGGGCCCTTGATCAACGCGTGGTGGAACATGGGCCACGGCTGGCCCAACATCATGTTCAACGCCATCAACCGCAATCAGGACGCGACCTTTGCCTGGAGCCATCCCCTGACCTACCTGGGCATGCTCGCCTACCTGTTGACACCGGCGCTGCTCTGGCTGGCGTGGAAATACCGCAGCGCCCTGCGCGCGGCGGCGCGCCAGCATCGCCTGGTGGCGGTCCTGTTGGTCGTGCCCTTCGTGTTCTTCGCCCTGCTCTCGGGCAAGAAGGTGGTCGGCCTGCACTGGGTGCTGGCCTTCTACCCCTTTGTCTTCGTGCTGTTTGCCTTCGCGCTGCCCTCCCTCACGCTGAAACGCTGTGCCCAGGGTCTGGCCGCGTTCACGGCCCTGCATGTGATCGCCGTGGTCGCCATCGGCTTCACCCACGTGGAGCAGTGGCGGGGCTTGCCGCGCTACTACAGCATCGTGCGCAACTTCCGCACCGCCGAACTGCTGGCCCAGGTGCGTACGCCCGATTCCGTACTGATGGCCGATGCCTACGCCCCGGCGGCAGGCTTTGGCTACACCATCGGCCGGTATGTGCCGGTGTTCGGCCCCGGCAAGTTTCACGCCCGCCAGGACGACCTGCTGGTGGACTTCTCCGCCTATCAGGGCAAGACCATCCGCATCATCGTCTCCGACTCCGACCCGCCGCCGCTGGACGACTACCGCCCCTACTTCGAGTCCGTGCAGCCCCTGCGCTTCGTGCAGGACGGCGTCACCTTCCACGTCGTGGAGGGGCGCAACTTCAATTTCGAAGCCTACCGGCAGGGCGTGCTCAAGGAAATCTTCGACCGCTACTACAACATCCCGCGCTGGCTGCCCATGACCGGCTGCCCCTTCTGCGTGCGCTATTGCGGGCTGGTGCAATGTCCGCGGCCGTGAGTCCCGCGACCCCGGCCCAGCCCGTCGTGGCAGCCTTCGACTTCGACGGCACCCTGACCTGGCGCGACACCCTGCTGCCCTTTCTGCGCCGTCTGCTGGGCTGGCCCACGCTGCTGTGGGTGTTGTTGGTCTGCAGCCCCTGGCTGGCGGCCTATGCCCTGCGTCTCATTAGCAACCACCGCGCCAAGGCCGTGCTGCTGCAGGCCGCGCTGGCCGCCCGCCCGGTGGCCGAAGTGGAGCGCTGTGCCCAGGCCTTCGCGCGCCATGACCTGCCGCTGCAATGGCGCCCCTGGGGCCTGCGGCAGCTGGTCCAGCACCAGCAGGCCGGCCACCGCTGTGTGCTGGTCACCGCGTCCACCAGCCTTTACATGCATCTCGTCGGCGCCAGCCTGGGCGTGGACGCCGTGCTGTGCACCGAGATGGAAACGGCCGACGGCCGCTATACCGGCCGCATGGCCACGGCCAATTGCCATGGCGAGGAAAAAGTGCGGCGCCTGCAGGCCTGGCTGACGGCGCAGTACGGTAGCGAACAGCCGGAACTGCACGCCTATGGCGACACCAAAGGTGATCTGCCGATGCTGCGGCTGGCCAGCCGCGCCTGGTTCCGCGAGCGTGCCTGGATTGCCAGATAACCCGGCCAGTGCGCGCCCTTAGATTCAAAAAGGCATAATGAGCGCGGTTTTTATCCGCCCAGACCATGAATCTGCACCAATTTCGCTTTGTTCAGGAAGCGGCACGCCACAACCTGAACCTGACCGAGGCGGCCAAGGCCTTGCATACCTCACAGCCGGGCGTGTCCAAGGCCATCATCGAGCTGGAAGAAGAGCTGGGCATCGACATCTTTGCCCGGCACGGCAAGCGGCTCAAGCGCATCACCGAACCGGGGCAGCAGGTACTCAAGAGCATCGAGCTCATCCTGCGCGAGGTGGGCAACCTCAAGCGCATCGGCGAGCAGTACAGCAAGCAGGACAGCGGCACCCTGTCCATCGCCGCCACCCACACCCAGGCGCGCTACGTGCTGCCCGAGCCGGTGGCCAAACTGCGCGCGGCCTGGCCCAAGGTGAACCTGTCGCTGCACCAGGGCAACCCGGACCAGGTGGCCCGCATGCTGCTGGACGAGGTGGCCGAAATCGGCATTGCCACCGAATCGCTGGCCAATTACGACGAGCTGGTCACCCTGCCCTGCTATGAGTGGCAGCACATGCTGGTGCTGCCGGCCGGCCACCCGCTGGCCACGAAAGAGAAGCTGACGCTAGAGGACCTCGCCGCCGAACCGCTCATCACCTACCACCCCACCTTCACCGGCCGCGCGCGCATCGACCACGCCTTTGCGCAGCGCAGCCTGCAGCCGCGCATCGTGCTTGAGGCCATCGACTCGGACGTGATCACCACCTACGTGAAGCTGGGCATGGGCCTGGGCCTGGTGGCGGAGATGGCGGTGCGCAACCTGGCGGCACCGGGGGCGGATGGTGAGCTGGTCGCCCGCCCGATGGGCCAGCTGTTCGGCCAGAATGTTGCCCGCGTGGCCTTCAAGCGCGGCGCCTACCTGCGCAACTTCGTCTACGAATTTGCCGCCCTGCTGAGCGACCGCCTCAAGCGCGAACTGGTGGAGCGTGCCATGACCGGCCATGTGGCCGATTACGAGTTGTAAGTTCCCCTGCGCTTTGCGCCTTCCGCAAGGGGACGCTCCCGGCGGCGCGGCCAAGCCGGTTCCGCGGGAGCCCTGGAAAAACAAGCAAGCTTTTGCGTATCCTTCGCCCATGACCATCAGAACACCTGTCATCAAAAGCCGCCTGCCGAATGTCGGCACCACCATCTTCACCGTCATGTCCGCCCTGGCGGCCGAAAAAGGCGCGGTCAACCTGGGCCAGGGCTTCCCGGACTTCGAAGGCGACCCGCGCCTGGTCGACGCCGTGACCGACGCCATGAAGCGCGGCCTCAACCAGTACCCGCCCATGACCGGCGTGCCCGCGCTGCGCGAGGCGATCTCGAAGAAGGTGGCCACGATCTACGGCCACGCGTACGACGCCAACACCGAGATCACCATCACCGCCGGCGCCACCCAGGCCATCCTGACCATCATCCTGGCCACCGTGCACCCGGGCGACGAAGTCATCGTGCTCGAGCCCTGCTACGACAGCTACGTGCCCAATATCGAGCTCGCGGGTGGCGTGGTGGTGCGCGTGCCGCTGACGCCCGGCACCTTCCGCCCGGACTTCGACAAGATCGCCGCCGCGATCACGCCGAAAACGCGCGCCATCATGATCAACAGCCCGCACAACCCCAGCGGCATGGTCTGGACGCGCGCGGAGATGCTGCAGCTGCAGGAGCTGCTGGACCCGACCGACATCCTCGTCATCAGCGACGAGGTGTATGAGCACATGGTGTTCGACGGCAAGGCGCACGAGAGCGCCGCGCGCTTCCCCGCGCTGGCCGCGCGCAGCTTCATCGTCAGCAGCTTCGGCAAGACCTACCACGTCACCGGCTGGAAGGTGGGCTACGTGGCCGCGCCCGCGCCGCTCTCGGCCGAGTTCCGCAAGGTCCACCAGTTCAACGTCTTCACCGTCAACACCCCGGTGCAGCACGGCCTGGCCACCTACATGGCCGACCCGCGCCCCTATCTGGATCTGCCCGCCTTCTACCAGCGCAAGCGCGATCTCTTCCGCGACGGCCTGAAGAAGACGCGTTTCCGTATGCTGCCCGGCGAAGGCACCTATTTCCAGTGCGTGGACATCTCGGCCGTGAGCGACCTGAACGAGGCCGAGTTCTGCAAATGGCTCACCACCGAAATCGGCGTGGCCGCCATCCCGCTCTCGGCCTTCTACGGCAACGGCTTCGACCAGAAGGTCGTGCGCTTCTGTTTTGCCAAGAAGGATGAGACACTCAACACTGCGCTGGAGCGATTGGCCCGACTGTGAGGCTGATTCGCACTTGAGGAATTTGCGTGAACAGACCCTCAATATGAACGACCGTCAACGCCTGTGGCTCGGTTCCGGGCTGGTGCTGCTGCAGTTCGGCCTGCTGGCGGTGCTGGCCCTGCTGGCCTGGCCCGCTGTGGAGCAGCTCAAGATCCCGCTGGCCGCCTGGCTCACCGGCGGGGCCGGCGTGGCGCTCGCGCTCTGGGCCTTCACGGCCAACCGCCCGGGCAACTTCAACATCCATCCCCGTCCGCGCGTGGGCGGCACGCTCGTCACCAGCGGCCCCTACGGCTGGATCCGCCACCCCATGTACACGGCCTTCCTGCTCGGCGCCTGGGCGCTGGCCTGGACGGCAGGCAGCGACGAAGCCTGGCTGGCGTGGTGGGCGCTGTCGCTGGTGCTGTGGACCAAATCGCAACTGGAGGAGCGCTGGCTGCTGCAGCAACACCCCGGCTACGCGCACTATCGCGAACAGACCAAGCGCTTCATTCCCTGGCTCTACTGAAGCGGCGCTGCACGGCGCTTCCTCCGCACGGGGCAATCAGTGCCTGTGCATGGCCAGCCGCTCAGCGATGCAGCTCCCACACCACGGCCGCCAGCAGCAGCGCCGCCGTCACCGCCCGGCCCGACAGCGCCAGGCGCAACGCCGACTGCCGGGGTTCAAAACCGACGCCACGCACAAAACCCGCACTCATGGCCCAGCACAGGGCCAGCAGCAGCGCGTGATCCACCCGACCATCGGGGCGGACCAGCAGCGGCGGATAGGCCGTCAATCCCAGCAGGATGGCCAGCGCCGCTGCCAGCGCCAGCCAGGACGGCAGCGGATCACCTTTCACCGCCACCGTCGTCCTGCCCGCGCTCACGGGCGTACTGGTTCTCACCCCACATGGCGTTGAGGATGGCCAGCAGCACGGCAAAACCGACACCCAGGACCCAGGCGAAGTACCACATGGTTTCAGCTCCTTGTTTCAGTAGACGGCGTGCTCGTGGTCGCGGACATAACGCTCGGTCACCTTGCCGGCCATGACGCGGTAGGCCCAGGAGGTGTAGAAGATGATGAGCGGCATGAAGACCACGGTGGCCCAGAACATGATGGCCAGCGTGAAGTGGCTCGACACGGCGTCCCAGACCGTCAGGCTGGCCTGCGGCTGGCTCGACGAGGGCATGACAAAGGGAAACATCGAAGCGCCCGCCGTGCCGATCACGCCGGTCATGGCCAGCGCGCTGGCGATGAAGGCCAGTCCGGTGCGCCGCAGCGCCAGCAGGGCCAGCGCCGCCAGTACGCCGACGTAGGCCAGCAGCGGCAGGACCATCGTGGCCGGCATGCGCTGGTAATTGCCCAGCCAGGCCCCCGCTTCGCGGCTCACGGACTTGGCCAGGGGGTTGGCCAGCATGGCCGGATCCACCGTCGAGGTGATGACATAGCCGTCGATACCCTTGGCCACCCAGACGCCGGCCACGCTGAAGGCCAGCAGCAGCAGCACGCCGAAGACGGCTGCCGCGCGGCGCGCGCGCATCTGGATCAGCCCTTCCGTCCGATGGGCCAGGTAGATGGCGCCGTGCAGCGTGATCATGGCCGAGCTGACCACACCGCACAGCAGGGCGAAGGGATTGAGCAGCTGCCAGAAACTGCCGCTGTAGGTGGAGACCAGCTGGTCGTCAAAGCTGAACGGCACGCCCTGCAGCAGGTTGCCGAAGGCGACGCCGAAGATCAGCGGCGGCACCGCACCGCCCACGAACAGGCCCCAGTCCCAGACACTGCGCCAGGTCGGGTGCTCGATCTTGCTGCGGTAGTCAAAACCGACCGGGCGGAAGAACAGCGCCCACAGCACGGCCATCATGGCCCAGTAGAAACCCGAGAACGCGGTGGCGTAGACCAGCGGCCAGGCGGCGAAGATGGCCCCGCCGCCGGTGATGAACCAGACCTGGTTGCCGTCCCAGTGCGGCCCCACGGTGTTGAGAATGACGCGACGCTCCACATCGTTGCGCCCGGCGAAGGGCAGCAGCGTGCCCACGCCCATGTCGTGGCCGTCCATGATGGCAAAGCCGATCAGCAGCACGCCGACGAGCAGCCACCAGATGATCTTGAGGGTCGGGTAGTCAAACATGTCGTGCTCCTACGCGCTCAGGCGTGCTGTACCGCATGGCTGTGCTCATTGAAATAGCGTCCGGTGCCCAGGCTGCCAGGGCCCATGCGGGCGAACTTGACCATCAGGTAGACCTCCACCACCAGCAACACGGTGTAGAAGCCGACGAAACCCGCCGGCCAACTGTAGATGCTCTCCACGCTCAGGGTGGATACCGACAGATGCGTGGGCAACACGCCATAGATGGTCCACGGCTGGCGACCGTACTCCGCCACAAACCAGCCCAGCTCGCAGGCCAGCCAGGGGGCCGGCAGCATCCACAGCGCCCACTTGAGCAGCCAGGGGCGCGCCTCGCAGTCGGTCTTGACCGTGCTCCAGAACGACAGGGCAAACAGCGCCAGCATCAGGAAGCCCAGAGCGACCATGAAGCGGAAGCTCCAGAACATCGGGAACACGCGCGGCACCGTGGAGTCCACCGCCATCTGGATCTGTTGCGGCGTGGCGTCCTGCACCCGCGCGACATATTTGCGCAACAGCAGGCCAAAGCCGAGATCCGCCTTGCGCTGCTCGAACACCGCCTTGGCGGCCGCGTCCTGCGGATCCTTGCGCAGGGTTTCCAGCGCCTGCACGGCCTGGATGCCGGAGACGATGCGATCGCGGTTGCGGTTCTTGATCTCCAGGATGCCGGGGATGGTCTTGCTCACCGAGCGCGTGCCGATCAGGCCCATGACCCAGGGAATCTCGACTGCCCAGTCGTTCTTCTGCGCCGCCTCGTTGATCCCTGCCACCAGATTGAAACTGGCCGGTGCCGGCTCGGTTTCCCACATGGCCTCAATCGCCGCCATCTTGGTCTGCTGCGCTTCCCCCACCGTATAGCCCGACTCATCGCCCAGCACGATGACCGAGAGCACGGAGGCCAGGCCGAAGGCCGAGGCAATACGGAAGCTGCGCTTGGCGAACTCCACGTCGCGCCCCTTGAGCAGGTACCAGGCCGAAATGGACAGCACGAACATGGCGCCCGTCACGTAGCCGGCCGACACCGTGTGCACGAACTTGGCCTGCGCATCGGGATTGAACACCACGGCCCAGAAATCGACCAGCTCCATGCGCATGGTCGTGTAGTTGAACTCGGCGCCCACCGGGTTCTGCATCCAGCCATTGGCAATCAGGATCCAGAGGGCCGACAGATTGGTGCCGATGGCCATGAGCAGCGTGACCAGCAGGTGCTTGGGCCGGCTCAGCCGGTCCCAGCCGAAGAAGAACAGGCCGATGAAGGTCGACTCCAGGAAGAAGGCCATCAGGCCCTCGATGGCCAGCGGCGCGCCGAAGATGTCGCCCACGTAATGCGAGTAGTAGGCCCAGTTGGTGCCGAACTGGAACTCCAGCGTGATGCCCGTGGTGACACCCAGCGCGAAATTGATGCCGAACAGCTTGCCCCAGAAGCGCGTCATGTCCTTGTAGACCTGCTTGCCGGTCATGACGTAGACGCTCTCCATGATGACCAGCAGCCAGACCATGCCCAGCGTCAGCGGCACGAAA
>JAJZUZ010000090.1 GCA_021845965.1 Pseudomonadota bacterium | reverse complement strand
CTGGCCTTTGCCGAGAGCCGCATCCGCAAGGAGACCATCGCGGCCGAGGACATCCTGCACGACCTGGGCGCCATCAGCATGATGAGCAGCGACAGCCAGGCCATGGGCCGCGTGGGCGAAGTGATCATCCGCACCTGGCAGACCGCGCACAAGATGAAGGCGCAGCGCGGCCGGCTGGAGGAGGACGGCCTGCGCAACGACAACTTCCGCGTCAAGCGCTACATCGCCAAGTACACCATCAACCCGGCCATTGCGCACGGCATCAGCCACGAGGTGGGCAGCATTGCCGTTGGCAAGTGGGCCGACCTGGTGGTGTGGAAGCCGGCTTTCTTCGGCGTCAAGCCTTCGCTCATCCTGAAGGGCGGCTTCATTGCCCTGGCCGCCATGGGCGACCCCAATGCCAGCATTCCCACACCGCAACCGGTGCACTACCGCCCGATGTTCGGCTCGTTCGGCCAGGCCATCGCCCAGACCTCGCTCACCTTCATCTCGCAGGCGGCCATGGCCGCCGACGTGGGTCAGCGCTACGGCCTGGCCAAGCGCCTGTGCGCCGTGAAGAACATCCGCCATGTGGGCAAACGCCACATGATCCACAACAGCTACGTGCCGAAGATGGAGGTGGACGCGCAGACCTACGAGGTGCGCGCTGACGGCCAGCTGCTCACCTGCGAGCCCGCCACCCAGTTGCCCATGGCGCAGCGCTACTTCCTGTTCTGACATGCGTCTGCCCCCCTTCCCCGCCCCCTTGCGCCAGGCCGCCTCCGCCAACGGCAGCGAGGCTGCCGGCGGCGCCCCGGGCGCCCGCCTCACCGTCTCCAGGCTGCTGCCACAGGGCCAGGGCCTGGCGCCCGCACTCGTCCGGCGCGCCACCACCGTGGAACTGGACTGGGACGTGCGCCAGAAAAGCCGCTTCGCCGCCACGGACAGCCAGGGCCGCGCGCTGGCCATCTTCCTGCCGCGCGGCACGGTGGTGCGCGGCGGCGACGTGCTGGTGGCGGAAGACGGTTCGCTGATCCGAGTGCTCGCCGCGCCGCAAGCCGTGCTGGTGATCACGGCCTGCGCCGAGCACGGCTCGCCCTTCGACCTGACCCGGGCGGCCTACCACCTGGGCAACCGCCACGTGCCGATCGAGCTCCAGCCCGACCACCTGAAGATCGAGCCTGATCATGTGCTCGCCGACATGCTGCGTGCCATGCACCTCACCGTGCAGGAGACGCAGGCCGCGTTCGAGCCCGAAGGCGGCGCGTATGGACATGCAAGCCAGGGCGGCCATCACCACGCGGGTCACGACCACGGCCACGAACACCCTCATGGACATGGCCACGGACATGCACACCACGACGAGCACGACCATGGACACGACCACCCGCATGGACATGCGCACTGAAGTCGCCCTGTCGGCGGCCGGCCTGCTGCAGCTGATCTGGCTGGCGTCGCCCGCGCTGCCCGTGGGCGGCTTCTCGTACTCGGAAGGTCTGGAAGCCGCCGTCGACGCCGGCCATGTGTGCAACGAGGAACAGGCCGCGCACTGGCTGGTACATCAGCTGCATCTCACGCTGGCTCGGGCCGAGCTGCCGGTGATCGCACAGAGCCTGCGCGCCTGGCGCACAGGGGACATGGCGCGCGTGCGCGCCCTCAATGACTGGCTGCTGCAGACACGGGAGACGGCCGAGCTGCGGCTGCAGACCGAGCAGATGGGCCGCTCGCTGCGCGAGTGGCTGCGCAATCTGCCGCAGGTCTGCCCGGCCACGCTGGACTTCTGCGCCACGCTGGAACCCACCTATCCGGTGCTGTACGCCCTGGCCGCGGCCGGCAGCGAGGCCGCAGAGCGCGAGGTGCTGCTGGCCTATGCCTTCGGCTGGGCCGAGAACATGATGCAGGCCGCCCTCAAAGCGGTGCCGCTGGGCCAGACTTCGGGCCAGCGCATCCTGGCGCAACTGGCCCAGGAAATCCCGGTGGCGGTGGAGCAGGCCCTGGCGCTGCACGACGAAGACCGCCAGTCCTTCAGCCCCATGCTGGCCGTCCTCTCCAGCCGGCACGAAAGCCAGTATTCACGACTGTTCCGTTCCTGAGGTTCACCATGAACGCGCCCGCCCTGCACCAGATCCCGAACCGTACCAAGCCCCTGCCACCGCTGCGCGTAGGCATCGGGGGTCCCGTGGGCTCGGGCAAGACCACGCTGCTGGAAATGCTGTGCAAGGCCATGCGCAACAGGTACGACCTGGTGGCCATCACCAACGACATTTACACCAAGGAAGACCAGCGCCTGCTCACCATCAGTGGCGCGCTGCCGGCCGAGCGCATCATGGGCGTGGAAACCGGCGGCTGTCCGCACACCGCCATCCGCGAAGACGCCTCCATCAACCTGGAGGCCATCGACCGCATGCTCAAGGACTTTCCGGATGCCGATGTGGTGTTCGTGGAAAGCGGCGGCGACAACCTGGCCGCCACCTTCAGCCCCGAACTGAGCGACCTGACGATCTACGTCATCGACGTCGCCGCCGGCGAGAAGATTCCGCGCAAGGGTGGCCCCGGCATCACCAAGAGCGATCTCTTTGTCATCAACAAGACCGATCTGGCCCCCCATGTGGGCGCCGACCTGGAGGTGATGCGGGCTGACACCGTGCGCATGCGCAGCAACGCGCAAGGGCTCAAGCCTTTCGTGATGACCAACCTCAAGACCCTGGCGGGCGTGGACGAGGTGGTGCGGTTCATCGAGACGCGCGGATTGCTGCAGGCCTGAGGACCTACACCGTCCAGTAGTCCCGCGCACCGGCAGGCAGCGTGGCGAGGACGCGGTCCAGTTCGGCCTCGTCCACATGACGCCGCAGCGCCTGTGCCACGTCGTGGATGGCCGAGTCTGGCGAGAAGTTGTGCGCGGCGCGCAGGGCCTGCACCTCGCGCGTCAGGGTGGCGCGGTCCTCAAAGACCCGCTGCGGTTCATCGACGTCCCAGTCGGCCACGAAGATGGCACGCAGCACCGGCGGCAGGACGTTGGCAAAGCGCAGGGCCTCAGCCACCGGCAGGCGGCGACGGAAGGTGTGCAGTACCCCCACCACCATGTTCCAGACCATATGGGTCGTGTTCAGGCCCGAGATGTCCCGCGCATCGACCAGGAACCGC
Source organism: Pseudomonadota bacterium (assembly GCA_021845965.1). Taxonomy (GTDB): domain Bacteria; phylum Pseudomonadota; class Gammaproteobacteria; order Burkholderiales; family Burkholderiaceae_C; genus Hylemonella. Next base: position 5,996 of record JAJZUZ010000090.1, on the reverse strand, counting down.
TCGAAGTCCAGCGAAGCGCGCTGGTATTCAGCGGGAAGGGGCATGGTCTGTGCTCCGTGCGCGCGCGGCACGGCCAGGGATCATGACAGGCACAACAGCGCCAGCCCGACCCCCGCCGGCAGCGCCTGGACAAACAGGATCTTGCGGCTGGCCGTGGCCGCGCCATAGACACCAGCCACCAGCACGCAGCCGAGGAAGAACACCTTGACGGGGGTGCCGTCCGCGCCGGAGGCCAGCCCCCAGATCAGGCCCGCCGCCAGAAAACCGTTATACAGGCCCTGGTTGGCAGCCAGCACCTTGGAGGCTTTCGCCGCCTCCAGCGTCTGCCCGAAGGCCTTCAGGCCCGCCGGCTTGTCCCACAGGAACATTTCCAGCACCAGGAAGTAGATATGCAGCAGCGCGACAAGCGCAATGACGATGTTGCTGGCAAGGAACACGGTGATCTCCTGTGGGTTGTACTCTGGCCTCGCCTGCCACCGGCACCGGCCCGACCGCCCGGCATTTTCTCCCGGCGCCGACGAACAGCCTAGCCGAACAGCGCGCCCACGTCGATGGAGGAACGCCGTCCCACATTCGTGCCGTGTTCCTGCAACCAGGCGGCAGCGCGCTCGCGTCCCTGGTCGTGCAGCAGGCGCAGGAAGTCGCTGTGCGCCACCAGCTTGGTGTCGCTGCGCAACAGGCCTTCGATCTTGCTGGCGTCGACCATGTGAAAGCGCAGGTCCAGCAGGCGCCGCTCAAGCGCACCGGCGGCCCCGCTGCGGCCCGCGAAGTCGATGGCGTTGGCAAAGGTGCGCATCTCGCGCATGAAGTTCGCGCTAAAGGCCAGTTCCGCGCTGCGGGTCTCGATCTCCGGCGCGCTCACCGGCGTGTCTTCGCGCCGCAGGGGGTTCAGCAGCACGAGCAGGATGTCGCGCACCGTGCAGTCATAGAACAGGGGCGACACCGCCGGGTTGGCGGCGAAACCGCCGTCCCAGTAGGGCTCGCCATCGAGCATCACGGTGCGGTGGATGCGCGGCAGGCAGGCCGAGGCCAGCAGCACGTCCACGCTGAGCTCGTGTTCGCGGAAGATACGCAGCTTGCCGGTGTTCACCTGCGTGGTACCGATGAAGAGCTTGAACGGGCTGTGCCTGCGCAGGCGATCCAGGTCCAGTTGCGCTTCGAGCAGATCGCGCAGCGGGTTGAGGTCCAGCGGGTTCCATTGCGCCGGCGAGAAGTAGCGCGCCCATTGCGCCACCAGCTTGCCGCCCGGCAGCAGCGACACCGAGTCACCCTGGCGCCGCGCCAGCAGGGCCCAGGGCATCTGATGGCCCAGCTCGGTCCAGAAACGCGCCAGGCCGGCGCGTGCGCCTTCGCGCCCGCCCTTGAGCCAGCCGTCGGCGAACACCACGGCGTTCATGGCACCGGCACTGCTGCCGCTCAGCCCCTCGAATTCCAGCATCGTGTCGTCGAGCAGCGCATCGAGCACGCCCCAGGTGAAGGCGCCGTGCGCACCGCCGCCCTGCAGTGCCAGGTTCAGCCGGCGCCCGCCGGCGCCCGGGCCGCGCACCCAGCGCTCCAGCCAGCCCGCGCGCGCGGGCGCTGCCTTCCCTTGCGTGTCATTGCTCTCGGCCACGTTCGCACTCCTTGCGTCCCATCATAGGGCGCCCGGGTCGTGTCCGTGTGACAAATGGTTCCTGGCCGGCACCGCTTGCGCCAGCCGCGTGTCAGGGTGTGCGCGGCAGGATCTCAAGTTGCGGCCGTTCACCCGCGGCCTTGCCGCTGATGGGCGGCCGGGGCAGGCGCGCCTCGCCCGGCTCGATGACGAAGGTGTGCTCCAGGCTGTACCAGGGGCCTCGCACGTCCGCATCGGGCGCCGGCTCCTCTTGGTGCAGCACATACCGGCCGATCAGCGCCTGCGTCACGCCGAACTGCACGTCGGTCTCCAGATTGGGGTCGTCGCTGGAATAGACCTGCGAGTACTGCGTCTTGTAGCCGGGCTTGTGGATCATGAAGTGGATGTGCGCCGGCCGCAGGTTGTGCCGGCCCTGGGCGCGCAGCAGGGCGCCCACCGGACCACGCACGGGAATGGGATAGCCCGCGGGCTTGACGCTGCGGAAGCAGACACGGCCCTGCGCATCCGTCATGAAGTGGCCGCGCAGGTTCATGTCGGCCTGGCCCGGGTCCTGGTTCTCATAGAAGCCTTCGCTGGAGGCCTGCCAGACGTCCACCTTGGCGTCGGCCACCGGCCGGCCGGCGCGATCACGCACCCAGGCGCTGACGAAGAGGGGCACGCCGTCCGATGGGCTGCGCACGATGGAAGCGCCATTGGCACAGGCCGGGGAGTCCTGGCGCCAGAAGGGCCCGAGCAGATTGGCCGTGGTTTCGGTCTGGCCCTGGTCGCCGTTGTTGAGCAGGCAGACCAGGGCCGACAGTCCCAGCGAGCCGCAGGCCAGCACCACCTCGTTGTGCGACTCGGTGGTGAGCTGGCCCAGCCGGGCGATGATGTCGCAGGCCTGGCGGAACTCGGCCTCGGTGAGCTTCACCTCGCGCGCAAAGTCGTGCAGGTGCCGCACGGCGGCGCTCATGATCTCGCGCAAGCGCGGGTCCTGCGCGCGCTGCAGTTCGGCCAGCACGGCCGTGGTCACATCCTGCTGGCTCTTGATGATCATGCTCACACTCCCCGTCTGTCGTGCTGCGCCCCATATCGCGCCGGCTCATCGGGGCCGGCAGGAAACGACTCAGTCCCCGCGCGCCATGGTGCCCTCTTCCGCGCTGCTGTCGCTGCGCAGCAGCGCGGCGGCCTCCTCCTGGTGCAGGGCCGACAGGGCCGAGGCCAGGATGCCCGTGGGCACGGCCACCAGGCCCAGTCCCAGGATCAGGATCACGAAGGTGAAGACGCGTCCCATGAGGGTGATCGGGTAGATGTCGCCGTAGCCCACCGTGGTGATGGTGGCCACGGCCCACCACAGTGCGTCGAAGATGGAGCGGTACTTGTCCGGCTGGGCGGCGTGTTCGAAGTGGTAGATGCCGAAGGCCGCCAGATACAGCAGCACCAGGATGGCGGCCAGGAAGACCAGCAGCTCCTCCCTGGAACGGTACAGCACCTGGCCGAAACGGTTCAGGGCGCTGCTGTAGCGCACCAGCTTGAGCACCCGCAGCAGGCGCAGGACGCGCAACAGCCGCAGCGTGCGCAGGTCGACCGCGAAGGCCAGGTAGAAGGGCAGGATGGCCAGCAGGTCGATCAGACCGTGCACGCTGAAGATGAAGCGCAGGCGCCGTTCGGCCGCGTAGATGCGATAGAGATACTCGGCGGTGAACAGCACGACCACCCCCAGCTCCGACCAGCGCAGGAAGCGCAAGGTGTCCTCGCCCAGGTCGGGCAGCGTCTCGACGGAAAAGCAGGCGACAGAAAAAAGGATGAGCAGGACGATGAGCCAGGTCGCCAGCGGCGTGTCCAGCAGATTTCTTCGCGTCGGCGTCATCCCTCGTCCCCCCATGCACGGTACCGCGCCATCATAGGCCCCGCGCGCCGCCCCGCACACGGGGGCAACCCGGAGAGCCTGGGCCGGTTGCGTCCCGTTCAGGGCGCGAGCCGTGCCCCCTGCTCGCGCAGCAGCTCGCGCAGGATGGAACGGTGGCAATGCGCCTCGTCCTCGCAGTAGCAGCCGACGGAGAAATGGCTCTGGTGCGACAGCGTGGCCAGCAGCGCCAGCGCATGGCTGGCCTGCGGCGCCGCCATCTCCTTGCGGTAGAGCCGGGTGAAGGCCGCCCACTGCGCCGGCGTGGTGGCCGCCTGCGCGACCTTCATCGTCTCGGGGCTGGGCGCCAGCGTGGGGAACCAGACGTCATACCAGTTCTGGCGCGCAAACTCGCTGCGGGGCACGCCGCGCGGCGGACGGCGGACCGTGCCGATGCGCGTGCCTTCATCGGGCCGGCGCACGGTCCCCAGGCGAACGATGTGGATGCTCATGAGCCACCTCCTAGCCTCCGGCCAGATTCTTGAACAGATAACGCAGCAGCGCCAGCCAGAAATCGCCGCCCCGGTGCTCTCCCGCCAGACGGGCAACGTCGGCATAACCCTTGTGCAGGATGACCGCGAACATCAGCACCAGCAGCCCGATGGCCACGATCTGCAGGACGCTCTTGAAAATCCGGTCGGCGCGTGTACTCATGGCGCCGCGCTCGTGCGGAAGAAGTCCCAGATCACGTCGTCCGCGTTCAGCGCCTGCGAGGCGGCCTCCTTGCCGCGCCGCACCGTCTGCGCGCCCGGCCAGGAATGGCCGCCCGTGTCGGTCACGCACAGCTGCACCCGGGTGCCACCGGCGCAAGCCGTGTAGGTTTCGCACCAGGCACCCGGCCGTTCCAGCGTGCGGCGCGCCGGGGCCGGGCACTGGTCGCGCTGCACCCAGCGCGCGATGGTCTGCGGCACGGACACGAAATCCATCACCTTGCTGCTGTCGCGAAAGGCCTCCGGCCCCGCACCGCCATTGAAGAGCACGTGGTCGTCGTCGCGCGCATGGATGTGCAGCACCGAGATCGGCCGCGCCGGCTGGCAGCGCTGCGTGGCGTCGGTACCGGCCACCGAGGCCACGGCACGAAACAGGTCCGCGGCTTCACACGCCAGCCGGTGCGCCATCATGCCGCCGTTGGACATGCCGGTGGCAAAGACGCGCGCGCTGTCCACGTTCAGTTGCGTCTTCAGCTGGGCCACCAGGGCGCGCACGAAGCCGACGTCGTCCACCGCGCGGTCGCGTGCCTCGCCGCAGCAGCCGCCGGCATTCCAGGTCGCGAAGCGGCCGCCGGGCAAGCGGCTGTAGCCATTGGGAAAGACCACCACAAAACCCTCGCGCTCGGCCTTGCCGATCAGGCCGTAGCGCTCGTCGTCGGCCATGAATTCGGCGTAGCCGCCGCCGCCGTGGAACGCCAGCACCAGCGGCGCGGGCGTGGCCGCGTCGTAGCGCTGCGGCACGTGGACCACGTACTTGCGCGACTGTCCGCCGAAGTTCAGGTGCAGGGTGTGGGTGCCGGCCGTCAGCGGCGTGGCGGCCTCCGCCTGCGCCGCCGCCGCGCGCCGCTGCGCGATACGTTCGCGCAAGCTCAGTCGCCCGGATTCCTCAGCCCGGGCCGGGACCAGCAGGGCCTGCGCACCGAGCAGCAGGGCCAACAGGAAAAGCAGGGGGTAGCGCATACATCACCTCGGGATGGAATAGGTGCCCACCACATGGGCAACGACCTCGTCGCTCCCCTCGGAATAGAGCGAGACCTCGCCCACGGCCAGCGACCTGCCCACCTTCATGAGCTGGCACACGCCGATGACCGCGCGATCGCCGGCGGGCTTGCGCATGAAGTTGATACTCAGATTGGTCGTCACCGCCAGCGGCACGATGCCGATCTCGCCCAGGATGGCCACATACAGCGCCACGTCGGCCACCGTCATCAGGACCGGGCCGGAGACGGTGCCGCCGGGCCGCAGCTCCGCTGCACCGACTTCGTGGCGGACGGTGGCACCGCGGTCGCCAATGGCCAGCACCGTGCATTTGGTCTGCGGGAATTCGGTGACGAGAAAGTCGGAGATCTGCTGGAGCGTGGGTTGGACGGGCATGGCGGGCTAGCGGGTGGCACTGCGGAACCGCGGCACCGCTGGCACCGCGCTCGAGGTCTGCGCCGCATGATAGCGGCTCGGCCCGCCGGCCGCCGCCTCAAGGCCCGGGCGTGGCGCACGCTCGCGGGCCCGGGGCCTGGAAAGCCGCGTGGGAGGCCACACTGCCCTGCGGCACGCGCCCGTCAAGGCGCAGCGCAAAGAAGGCCGACGCCGAAGGCGCTCGGCGTTCGACCGAGGGGTTATGTCTCCTTCTTTTCGTGCGTTTCGTATTCGATGCCGCCTACATACTTAGGCATTGGCGTCGATTCCATTTGTTGACGTTTCCACTTTACGGAGAAAGAACACGCTTTCCTTTAACCCGGGCAAGAGAGAAAACGACAAGAAATCGAACAACACCCACAGTGGATTACCACAC
>JAJZUZ010000089.1 GCA_021845965.1 Pseudomonadota bacterium | reverse complement strand
CCAGTAGCCGTGCGTCTCGATGAGGGTGGCGAGGCTCATGGTTCTTGCCGGCCCCGTGCCACCCGCGCCCCGCTCAGGCCGCCGCCGCCGCGCGCTGCAGGCGGTCGCGCACACCTTCCCAGTCGGACGTCTGCGGCAGCTGCTCGACCCAGATCAGGCTCACGCCCCGGGCGTCAAAGTCGCGCAGCGCGGCAAACAGCTGCTGCGCCGCAGCCGCCGCGTCGTCGGGCATACGGCGGTACAGCACCTTGCTAGAGGGAACGCGCAGAATGCTGCGCGCGTAGACGGCGATGGTGGCCTTGCCGCCGTCGAAATCCCTGCCCAGCACGTCCAGCGCCGCCTGCAGGGCCTGGCCCTCCATCAGCCGCACCCTCGCGTTCGGCGCATAGTGCGCCTCCAGCGTACCGGAAGCGCGGGGTGCCGGCGCCTCCAGTTCCTCCTTGCCCAGCAGGCGCAAGCCGCTGGCGGACTCCACCTGCTCGCGCGTGATGAGGCCCGGGCGCAGAAGGACCGGCGCGCCACGCGTGCAATCGATGATGGTGGATTCGATGCCCACCTCACAAGGGCCGCCGTCCAGGACGAGCAGGCTGTCGCCGAATTCACCCTGCACGTGCGCTGCCGTGGTGGGGCTGACGCGGCCGAACTTGTTGGCGCTGGGCGCGGCCACACCCTGCACGCCCAGCCCGCGCGCGGCCAGCAGCAGCGCATGGGCCAGCGGATGCGAGGGACAGCGCAGGCCGATCGAGTCCTGCCCGCCGGCCGCGGCCGCACCCGCCTCGGGCCGGCGCGGCAGGATCAGCGTGAGCGGCCCGGGCCAGAAGGCCTGCATGAGCTGGCGCGCAAAGGCCGGCACCTCGCGCGCAAACGCGTCGACGCCGCTGGCATCAGCCACGTGCACGATGAGCGGGTGGTCGGCCGGCCGGCCCTTGGCGGCAAAGATCTTCGCCACGGCCGCGTCGCTGCCGGCATCGGCGCCCAGGCCATAGACCGTCTCGGTCGGCAGCCCGACCAGCTCGCCGGCGCGCAGGGCCTGCGCCGCCGCGGCGACGGCAGCCGGATCGCGTCCGTCCAGGATCATGAGGTCGGTCGCTCGATCAGAAGGGCTCGATGCCCAGAATCTTCGCCGCCGCCAGCGCCGTCGCGCGCACCTCATCGGCCGTGCGGCCGGTGATGTTGAGGTGACCCATCTTGCGGCCGGGCTTGGCGTCGAGCTTGCCGTACAGGTGCAGGTGGGTGCCGGGCAGCGCCAGCACCTTGTCCCAGGGTGGCACGCCGTTGTAGGCGAGCCAGATGTCGCCCAGCAGGTTGAGCATGATGCTGGGGCTGTGCAGGCGCGGCTGTGGCAAGGGCAGGCCGGCCAGGGTGCACACCTGCAGGTCGAACTGCGAGTGGTCGCAGGCGTCGATGCTGTAGTGGCCGCTGTTGTGCGGGCGCGGCGCCATCTCGTTCACGACCAGCGTGTGGTCCTGCAGGATGAAGAACTCCACGCACAGCACACCCACGTACTGCAGGCCTTCGGCGATGGACTTCGTGGCGGCGATGGCCTGCACCGCGAGATCGGCCGGCACGTTGCCGTCAAACACCTCGGTCACGGCCAGGATGCCGTTGCGGTGCAGGTTGCGCTGCACGGGGAAGTTGACCAGCTGGCCGTCGGCGCCGCGCGCCACGATGACCGAGCACTCGGCCGCCAGCGGCAGCATCTTCTCCAGCACACAGGGCACGTGCTTGAGTTCTTCCCAGGCAACAGCCAGTTCGGCGCGCGTCTTCACGCGCACCTGGCCCTTGCCGTCATAACCCAGGCGCGCGGTCTTGAGGATGCCGGGCAGGAGGTCGTCGCCGACAGCGGCAAGCTGCTCGGGCGTCTCGATCGCGGCATGCGGCGCCACCGGGACGCCGCAGCGCGTGAAGTGCGCTTTTTCCTGGGCCCGGTCCTGGGCGATGGCCACGGCATCAGCCGCGGGTGCCACGGGGCGATGCGCGCCCAGCGTGCGCAGCGCCGGCGCCGGCACGTTCTCGAACTCGGTGGTGATGGCCGCGCTGCGCTGCATCAGCTGGGCCAGGCCCTGCTCATCCAGGTAGGCGGTCTGGATATGGTGGTGGCTCACCAGGCCGGCGGGGCTGGCGGCATCCGGATCGAGCACTGCGGTGAAGTAGCCCATGCGCTGTGCGGCGTGCACGAACATGCGGCCGAGCTGGCCGCCGCCCATCACGCCCAGCGTGGCCGGTTGCCCGTTCACCAGGGTGCCCGGCAGGATGTGGGCGCGCAGGGGACGGTCGCTCATAGGGCGGGGGGCAGCTGCATGCCGCGGGCAGTGGCCGTCTGTTCGGCGCGATAGGTATCCAGCTTGGCGCGCAAGGCCGGGTCTTCATTGGCCAGCATGGCCACCGCAAACAGGGCCGCATTGGCCGCGCCGGCCTGGCCGATGGCGAAGGTAGCCACCGGGATGCCCTTGGGCATCTGTACGATGCTGTGCAGCGAGTCCACGCCCTGCAGGTGCTTGCTGGCCACCGGCACACCCAGCACCGGCACGGTGGTCTTGGCCGCCAGCATGCCGGGCAGGTGGGCCGCACCGCCGGCGCCGGCGATGATGGCTTTCAGTCCCCGGCCAGCGGCCGCTTCGGCATAGGCGAACATATCGTCGGGCATGCGATGCGCGGATACCACTTTGGCTTCGTGACCGATGCCAAAGTGATGGAGAATCTGGACTGCCTGTTGCATGGTGTCCCAGTCGGAACTGGAACCCATGACCACACCAATGAGAGTTTTCATAATGTTGAGGACAGAGCCCGCCACCCTACGGCTGAGGCCTGTCCCGCAAATGATCAGGACTGAATTTTACTTTTTTGCCTCCGGCGGCCCCAAATGATTGACATCACCACCGAAAACTTCGAAACCGAGGTCATCCAGGCCTCCCTGTCCGTGCCCGTGCTGGTGGACTTCTGGGCTCCCTGGTGCGGCCCCTGCAAGGCGCTGGGCCCCATCCTGGAAAAGCTGGAGGCCGCCTACGAGGGCCGCTTTGTGCTGGCCAAGATCAACTCCGACGAGCAGCAGGAGCTGGCTGCCGCCTTCGGCATCCGCAGCATCCCGACCTGCGTGCTGATGAGCGGCGGCAAGCCGGTCAACGGTTTCATGGGCGCCCTGCCGGAGGGCAAGCTGCGCGAGTTCCTGGACCAGCACCTGCCCGGCGAAGGCCAGCTGCAGGCCCAGGCCGAAGCCGAGGAGGCGCAGGAACACCTGGAGTCGGGCGACATCGACAGCGCGATCGCCCGCATGGCCCAGGCCCTGCAGACCGACGCCGCCAACGATGAGCTGCGCTATGACTACATCAAGCTGCTGATCGGCACCGGCCACCTGGACCAGGCCGCCGCAGCGCTGGCGCCGGCGCTGGCGCGCATCCCGGTGCCGCTGCAGTTCGAAGCCTTGCAGCAATGGCTCAACGCGCTGGAGTTCGTGCAGAACGATCCGCGCGGCCAGTGGCCGCTGGAGAAGTTCGACGAGCTGATCGCCGCCAACAAGCGCGACTTCGAAGCGCGTTTTGCCCGCGCCCGTGTGCTGATGGCCGCCAACGAGTGGGTCGCGGCCCTGGACGAGTTGCTGGAGATCATCATGCGCGACAAGAAGTGGGACGAGGAAGCCCCGCGCAAGACTTTTGTCGCCATCCTGGAACTGCTGACCCCGCCCAAGCCCAAGGCCGCCGGGCCGGAAGTCAGCGGCAAGAGTGCCGGCGGCATCGAACTGGCCGGCCACGCCACCGTGCAGGAGGACGAACAGGCGGCACTGGTCTCGGCTTACCGCCGCAAGCTGAGCATGGCGCTGAACTGACACCGGCCGGCATTCACGCCGCAACGTGGGTGCATGGGCTGGCGGTGGACCGGCGCTCGGACGCCAGCACACGCTGGGCGTTCAGACTGCGGATAGGGATCGACATGTCCTGTGGAATGCCGCCCGAAAGCTGCAAGGCGAGGTAGCGGCCGCAGCACACCCTCAGGAATGAAGCAAAGTTGTCGACGGAGCCGCGCTCGGCCAGCAGCTCGTCGTGCAGCCTGGAACACAACTGCGGCACGCTCATTCCGTCGCGCCCGGCGATCTCTTCCAGCACCTGCCAGAACAGGTTTTCCAGACGGATGCTTGTCGCCACACCATGCAGGCGCACGGAGCGGGCCCGGTTTTCGTAGAGCGCCGGGTCGGCGCCGATAAAGACCTGACACATGATGCGTCTCCCCTTGTCTTGCCTTGTCCCGACAGGTGTTCGGGATGATGCAGCGACGGTTGATGACCGTCAATGCGTGATCCGTGTTCCCAGCAACGCCAGGAACTGCGCAATCCAGGCAGGATGTGCGGGCCAGGCCGGTGCCGACACCAGATTGCCATCGGTGCAGGCGGCGTCAATCGCGATATCGGCATAGACGCCGCCTGCGCGCTCGACCTCGGTGCGGCAGGCGGGATAGGCCGAGCAGGTCCGCCTCTTCAACACATCTGCGCCGGCGAGCAACTGGGCCGCATGGCAGATGGCCGCCACCGGTTTGCCCGCATCGAAGAAATGCCGGACCATGGCCACCACCGCCGGGTAGGTGCGCAGGTATTCCGGCCCGCGCCCGCCCGGCAGAACCAGCGCGTCGTAGTGTTCGACCTTGATCTGCGCAAAGGAAGCGTTCAACGTGAAGTTGTGGCCAGGCTTCTCGCTGTAAGTCTGTGCGCCTTCGAAATCGTGGATCGCCGTCTTGATCTGTTCGCCCGCTGCCTTGTCCGGGCATACGGCATGAACTGTGTGACCTACCGCCATCAGCGCCTGAAATGGCACCATGGTCTCGTAGTCTTCACAGTAGTCACCACAGATCATCAGGATCTTCTTGCCAGCCATGTCTCGGTCTCCTCTTGGTTGATGAACGAAGAGGAACATTCTTGAGCGGCGCCGGCCACCTGTGGTGTTAGCGGGCTGTTACATGGCCCCGTCCGGGCTCAGGCGGTCAGGCGGGTCAGGGCCTCGCGGTATTTGGCCGCGGTCTTCTCGATCACCTCTTGCGGCAGCCTGGGCGCCGGCGCCGTCTTGCCCCAAGGCTTGCCGTCCACGGTGGCCGTCTCCAGCCAGTCGCGCAGGAACTGCTTGTCGTAGCTGGGCGGATTGGCACCTTCCTTGTAGCCCTCCACCGGCCAGTAGCGGGAGGAGTCCGGCGTGAGCACTTCGTCCATCAGCACCAGGGTGCCATCCTTGTCCAGGCCGAACTCGAACTTGGTGTCGGCGATGATGATGCCCTTCTTGAGCGCAATCTCGGCCGCCGCCTTGTAGATGGCGATGGAGAGGTCGCGGATCTTCGCGGCCAGTTCGGGGCCGATCATCTGCACCGTCTTCTCGAAGGTGATGTTCTCGTCGTGCTCGCCCACCTCGGCCTTGGCGGCCGGCGTGTAGATGGGCTCGGGCAGCTTGCTGGCGTTCTTCAGGCCAGCGGGCAGCTTGACGCCGCAGACCGACTGGCCGGCCTTGTACTCGGCCCAGCCGCTGCCAGCGAGGTAGCCGCGCACCACCGCTTCCACCGGAATCGGCTTGAGGCGCTTGACCAGCATGGCGCGGCCCTTGACCTGTGCCACTTCCTCCGGCTGGACCACGCTCTCGGGCGCCTGGCCGGTCAGGTGGTTGGGACACAGGTGGCCCAGCTTGTCGAACCAGAACAGCGTCATCTTCGTCAGCAGCTCGCCCTTGCCGGGGATGGGTTCGCCCATGATGACGTCGAAAGCGCTGATGCGGTCGGAGGCCACCATGAGGATGCGGTCCTCGCCCACGGCGTAGTTGTCGCGCACCTTGCCACGGGCAAGCAGTGGCAGGGATTTGATACTGGAGGTGTGCAGGGCGTTAATCATGGGCAGCTCTGAAAAACAAAAGCCCGACGCATCGCGTCGGGCCGGCCATTATCGCAAGTTCGGGATTAGTTGACCACCTGGGCCAGCTCGCCCTTGGCGTACTTGGTCGCCATGACCTGCAGCGTGGCACCCTGGATCTTGCCGCCCTGGCCCTCGCAGCCGAACTCCAGGTAGCGTGCCTTGCACACGGCCTTGGCGGCCTCGCGCGCGGGCTTGAGCCACTCGCGGGCGTCGAACTTGTCCGGGTTCTCGGCCAGGAACTTGCGCACCGCGCCCGTCATGGCCAGGCGGATGTCGGTGTCGATGTTGATCTTGCGCACACCGTACTTGATGGCCTCCTGGATCTCCTTGATCGGCACGCCGTAGGTCTGCTTCATCTGGCCACCGTACTGGTTAATCAGGGCCAGCAGCTCCTGCGGCACGGAGGAGGAACCGTGCATCACCAGGTGGGTGTTGGGGATGCGCTGGTTGATTTCCTTCACGCGGGAGATCGCCAGGATGTCGCCGGTAGGCGGGCGGCTGAACTTGTAGGCGCCGTGGCTGGTGCCGATGGCAATCGCCAGCGCGTCCAGCTGGGTGGCCTTGACGAACTGGGCGGCTTCTTCCGGATCGGTCAGCATCTGGCTGTGGTCCAGCTTGCCGGCGGCGCCGATGCCGTCTTCCTCGCCGGCATCGCCGGTTTCCAGGTTACCCAGACAGCCGAGCTCGCCTTCCACGGTGACGCCGACCTTGTGCGCCATCTCCACGACCTTGCGGGTCACGTCCACGTTGTAGGCGAAGTCGGCCGGGGTCTTGCCGTCTTCTTTCAACGAGCCGTCCATCATGACCGAGCCGAAGCCCAGGCCGATGGCGCCTTCGCAGACCTTGGGACTCGTGCCGTGGTCCTGGTGCATGACCAGGGGAATGTGGGGATAGGCTTCGCAGGCGGCCTGGATCAGGTGCTTGATGAAAGGCTCGCCCGCGTACTTGCGGGCGCCCGCGCTGGCCTGCAGGATGACCGGTGCGCCGACTTCGTCGGCCGCGGCCATCACAGCCTGGACCTGCTCGAGGTTGTTGACGTTGAAGGCCGGAATGCCGTAGCCGTTCTCGGCGGCGTGGTCCAGCAGCTCGCGCATGGAGACGAGTGGCATGAATTTCCCCTGGGAAGGTTGGTAACGGGTCGGTAACCCGCCATTCTATCTCCCAGGGGCAAGTTCACCACCCCTGCCGCGCGGGGTCAACTCACGCGGCAGATCTTCAGCATGTTGGTGCCGCCCGGCGAACCCATGGGTTCGCCACAGGTGATGACGTAGATGTCACCGGACTGCACGATGCCGCGGTCCTTCAGGTGCTTCTCGGCCTGGGCCAGCGCGGTATCGCGGTCAGCGCTGGTGTCCATCAGCAGCGGACTGACGTTGCGATACAGCGTCATCTTGCGCTGGGTCGCCACCTTGGGCGTGAGCGCATAGATCGGGATGTGAATGCGGTGGCGGCTCATCCACAGTGCGGTGGAGCCGGAATCCGTCAGCGCCACGATGGCCTTGGCCCCCAGGTGATAGGCCGTGAACAGCGCGCCCATGGCGACCGACTGGTCGATGCGGCTGAAGGACTTGCCACTGAAATCGGCGTCCAGCTTGACGTCCTCGGCGTCCTCGGCGGCCTTGCAGATGCTGGCCATCTCGATCACCGTCTCCAGCGGGAACTTGCCGGCGGCGGTCTCGGCCGAGGTCATCACCGCGTCGGAGCCGTCGAGCACTGCGTTGGCCACGTCGCTCACCTCGGCGCGCGTGGGCATGGGGTTGTTGATCATGGACTCCATCATGTGGGTGGCCGTGATCACCGTCTTGTCCATCTCGTGCGCCATCTTGATCATGCGCTTTTGCAGTGCCGGCACGGCCGCATTGCCCACCTCGATGGCCAGGTCACCGCGCGCCACCATGATGCTGTCGCTGGCGCGCAGGATCTCCTCCAGCTTCGGAATCGCCTCGGCGCGTTCGATCTTGGCGATCAGCAGCGGCTTGTGGTTGTACTCGGCCGCCGCGACATTGCACAGCTGGCGCGCCATTTCCATGTCGGTGGCGTTCTGCGGGAAGCTCACCGCCACGTAGTCAGCCTGGAAGCTCATCGCGGTCTTGATGTCTTCCATGTCCTTGGCGGTCAGGGCCGGTGCGGTCAGGCCACCCCCCTTCTTGTTGATGCCCTTGTTGTTGGACAGCTCGCCACCCATGGTCACGGTGCAGTGCACGGCCTCGCCCTTGACGGCGTCTACCTGCATGATGATGAGACCGTCGTTCAGCAGCAGCACGTCGCCGGCTTTCACGTCCTGCGGCAGTTCCTTGTAGTCCAGGCCCACGCCATTGATGTCGCCCAAATCGGTGCGGGTGGCATCGAGCACGAATTTCTGCCCGGTTTCCAGCCTGACCTTGTTCTCGGCAAACTTGCCAACCCGGATCTTGGGGCCCTGCAGATCGGCCATGATGGCCACTTCACGGCCGGCACGGGCGGCGGCCTCGCGCACCATGCGGGCGCGGTCGATGTGGTCCTGGGCCTTGCCGTGGCTGAAGTTCAGCCGTACCACGCTGACACCAGCGCGGATCATCTGTTCGAGCAGGGCCGGGTCGCTGGAAGCGGGGCCGAGGGTGGCAACAATCTTGGTCGCACGACGCGTCATAAGTCTCTTTCTCCTTGTAACTTAGTTTCGATTCTGGCATGAAATTGGTTACATGGGTGCGACAAGATGCACGCCAGGATGCGGCCAGACGTAAAACAGCCCCATGGCTGGCGGGGAATACGCCCTTGGGCCTAGCATGTGCATACGGCCTCCGGGCCGGCCGCGGGGCCGGTGCAGGCCCGGCAGCGAGCAGCAACATGGAAATGAGCCACCACCGTTTTTCCGACCTCTTCGCGCAGCTGGGCCTGCGCTCCGACCCGGCCAGCATCCAGGCTTTCATCAGCGGCCATGCGCCACTGGCGCCCGGCGTGCTGCTGGCCGATGCACCCTTCTGGACGGCCGCACAGGCCGCCCTCCTGCGAGAGGAGTTGCTGGAGGACGCGGACTGGGCGGAGGTCGTGGACCAGCTCAATGCGGCCCTGCGCGCGCCGGCGCCGAGCCACCCGTCCTGATCTGCGCGCTCAGGCAGCCCGTTTGGCCAGGATCTCGAAAGCCGGCAGCGTCTTGCCCTCCAGCACCTCCAGGAAGGCGCCGCCGCCGGTGGAGATGTAGCCCACCTGCTTCTCGATGCCGTACTTGGCAATCGCCGCCAGCGTGTCACCGCCACCGGCTATTGAGA
>JAJZUZ010000088.1:3534-9129 GCA_021845965.1 Pseudomonadota bacterium | reverse complement strand
TGCGATCCCGGCGTGGACGACGCCATGGCGCTGTATTTCGCGCTGGCGCAGCCCGGCCTGGAACTGCTGGGCATCACCACCACCTTCGGCAACGTGAGCGTGGCGCAGGCCACACGCAATGCCCTGTACCTGTGCGCGCTGGCGGGCCGCTCCATACCTGTGTGCCCTGGCGTGGCCACCCCCTTGCGCAAGCCCCCTGTGCAGCCGGATCCGGAGATCCATGGCGCCGATGGCCTGGGCAATCTGCCGCAGCGTCAACCGCTCCACCACGGGGCGGACGAACGCTCGGCTGCGCGCTTCATCGTCGAGCAGGCGCAGGCGCATCCCGGCGAGCTGTGCCTGGTGGCGACCGGCCCGCTGGGCAATCTGGCCCAGGCCTTGCGACTGGAGCCGCAGCTGCCGCAGTTGCTGAGGCGGGTGGTTGTCATGGGCGGCACCATCCTCGAGCCGGGCAATGTGTCGCCCGTGGCGGAGTCCAATGTCTGGCACGACCCGCACGCGGCCGACGCGGTCTTCACCGCCGGCTTCGCGCTCACCATGGTGGGCCTGGATGTCACGCACCACCTGGCGCTGCCGCTGGCGCTGTTCGAGCGGCTGGCGCTGCACCACCAACACCCCGCCACGGACACGCTGCTGCATGCGGCGCGCTTCTTCGCCGACTTTCATGCCCGCAGCGCGCCGGACCTGGCCGCCGCCCGCGCCTGTTACGGGCACGACGTGCTGGCCGTGATGGCGCTGATGCGGCCCGATCTGTTCACCATGCAAGCGGGGCGCGTGCGCGTGGCCACCGAAGGCCTGGCAGAAGGGCAGACCATCCTCGACCGGCGCGAGCAGCTGGCCTACCCCCAGCCGGGCTGGGAGGAATCCATCCCGCGCATCCAGGTGGGCCTGCAGGTCGATGCGCCCGCCTGCCTGGCCCTTTTTGAAGACGCCCTGATGCGGCTGCAGCTACCCCGGCAAGCCTGAGCCCGCGCCGCCCGGGCCCTATATGCCGCCGGCGCATATGGATCGAAGAAAAATGTAGTTTGGAATCTGTAGACCCGCTTCTACAGTCGCGTCCATGCATGACGTGGCATTCATTCTTGCGGGTTTCTTCGTCGGTCTGGTCGTTGGACTGACCGGGGTGGGGGGCGGCTCGCTGATGACGCCCATCCTGATCTTCTTCTTCGGCGTCAAACCCTATCTCGCCGTCGGCACCGATCTGCTCTTCGCTGCCTTCACCAAGGCCGGCGGCACCCTGCGCTTGGCGCGTGCGGGTCTGGTGAACTGGCGCATCGTGGCCAGCCTGTCGGCTGGCAGCATCCCGGCTGCCCTCCTGACCCTCTATGTACTGCACCGCCTGGGTCCGGCCGATCCGGCCGTACAGCGCCTGATGACCGGCACGCTGGGCGCGGCCCTGCTGCTGACGGCCGCCGCCACCCTGTACAAGGCCGTGCGCGGCAGGGCCCTGCCCGCCACGCTGGCCCACGGACAGGAGGCGCGGGCCGCGCAGCCGCGCCACTGGAGCCTGCCGCTGCTGCTGGGCGCGCTGGTCGGCACCCTGGTCACGCTGACCTCGGTGGGCGCAGGCGCCATCGGCGTGAGCGTGCTGCTCATCATTTACCCGCTGTTGCCCTTGCCGCGCATCGTGGCGGCCGACATCGCCTACGCCGTGCCGCTGACCTTGGTAGCCGGCCTGGGCCACGCCTCGCTCGGTTCCGTGGACTGGACGCTGCTGGCCCTGCTGCTGGCCGGCTCCCTGCCCGGGATCTGGCTCGGCACTCATCTGATGCACCGCACCAACGAACGCCTGATCCGATCCGCCTTGTCCGTCCTGCTAGCCTGGGCCGGCATCAAACTCATCGCAATCTGATTTCCCTAGAGCCACGCCATGTACCAGTACACCGACTTTGACCGCGACTTCGTGCGCACCCGCGCCGCGCAGTACCGCGACCAGCTGCAGCGCTACCAGGCCGGCCTGCTAGGCGAGGACGAGTTCCGACCGCTGCGCCTGCAAAACGGCTGGTACATCCAGCGCCATGCGCCCATGCTGCGCGTGGCTGTACCCTACGGCGAGCTGAGCACGGCGCAACTGCGCGTGCTGGCGCGTGTCGCACGCGAATACGACCAGCCCTCGCACGAACTGTTCCAGGGTGCCGTGGCCAAGCAGAACCGCCTGGGTGACATCCAGTTGCGCGACGGCAAGGCCATCGGCAGCCGGCTCTCCAGCGGCTACGCGCACTTCACCACGCGCCAGAACGTGCAGTTCAACTGGATCCCGCTGGACCGCAGCGCCGACGTCATGGAACTGCTGGCCACAGCCGGCCTGCACGGCATCCAGACCAGCGGCAACTGCATCCGCAACATCACCACCGACGCGCTGGCCGGCATCGCGGTCGACGAAGTGGCCGATCCGCGCCCCTTTGCCGAGATCCTGCGCCAGTGGAGCACGCTGCACCCGGAATTCGCCTTCCTGCCGCGCAAGTTCAAGATCGCCATCAGCGGCGCGCGCGAGGACCGCGCCGCCATCGCCTGGCACGACATCGGCCTGCAACTGGTGCGCAGCGAAGGCGGCGCGCTGGGCTTCAAGGTGCTGGTCGGCGGCGGCATGGGCCGCACGCCGGTGATTGCCACCACCCTGCGCGAGTTCCTGCCCTTCGAGCAGCTGCTGCACTACGTCGAAGCCATCGTGCGCGTCTACAACCGCTGGGGCCGGCGCGACAACAAGTACAAGGCCCGCATCAAGATCCTGGTCAAGGCCGAGGGCCAGCGCTTCGTGGACGAGGTGGAGGAGGAATACCGCCAGATCATCGAGCTCGACGGTGCGCCGCACACGATCAGCGCCGCCGAGTTCGAGCGCATCAGCACGTCCTTCGTGCCGCCTTCGCTGCGCTGCGACCGCAAGAGCGCCGACGCCAAGATCGCGCAGATCCTCAGAGCCGCGGCCGAGGACGACCTGGAGTTCGGCCGCTGGCTGCACCGCAACGTCCAGCCGCACAAGGACCCGGACCTGCGCGCCGTGACGCTGTCCTTCAAGCGCCTGGGCCAGGCCCCCGGCGACGCCACCGCCGCCCAGCTCGATGCCGTGGCCGATCTGGCCGACCGCTACAGCGCCGGCGAGGTGCGCGTGACGCACGAGCAGAACCTGCTGCTGCCCTGGGTGCGCTGCGATCAGCTCGCCGAGCTGTGGCGCGAAGCCCGCCACCTCGGACTGGCCAAGCCGAATATCGGCCTGCTCACCGACATGATCGCCTGCCCCGGCGGCGACTTCTGCGACCTCGCCAATGCGCGCTCCATCCCGCTGGCCGAGGCCCTCACCCAGCGCTACCAGGATCTGGACGAGCTGCATGACCTGGGGGAGATCGACCTGCACATCAGCGGCTGCATCAACTCCTGCGGCCACCACCACAGCGGCCACATCGGCATCCTGGGCGTGGACAAGGACGGCAGGGAGTGGTACCAGGTCACCCTGGGTGGCTCCGACGGCACACGCCTGTCCGGCGAGTCCGTGCCGGGCAAGGTCGTGGGGCCCTCCTTCTCGGCCGACGAGGTGCCGGACGTGATCGAGGCCGTGCTCGACGTCTACCGCAAACAGCGCGGCGCCGGCGAGACTTTCATCGCCACCGTGCGCCGCATCGGCCTGGAACCCTTCAAGGCCGCCGCCAATCTGGCCCGCCACACCCTGATCACCCTGGAAGCGGCCACGGCCTGAAAGGAGTCCACCATGCAGCTGCTGCAAGCCCATCAACACATCACCCGCCCCGAGGGCGTGCACGTGCTGGAGCTGGCCAACGACGCCGATCCGCGCGAGCTCGAACTGGACGCTGTCGAACGCATCGACCTGCACTTCCCCAGCTTCACGGACGGCCGCGCCCACAGCCAGGCACACCTCCTGCGCCGTCGCCTGGGCTTCACGGGCGAGATCCGTGCCACCGGCGACGTGCTGGTCGACCAGATCCCGCTGCTGGCGCGCAACGGCTTCACGCACGCCGTGCTGCGCGCCGACCAGGACCTGGCCGCAGCCCGGCGCGAGCTGGCCCGTTTCGCCGGCCACTACCAGGGCGACGCCGTGCAGCCGCGCCCGCGTTTCGCCGGAGTCAGCCGATGAAAGCCACCGAACTGCACGCCCGCCCGAGCGTCGATTTCGAGGCCAAGCTGGCCCATACCGAGTCCCTGCTGCGCCAGGCCGCCAGCAACTATGCGCCCGTGCTACCGGCCGGGCCGGCCCTGGTCAGCCTGGCCTGCAGCCTGGGCGCCGAGGACATGGTGCTGGCCCACCTGATCAACCGGCTGCAACTCGACATCGGCATCTTCGTGCTCGAAACCGGCCGCCTGCACGCCGAGACGCTGGACCTGCTCAAGCAACTCAAGGCCACGTCCCGCGCCCCGGTAGAGGTGTTCCATCCGCAGACCGAGGCCGTGGTGCAGTTCGTGCAGCGCGAGGGCCAGGACGCCATGTACCGCAGCAGCGAGCTGCGCAAGGCCTGTTGCCAGATCCGCAAGATGGAGCCGCTGGAGCGCGCCCTGGCCGACAAGAAGGCGTGGATCACCGGCCTGCGCCGCGAACAGTCCGGCGCGCGCGCCGAAGTGCCCTTCGAAGACCGCAGCGATGTGCGCCGCGTCAAGCTCAACCCGCTGGCCGACTGGACCTGGGGCGACGTCTGGCACTACATCGGCCATCACGGCGTGGCCTACAACCCGCTGCACGACCAGTTCTATCCCAGCATCGGCTGCGAGCCCTGCACACGGGCGATTTCACTCGGGGAAGATTTCAGAGCTGGACGGTGGTGGTGGGAAGAGGAGGGAAACAAGGAATGTGGACTACACGTGAAGAACGATACGTCGAAACAGGGGGAGCCCGCATGAACGCGCGCACGGAACCTCAGCTGCTGGCCCATCCGGCACACCATCTCGGCAATTCGCATCTGGATGCGCTGGAAGAGGAAACCATCTTCATCCTGCGCGAGGTCGCGGCCGCCTTCGAGCGCCCGGCCCTGCTGTTCTCGGGCGGCAAGGACTCGCTGGTGCTGCTCAAGTGTGCGGAGAAGGCCTTCGGGGGCAAAGAGAGCCCCTCCGGTAGCGGCCGCCTTCCCTACCCGCTGCTGATGATCGACACCGGCCACAACTTCCCCGAAGTGACCGCCTTTCGCGACCAGCGCGCCGCCGAACTCGGCGCGCACCTGATCGTGCGCAGCGTGGAGGATTCCATGAAACGCGGAACGGTACGCCTGGCCCACCCGGGCGAGAGCCGCAATGCGCACCAGTCCGTCACGCTACTGGAGGCCATCGAGGAGTTCCGCTTCGATGCGCTGATCGGCGGCGCCCGCCGCGACGAGGAGAAGGCGCGCGCCAAGGAGCGCATCTTCAGCCACCGCGACAGCTTCGGCCAGTGGAATCCCAAGGCCCAGCGCCCCGAGCTCTGGACCCTGTTCAATACCCGCATCGCCCCCGGCGAACATTTCCGCGTGTTCCCGATCTCCAACTGGACCGAGCTGGACGTGTGGCAGTACATCGAACGCGAGCACATCGCCCTGCCCGCGCTCTACTACAGCCACCCGCGCGAGGTGGTGGAACGCAAGGGCCTGCTGGTGCCCGTGACGCCGCTGACCCCGCCGC
>JAJZUZ010000088.1:0-3434 GCA_021845965.1 Pseudomonadota bacterium | reverse complement strand
GGCATCACCATCGACGTGGCCTACCGCTACTTCAGCACCGAGAACCGCAAGTTCATCATCGGCGACGCGCCGGGCCATGAGCAGTACACGCGCAACATGGTCACGGCCGCCTCCAGCGCCGATGCCGCCGTGGTGCTGGTGGACGCCACCAAGCTGGACTGGGGCAACCCCGCCCTGGCCTTGCTGCCACAGACGCGCCGTCACAGCCTCCTGCTGCAACTGCTGCGCGTCCCCTCCATCGTGTTCGCGGTGAACAAGCTCGACGCGGTGGACGATGCCGCCCTGGCCTATACCCACATCCGCGCCGCCCTGCAGGCCTTTGCCGCCAGTGCCGGCCTGGAGGTGCGCGCCATCGTGCCCGTCTCCGCCCTGCAGGGCTGGAATGTGGCGGACGCGCCGGCCCAGGCTGGCTGGTGCGCCTACCCGGGCCCGACGCTGCTGGAAATCCTGGAAGCGCTGCCCGTCACGCAGGCTGACCAGGGCCTGCCGCTGGCGTTTCCGGTGCAGTGGGTGGAAAAGTTCTCCGCCTCCAGCGACACCTCGCAGGGCCGCCGCATCTTCTGGGGCCGGGTCGCGGCGGGCGCAGTTCAGGCGGGCGACACGGTGCGCGTCTTCCCCAGCGGGCAGAGCGCGACCGTGGCCCAGGTGCTGGATCACGTGCGCCGGCCCGGTGCCGTGGCTGCCGGCCATGGCGCGGGCGTCGTGCTGGACCGGGAGGTGGATGTCTCCCGCGGCGACTGGCTGCTGGCCGAGGGCCATGGCCAGCCCAGCCGCGAGATCCGGGCCACGGTGGCCTGGATGGACGACGAACCGCTGGTGGCCGGCCGGGTCTATTGGGCCCTGCACGGGCACCGCTGGGTCAAGGCGCGGGTCCAGCGCATCGTGCACCGGCTCAACATCCACACCCTGGCCGAGGAGGAAGCCAGCCAGCTGGAGCCCAATGCCATCGGCCGCGTGGAACTGGCCCTGCAGCAGCCCCTGGCCACCCAGCCCTACGCCCGTTCGCGAACCCTGGGGGCGCTGATCCTGGTGGACACGGCCAGCCACCGGACTTCCGGGGCGCTTCTGGTGAATTGAGGTCGCCTTCCTGGCGGGACCAGGCGCCGGTTTGGCGCCCCGGCCATTGATCCATCTCAAGAACCCGCACCCGAACAAGGGCGACAATCACGGGCAAAACCGAAACCCAATAAAATCAAGGACTTTTAGTCTTTTCCAGAACTACAAATGACCCACGTCGTCACCGAAGCCTGCATCCGCTGCAAATACACCGACTGTGTTGATGTCTGCCCCGTCGACTGCTTCCGCGAAGGTCCGAATTTCCTGACCATCGATCCGGATGAGTGCATCGACTGTGCGGTCTGCATCCCCGAGTGCCCGGTCAACGCCATCTACGCCGAAGAGGATGTGCCGTCCGACCAGCAGCACATGACCAAGCTCAACGCCGAGCTGGCCAAGCTGCCGACCTGGAAGAGCATCACCAAACGCAAGGCCGCCCTCCCCGATGCGGAGGAGTGGAAAGACAAGACCGGCAAGCTCAAAGAGCTGATTCGCTAAATGGAACCCAAACTCAGTCAAGCTGTGATCCAGACCGCCCAGGCCCACGAAGGCCCGATCGAAACCGATGCCGTCATCATCGGTGCCGGCCCCGTCGGCCTGTTCCAGGTGTTCGAGCTCGGCCTGCTCGAAATCAAGGCCCACGTCATCGACTCCCTGGCCTACCCTGGCGGCCAGCCCATGGAGCTCTACCCCGACAAGCCCATCTATGACATCCCGGCCGTGCCGGTGTGTACCGGCAAGGAACTGACCGACGCCCTGCTCAAGCAGATCGAGCCCTTCGGCGCCACCTTCCACCTGGGCCAGACCGTGACCGTGGTGCAGAAGCAGGACGACGGCCGTTTCTTCGTCGAAACCTCCAAGGGCACCCAGTTCCTGACCAAGACCATCTTCATCGCCGCCGGCGTGGGCGCCTTCGAGCCGCGCACGCTCAAGGTCGATGGGCTGGACAAGTTCGAGGGGTCCCAGCTCTTCTACCGGGTCAAGAACCCGGCCGACTTCGCCGGCAAGAACCTGGTCATCGTGGGCGGCGGCGACTCCGCCCTGGACTGGACGCTGAACTTCACCAACGAAGGCCCGAACAAGGCCGAGAGCGTGATCCTGGTGCACCGCCGCGACGGCTTCAAGGCCGCCCCCGCCAGCGTGGCCAAGATGAAGGAATTGTGCGACGCCTACGAGATGCAGTTCATGGTCGGCCAGGTGACGGGCTACGACGAGAAGGACGGCAAGCTCACGGGCGTCAAGGTCACCGGCGGCGACGGCGTCACGCGCGTGGTGCCCATGGACGTGCTGCTGGTCTTCTTCGGCCTGAGCCCCAAGCTCGGTCCCATCGCCGACTGGGGCCTGGACATCGAGCGCAAGCAGCTCGTGGTGGATACCGAGAAGTTCTCCACCAACGTGCCGGGCATCTTCGCCGTGGGCGACATCAACACCTACCCGGGCAAGAAGAAGCTCATCCTCTCCGGCTTCCATGAATGCGCCCTGGCCGCCTTCGCCGCGGCGCCCATCATCTTCCCCGACAAGGGCAAGATCCACCTGCAGTACACGACCACCAGTCCCAAGCTGCACAAGGTGCTGGGCGTGGAAACGCCGGTGTTCGACTGACGAGGCCGGCTGACCCCGGTCAAGAAAGCTGAAAACAAACAAGGCCCGCTCCACGCGGGCCTTTTTGTTCGCCTTAGAATTGCGACATCTTTGCTAGGGGTGTTGCCGCGGCTGCCGCGGCGACTGAGAAAGTCCCTTTGAACCTGATGGAGGTAATGCTCACGCAGGGAAGCAGACCCGGCGCCTGTCTTCAGGCCACGGTCCCACTCCCCGCCTTGAGCTGTTTTGCGATGAAAGGCGTACGCCTGTCAGTCCGATGCGGCCAGCACCTGCATGGCCACCGGCGCGTGGCCGTGATTCAGCGGCCCGTGTCCGTGACCGGTGCGCACGTCCGCGCCGGCGGCAATCGCACCCAGGATGTAGGCGCGTGCCAGTCGCACAGCCTCCTCCAGATGATGGCCGGTGGCCAGGTGCGCCGCAATGGCCGAGGACAGGGTGCAACCGGTTCCATGCACGTTCCGGCTGGCAATGCGCGGCGAGGCCAGGCGCACGGGATCCTGCCCCGGCTGCAGCAGCAGGTCCACCACTTCGTCGCCTTGCAGATGCCCGCCCTTGAGCAGCACGTTTTGAGTGCCCAGCGCCAGCAGCTCGCGCGCCGCGGGTTCCAGCGCTGCGATGCCGGCGATCTTGTGCCCCAGCAGCAGTTCGGCCTCGTCCAGGTTGGGTGTGATCACGGT
This sequence comes from Pseudomonadota bacterium, assembly GCA_021845965.1. Lineage (GTDB taxonomy): Bacteria > Pseudomonadota > Gammaproteobacteria > Burkholderiales > Burkholderiaceae_C > Hylemonella. The sequence continues at coordinate 99 of JAJZUZ010000088.1, read as the reverse complement.
AGCCAGGGGAAAGAGCTCCTGCACCAGCACGGCCACGGTTTCCTGCGCAATCAGACGGTCGCCGCTGGTCGCCACCATGACCGGGTCCAGCACCACCTG
>JAJZUZ010000087.1 GCA_021845965.1 Pseudomonadota bacterium | reverse complement strand
GCAACCCGGCCTGGAAGTGTGGTCAAATTATAGGTTTCGCCTCGTTTAGCGTCTCCCGGAGGGACTTTGAAGACCATACGCAAATCGGACAAGCTGGCCAACGTCTGCTACGACATCCGCGGCCCCATCATGGAGCGGGCCAAGCAGATGGAGGAGGACGGCCACAGCATCATCAAGCTGAACATCGGCAATCTGGCGGTGTTCGGCTTCGAGGCGCCCGAGGAGATCCGCCAGGACATGATCCGCAACCTGCCGAACTCGGCGGGTTATTCCGACAGCAAGGGCATCTTCGTCGCACGCAAGGCGGTGATGCAGTACACGCAGGAGCAGGGCATCAAGGGCGTGACGCTGGAGGACATCTACCTGGGCAACGGTGCCAGCGAGCTGATCGTCATGGCCACCAATGGCCTGCTCAACGACGACGACGAGATGCTGGTGCCCGCGCCCGACTACCCGCTGTGGACGGCGGCGGTGAGCCTTTCCGGCGGCAAGCCGGTGCACTACCTGTGCGACGAGGACAACAGCTGGATGCCCAGCCTGGAGGACATCCGCGCCAAGATCACGCCGCGTACCAAGGGCATCGTGGTCATCAACCCCAACAACCCGACCGGCGCGCTGTATTCGGACGAACTGCTCAAGGGTATCGTGGAGATCGCGCGCGAGCACAACCTGGTCATCATGGCCGATGAGGTCTACGACAAGGTCCTGTACGACGGTGTCAAGCACACCGCCCTGGGCAGCCTGTCGGAAGATGTGCTGACTTTGACCTTCAACTCGCTGTCCAAGAGCTACCGTTCCTGCGGCTACCGCGCCGGCTGGCTGGTGGTCTCCGGCGACAGGAAGATGGCCAAGGATTACATCGACGGCCTGAACATGTTGTCCACCATGCGCCTGTGCTCCAACGTGCCGGGGCAGTGGGCCATCCAGACCGCGCTCGGCGGCTACCAGACCATCAACGACCTGATCTGCGAGGGGGGACGCCTGCGCCGCCAGCGCGACATTGCCTACGAGCTGATCACGGCGATCCCGGGCGTCACCTGCGTCAAGCCGCAGGCCGGCCTGTACATGTTCCCGCGTCTGGACCCCAAGATGTACCCGATCGAGGACGACCAGGCCTTCATCCTGGAACTGCTGGAAGAGACGCGGGTGCTGCTGGTGCAGGGTTCGGGCTTCAACTACCCGGACAACCAGCACTTCCGCCTGGTGTTCCTGCCGCACGAGGACGACCTGCGTGATGCCATCGGCCGCATCGCCCGGTTCCTCGAGAGTTACCGCAAGCGCCACGCGCGCGCCGCCTGATATGTGTTAAGGCGCCCACAAGGCGCCTGTATTTTTTGAAGAGAAGATGAAAGCAATACAAGTAGGCCTGCTGGGCATCGGTACCGTTGGCTCGGGCACCTTCAATGTGCTCAAGCGCAACCAGGAAGAGATCAAGCGCCGCGCCGGCCGCGGCATCGAGATCACCATGGTGGCCGACCTGGACGTGGCGCGGGCCCAGTCCATCGTCGGTGCGGGCGTCAAGGTCGTCAATGACGCGCGCGCCGTCATTGCCAACCCCGAGATCGACATCGTGGTCGAGCTGATCGGCGGCTACGGCATTGCCAAGCAACTGGTGCTGGAGGCCATCGCCGCCGGCAAGCACGTGGTCACCGCCAACAAGGCGCTGCTGGCGGTGCACGGCACCGAGATTTTTGCGGCTGCCTCCGCCAAGGGGGTGATGGTGGCCTTCGAGGCCGCCGTGGCCGGTGGCATCCCCATCATCAAGGCGCTGCGCGAGGGCCTCACGGCCAACCGCATCCAGTGGATCGCCGGCATCATCAACGGCACCACCAACTTCATCCTGTCCGAGATGCGCGACAAGGGGCTGGACTTCGACATCGTGCTCAAGGAGGCGCAGCGTCTGGGTTACGCCGAGGCCGACCCGACGTTCGACATCGAGGGTGTGGACGCCGGCCACAAGGCCACCATCCTGTCGGCGATTGCCTACGGCATCCCGGTGCAGTTCGACAAGGCCTATGTGGAAGGCATCACCAAGCTGGCGGCGCAGGACATCCGCTATGCCGAGCAGTTGGGTTACCGCATCAAGCTGCTGGGCATCACCAAGCGCACGGCCAAGGGCATCGAGCTGCGTGTGCACCCGAGCCTGGTGCCGGCCAAGCGCCTGATCGCGAATGTGGAGGGCGCCATGAACGCTGTGGTCGTCAACGGTGATGCTGTCGGCACCACGCTCTACTACGGCAAGGGCGCCGGCTCCGAGCCCACCGCCAGCGCGGTGATCGCCGACCTGGTGGACATCGCCCGCCTGCACACGGCCGATCCGCAGAACCGCGTGCCGCACCTGGCTTTCCAGCCCGATGCCATGAGCAGCCTGCCTGTGCTGCCCATGAGTGAGGTGGTGACCAGCTACTACCTGCGCCTGCGTGTGGCCGACGAGGCCGGCGTGCTGGCCCAGGTCACGCGCATCCTGGCCGACGCGGGCATCAGCATCGACGCCGTGCTGCAGCGTGAGGCCGACGAGGTGCAAGGCGAGGGCACTGCACCGGAGGGCACCCAGAGCGTGCCGCAGACCGACCTCATCATCCTGACGCACGACGCGCGCGAGGGCACCATGAATGACGCCCTCGCCAAGCTGCAGGCGCTCAAGACCGTGCTGGCGCCGATCGTGCGCATCCGCAAGGAAGAGTTGAACGGATGAAGTACCTCTCGACCCGCGGCGCCCCCGAGCGCAAGCGTTTCTGCGAAATCCTGCTTGAAGGCCTGGCGCCTGACGGCGGCCTGTACTTGCCCGAGTCCTACCCGAAGGTCGACGACGCCACGCTCACCCGGTGGCGTCGCCTCTCCTACGCCGACCTGGCTTTCGAGATCCTCTCGCTCTACATCGACGACATCCCGGCGGACGACCTGCGCGCCATCTGCCGCAAGACCTACACCGAGGACGTGTTCGGCACCCAGGCCATCGTGCCGCTGAAGAAGCTGGAGGAAGGTTTCTACCTTGAGGCCCTGTCCAATGGCCCCACGCTGGCCTTCAAGGACATGGCCATGCAGCTGCTGGGCAACCTGTTCGAGTACGAACTGGGCCGCCGCGGCGAAGAGCTCAACATCCTGGGCGCCACCAGCGGTGACACCGGCAGTGCCGCCGAATATGCCATGCGGGGCAAGCGGGGCGTACGCGTCTTCATGACCAGTCCGCACGGCCGCATGAGCCCCTTCCAGCAGGCGCAGATGTTCAGCCTGCAGGACACGAACATCCACAACCTGGCCGTCAAGGGTGTCTTCGACGACTGCCAGGACATCGTCAAGGCCGTCTCCAACGACCTGGAGTTCAAGCGCAAGTACAAGATCGGTACCGTCAACTCCATCAACTGGGCGCGGCTGGTGGCCCAGGTGGTGTACTACTTCGCCGGCTACTTCCAGGCCACGAAGAGCAACGCCGAGCGCGTGAGCTTCACGGTGCCCTCGGGCAACTTCGGCAATGTGTGCGCCGGCCACGTGGCGCGCATGATGGGGCTGCCCGTCGAGCGCCTGGTGGTGGCGACCAACGAGAACGATGTGCTGGACGAGTTCTTCCGCACCGGCGTCTACCGCGTGCGTGGCAGCGCCGACACGCACGAAACCTCCAGCCCGTCGATGGACATTTCCAAGGCCAGCAATTTCGAACGCTTCGTGTTCGACCTGCTGGGCCGCGACGGCGCCAGGGTCTTGGCCCTGTTCGGTGAGCAGCTGGGCAAGAACGGCCAGTTCGACCTCAGCCGCGATCCGGCCTTTGCGCAGGCGCGCGCCACGTATGGCTTCGCCAGCGGCAAGAGCGTCCACGCCGACCGCCTCGCCACCATCCGCGACACCTTCCAGCGTTTCGGCGTCATGATCGACACCCATACCGCTGATGGCGTGAAAGTGGCGCGCGAGCAGCGGCAGCCCGGCGTGCCCATGATCGTGCTGGAGACGGCGCTGCCGATCAAGTTCGCCGCCACCATCGTGGAGGCACTGGGGCGCGAGCCGGAGCGGCCGGCCAAGTTTGTCGGCATCGAGAATCTGCCCAAGCGCGTCGCCGTGGTCGAGGCCGATGTCCAGGCCGTGAAGGACTACATCGCGGCCCATTGCCGATGAGTGCACAGGAGCAGGCATGAAAGTCGTGGGCTTCGCCGGCTATTCCGGCTCGGGCAAGACCACGCTGGTCGAGCGCCTCATCCCGGCGCTCAAGCTGCGCGGCCTGCGCGTCTCGGTCGTCAAGCACGCGCACCACAGCTTCGACATCGACCACCCGGGCAAGGACAGCTGGCGCCATCGCGAGGCCGGCGCTTTCGAGGTGGTCGTGGCCTCCGACCGGCGGCTGGCCCTGATGCGCGAGTTCGAACAGCCCTTCGAGCCCACCGTGCATCAGCTGATTGCCGAGCTCTACGACGGCGTGGACTGGGTGCTGGTGGAAGGCTTCAAGCACAGCGACCTGCTCAAGATCGAGGTCTGGCGCGCTACCCGCGGCAAGCCGGCGCGCTATCCCCATGACGATTTCATCGCGGCCATTGCCACGGATACGCCGCAGCAGCTGCCGCAGGCCACCGGCCTGGACGTGCTGGACCTGAACAACCCTGACGCCGTCGCGGAGTGGCTGGTCGCCCACGGCGAGCGTTTCGAATACAGTCCTGAGCTGTACGCAATCTAGTCGCTCGTCCTACCGATCCACGCCCTATGAACGCACCGCGCGCTCCCCTGAAGTCGCTTGATCAGGCCTTGGCCGAGCTGCTGGCGCATGCCCGGCAGCTGACCGGCACCGAACAGGTCAGCACCTTTGATGCCGACGGCCGCGTGCTGGCGCAGGACATCGTGTCCGCCCTGCATGTGCCGCCGCAGGACAACAGCTCGATGGACGGTTACGCCGTGCGCTGCGCCGATGTGCCCGCGGCCGGTGCCGTGCTGCGTGTGACGCAGCGCATCCCCGCCGGCCACCATGGCCAGCCGCTGAATGCGGGCGAGGCGGCGCGCATCTTCACCGGCGCTCCGGTGCCCCAGGGGGCGGATGCGATCGTCATGCAGGAGGACTGCGAGCCCCTGGCCGATGGCGCCCAGGTGCGCGTGAACGCCGTGCCGCAGAGCAGCCAGTGGATACGCCGCGCCGGCGAGGACGTGACGCGCGGCGCGGTGGTGCTGGCGCGGGGGCAGCGCCTGTCGCCGGCGGCGCTGGGGCTGGCGGCCGGCATCGGGCTGGACCAGCTGAGCGTGGCGCGCCGTCCGCGCGTGGCCTTGTTCTCCACCGGCGACGAGCTCGTCATGCCCGGGGAGGTGCCACCGGAGCAGATGGCGCCGGGCGCCATCTACAACTCCAATCGTTTCTTCTTGCGCGCGCTGTTGCAGCGCCTGGGCTGCGAGGTGACGGACTGCGGCATCGTGCCCGACCAGCGCGAGGCCACGCTGGCGGCGCTGCGTGGCGCGGCGCAGAACCATGACCTGGTGCTCACCAGCGGCGGGGTCTCGGTCGGCGAGGAAGACCACATCAAGCCCTCCGTGCAGCAGCTGGGCGAGCTCGACCTGTGGCAGATCTCCATCAAGCCCGGCAAGCCCTTTGCCTACGGCAAGCTGTACCGGGGCGAGGGCGCTGCGCGGGGCCCGCAGGACGCCTGCCATTTCGCCGGCCTGCCGGGCAATCCGGTCTCCAGCTACATCACCTTCATGGTGCTGGTGCGACCCTTCCTGCTCAAGCTGCAGGGCGTCACGCAACTGGAGCCGGTGCGCATGGCGCTGCCGGCGCACTTCGACTGGCCCCGCGCCGACAAGCGGCGCGAATTCCTGCGTGTGCGGCGTAACGCGGCCGGTGGCCTGGACCTCTTCCCGAACCAGAGCTCCGGTGTGCTGACCTCGGGGGTCTGGGGTGACGGCGTGGTCGACAACCCGGCGGGGCAGACCATCGCCAAAGGCGATATCGTCCAGTTCATCTCTTTTGCCGAGCTGATGGCATGAAAGTCAACGTCAAATATTTCGCCTCCATCCGCGAAAGCGTGGGCACCGGCAGCGAGCAGCTGCAGACCAGCGCCTCCACCCTGGGCGGGCTACGTGATGAACTGATCGCGCGCGGCGGCGCCCATGCCCAGAGTCTGGCGCGTGGCCGGGCTGTGCGCGTGGCGCTGAACCAGGTGATGAGTGCCGAAGATTCGGCGCTCAGCGAGAACTGCGAGGTCGCCTTCTTCCCGCCGGTGACCGGCGGTTGATGCCATGAACGCACGCGTCTCGATCCAGACCGAGGACTTCGACGTCGCCGCCGAGATTGTGGCCCTGCGCGCGCAGGACAAACGCGTCGGTGCCGTCTGCACCTTCATCGGCACCGTGCGCGACCGCAACGACGGCCAGTCCGTCAGCACCATGGAGCTGGAGCATTACCCCGGCATGACCGAGAAGTCGATCGAAGCCATGATCGACGCCGCCTTCGCGCGCTTCGATATCTACGCCGCGCGCGTGATCCACCGCGTCGGTCCGCTGCAACCGCTGGACCAGATCGTGCTGGTGGTGGTCACTTCCGCCCACCGTGGCGAGAGCTTCCAGGCCTGCGAGTTCCTGATGGACTACCTCAAGACCCAGGCCCCGTTCTGGAAGAAGGAACAGACGCCCGAGGGCGCGCGCTGGGTCGACGCCCGCGTCAGCGACGACGCAGCACTGGCCAAGTGGGGCATCGCCTCCGGCAATTCGGCCGCCTGAGCGCTGCGCGGTCGGGCCGGCCGCATCCGTAGAAACCGCAGCTTGCCGGACGCCCCCCGGGCCGTAAGATGGTATGCAAACATACCAACGACTCGAGGACAGGCCACATGGAGATCCGGCTCCCCAATACCGTCAATCCTGCACGCCCGCAAAAGGTGCCGTATCGGCGTATCGCCACCGAGGAGGCCTGGGCGCCGCAGGAGATGCTCGACATCTACAACAAGATACTCGGCCACGCTGATGCCGATGCGGGTTTTCGCGGCCTGATGGGCTTCTACATGAGCAGCCCGAGCGAGCGGGCGCGCCACATCATGCGCTGTTTGACTGACCTGGACCAGCTGCGTCTGCAGCATATGGACGAGGCCGGCATCGACCAGGCCGTGGTGGCGATCACCTCCCCCGGCACGCAGGTGATGGACAAGGCGACGGCCGTGTCGTTTGCGCGCAGCGCCAACGACGAGCTGGCCGATGCGGTGCGTCGGCACCCCACGCGCCTGGCCGGCATGATCGCCATTGCGCCGCAAGACCCGGCGGCCGCGGCGCAGGAGATCGAGCGCGGCGTGACCAAGCTGGGCATGCACTCGGTCATCATCAACTCGCACACCCAGGGCGAGTACTTGTCGGATCCGAAGTTCTGGGACATCTTCGCCGCTGCCGAGGCGCACGACGCCGCCATCTACCTGCACCCCAATGCGCTGCCGCCGTCGATGCTGCACCCCTTTCAGCAATGCGGGCTGGACGGTGCCATCTATGGGTTTGGCGTCGAGACGGGCCTGCACGCGCTGCGCATCATCACGGCCGGCGTGTTCGACCGCTTTCCCAAGCTGCGCATGGTCCTCGGCCACATGGGCGAGGCGCTACCGTACTGGGCCTACCGGCTGGACTACATGCACCAGGCCACGGTGAAGTCGCAGCGCTACGCCAGCGTCCAGCCCATCCAGCGCCGCCCCAGTGAATACCTGCGCCAGAACTTCTGGATCACCAACAGCGGCGTCGCCTGGGAGCATGCCATCAAGTTTGCGCAGGGCTTTCTCGGCGAGGACCGCGTGATGTACGCCATGGACTATCCCTACCAGTACGCGCCCGACGAGGTCAACCTCCTGGACGGAATGGACATGGCGCCGGAAGTCAAGAAAAAGTTCTTCCAGACCAACGCCGAAGCCGTCTTCAAGCTACGTTGACGGTTGACATCTCAGAACAAGACGAGGAGACATCATGCGATTCATCACCCGACTGCTTACCCTGTTGCTGCTGGCCTGCGGCGCTTCCCTGGCCACAGCCCAGAGCTGGCCCAGCCAGTCTGTCAAGATCATCGTGCCGTTCACGCCGGGCACCGGCATGGACACCATCGCGCGCACGGTCGCGCCCAAGCTGTCCGAGCGCCTGGGCCAGCCAGTGGTGGTGACCAACGCCCCGGGTGCCAGCGGCAACATCGGCGCCGAGCAGGTGGCCAGGAGCAACCCGGACGGCTACACCGTGCTCATGGGCGCCAACACCATGCTGATGGCGTCGCAGCTATACAAGAACGTGCCCTTCGATCCGGTGAAGGACTTCGCGCCGGTCACGATGGCCGCCTGGGGAACGCTGATGCTGGTGGCGAACCCCAAGACGGGCATCAAGAGCCTGCAGGACCTGATCAACCAGGCCAAGGCCAGGCCCGGCAGCATCAGCTACGGCTCGCCCGGCGTGGGCACGCCGCACCACATGGCCATGGAGCTGTTCAAGACCCAGGCTCACCTATTCATGCTGCACGTGCCGTATCGCGGATCAGCGGGGTACGTCACCGACCTGCTCTCGGGCGAGGTGAATGTCGGCTTCCTGCCGGTGCACATCGCACAGAACTTTGTCAACTCGGGCAAGCTCATCGCGCTGGCCGTGGGCAGCCCCAGGCGCCATCCGGTGGCACCCGGCGTGGCAACCTTCGATGAGCTGGGTGTGAAGGGCGTGGACGTGGACCTCTGGTACGCCTTCTTCCTGCCGGCGAAAGCACCGGCCGCCGTGCAGCAACGCCTCAACAGCGAGATTGCCGCCATTCTCAAGCAGCCCGAGGTGCGCGAGGTGCTGGGCAAGGCTGGCATGGACGCGGCGTCGTCCACGCCGGAGGAGCTGATGGCCTTGGTGCACAAGGACTACCCGCGCTGGGGTGCGGTGATCCGGCGCAACAAGATCTCGGCCGATTAAGGTGACGGGGATGGAACACACGCAGGTCGTGATCGTCGGCGGTGGACCCGTCGGCATGGGGCTGGCGATCGAACTGGGGCAGCGGGGTATCCGCTGCGTGGTGCTGGAGCGCCATTGCGAACTGCACCGCGTCCCCAAGGGGCAGAACCTGACCCAGCGCACCATGGAGCACTTCCACTTCTGGGGCGCGGAGCGGGAGCTGCGCGCGGCACGCACCATTCCGCCCGAGTACGGTATCGGCGGCCTCACCGCCTACGGTACCCTGCTCAGCCCCTACCACTACGACTGGCTGCAGCGCGAGCTGGTGCGGCCCTACTACTACACGGCCAACGAGCGTCTGCCACAGTACGCCACGGAGGCGGTACTGCGGGCACGCGTGCGCGCCCTGCCCACGGTGGAAGTGCTTTACGGCTGGCAGGCGCTCGAGCTGCAGGACGTGGGCGCCCAGGTGAATGTGGAGGTGGGGGCGGCCGACGGCACCACGCGGCGTGTGCTGCAGGCCGACTACGTGGTGGGCTGCGACGGCAGTCGCTCGGTGGTGCGTACCCAGGCGGGCATCACCCAGACCCTGTCCGATCACGACCGCATGATGGTGCTGCTGGTGTTCCG
>JAJZUZ010000086.1 GCA_021845965.1 Pseudomonadota bacterium | reverse complement strand
ACTGGAGGAAGGCCACGGAGTCGAGCGTGACGGCGGCCGGCTTGAGCGAGAGCTGGCTGCCCTCGGCCAACGCACGCCGAAAGGGCGTCACCGTCCGCCCCTCGGAAAGCGGCAACTTGAAGGCCGGGACCATCTTGGCAAGATGCCGCACGGCAAAGGTCAGCCAGCGGCCATACCACGCACCCAGCAGATCGCCCATGGCGGTCAGCACCACATGCTTGACGGGCGTATGGGCAATGATTTCTTCCAGCGTGTGGGCAAAGTTCTCCAGCACCACGATGGCGGTGGCACCGGAGTCCTTGAGCTGATGCTCCAGCTCGCGCGCCGTGTAGAGCGGGTTCACGTTCACGCAGGTGTAACCGGCGCGCAGGATGGCCGCCATGGTGACCGCGAACTGCGGAATATTGGGCAGCATGATGGCGACACGGGCGTCGGGTTCCAGGCCCAGCCGCTGCAGCCAGGCCCCCAGCGCCGCCGACAGCTCGTCGAGCTGCCGGTAGGACATCCAGCGCTCCATGCAGACCGAGAAGGGCTGCGAGGCGTTCTTGCGAAAGGATTCCTCCAGCAACTGCGCGAGGGAACCGTATTGGCCGGGATCGACATCGTGGGGAACCCCGGCCGGATAGCTGTGTAACCAGAACTTGTCCATCTATGACTCCATGACCAGACTATTGGAACGCAGGCAGCTGCTCCGGCGACACCGGGCTTGTCCTAGGTAGGGTTGAAAACTGTCACGCACGCGTCAAAGATGAAATGGGCGACGGACTTGGTGATTCGCCGAAACCACCGTACAGTCGAGCCCATGGTTGCGAGCGAACATGGCACCGGCCCCGGCGGCAGCACGGATCTCCTGCGCGTGCTGCCTCCCGAAGAAAAGCCGTCTCCGCGTGCGCCCTGGGTGGCGGTGATTCGTCGCCTCGGGGTGCGGCACCGCGGGCGCATCGCGCGCCATCTGCAGGCTCTGGACGAACGGGATCGTTATCTCCGGTTTGGCTACATGGCCACGGACGCCCAGATCCAGTCCTATGTGGACAGTCTCGATTTCGAACGGGATGCGATCTTCGGCATCTACAACCGCCGCCTGGAACTGGTCGCCATGGCGCACGTCGCGTTCTCGGTCGACCGTAACTTCGACGCCTGCGCCGAGTTTGGTGTCTCGGTCCTGCCCTCGGTGCGGGGGCACGGCTACGGCACCAAGCTGTTCGCGCGGGCGATGCGTCACGCCCGCAATGAGGGCGTGCAACTGATGTTCATCCATGCGCTGAGCGAAAACGCCGCCATGATCAACATCGCCCGCCACGCCGGGGCGACGGTGGAGCACGACGGATCGGAGGCGAGTGCCTACTTGCGTCTTCCGCCGGCAACTTTCGACAGCCGGGTCGGCGAGATGCTGGCCGAGCAGCTGGCCCAGACGGATTACCGCCTCAAGGTGCAGGCCCGGCAGTTCTGGAAATTCATCTCCGGCCTGCAGGAGGTGCGCCGCGGTGTGCGCGAGGCCCGCCACAAGTCCGCCCCCTGAGCCGGCCCGGCCGCGTCTGCGGCGTGTCATGACGATCCGCTATCCTATGGGGGTCGCAACTACCGCACCTCCGTGCCGCCGTCAGTGCCTGACCCCCAGCCTGCGCGTCTCCCAGAAAAAGAAGACAAGCGCACCTTTCTCCGCAAACTCGCCGAGTTCATCCACCCCGGACCGGACTCGACGGCCGAGCTGATCGAAACCCTGGCCGAAGCCGAAGACAACAAGGTCATCGGCCCCGAGTCGCGCTACATGCTCGAAGGGGTGCTGCGTATGGCCGACATGACCGCGGGCGATGTCATGGTCCCGGCCCCGCGCATGGATCTGGTGGACATCAATGCGCCCTATGACGAGCTGCTGCATTCGGTGATCGATACCGGTCATTCGCGTTTTCCCGTCTACGAAGGGGAGCAGGAGAACATCATCGGCATCCTCATGGCCAAGGATCTGCTCAAGCTGCAGCGCGCGCCGGAGCTGAACATCCGCGCCCTGCTGCGTCCGACCGCGTTCGTGCCCGAGAGCAAAGGGCTGAATGACCTGCTGCACGAGTTCCGCGGCAACCGCAACCACCTGGCCATCGTGATCGACGAATTCGGCCGCGTCGCCGGGCTCATCACCATCGAGGACGTGCTGGAGCAGATCGTCGGCGAGATCGAGGACGAGTTCGACATCTCCGAGGATGAGGGCGATATCTTCGGCCTGGCAGACCAGACCTACCGCGTCAACGGCCGCGCCGCCGTGGAGCGGGTCAACGAAGCCTTCAACGTCACCATCACCGGCAGCGATCCGGACGAGAGCTTCGACACCATCGGCGGCCTGATCGCCCATGAGATGGGGCACGTCCCGCGCCGGGGCGAGCAGCATGTGATTGCCGGCCTGCGTTTCGTCGTGCTGCATACCAAGGGCGGCGCGGTGAAGTGGTTCAGGGTATCGCCGGTGACGCCCCGCAAGGCGACGGAATGAAGTGGGCGGGCGCCCGCACAGGCCGGATGGGCCTGAGCGTCGTCGCGGGCCTGGCCCAGGCACTGGCCATGGCAGCACCGTGGGACGGTCAGCCGCGCTGGTGGCTGCAATTGCTTGCATTGGCGACGCTGGCCTGGCAGCTGGAGCGCAGCAACCACTGGAAGCAGGCGGCCCTGGCCGGCTGGCTCTTCGCCACGGCATGGCTGGGCGGCACCTTCTGGTGGCTCTACATCTCCATGCACACCTATGGCGGGCTGCCGGCGGCCCTGGCGGTCGCGGCCGTGCTGGCGCTGGCGGCCCTGCTGGCGCTCTACTACGCCGCCGCATGTGCCCTGCAGATCCGCTACGCGCCACCGCGAGCGGCGCTGCGCGCCCTGCTGTTCGCGGCGCTCTGGCTGCTGGCCGAACTGGCACGCGGCCGCTGGCTCACCGGCTTTGGCTGGGGTGGGAGCGCCTACGCGCATGTGGACGGGCCGCTGGCAGGCTACGCGGCGTGGCTGGGCGCCTACGGCATCACCGCTCTGGCCGCGTGGCTGGCGATGAGCCTCGCGCAACTGCGGCGTGGCGGCCGGGGGCAAGCGGTGGCCGCGCTGCTGGTGCTGGTTTTACCGGCCCTCGCGACGCCGGGCACGGCCGGCACCACCACCTCGACGGGCACGCTGGCCGTAGCGCTGCTCCAGGGCAATATTCCGCAGGACGAGAAATTCCAGCCCGGCACCGGCGTGCCCACGGCCCTGCGCTGGTATGGCGCGCAGCTGCTGGACAACCACGCCCCCCTGGTGGTGGCTCCCGAGACGGCACTGCCCCTGCTGCCCCAGCAACTGCCTGAAGGCTACTGGGATGCCTTGCGCGCGCGTTATGCCGGCGGATCGCAGGCGGCGCTGATCGGGCTGCCGCTGGGCAGCTACCGCGAGGGCTATACCAACTCGGCCGTCGGACTGGCGCCGGGGCGGGCCCCCTGGCGCTACGACAAGCACCATCTGGTGCCCTTCGGCGAGTTCATCCCCACCGGCTTCAAGTGGTTCACGGCGATGATGAACATTCCGCTGGGGGACTTCAACCGTGGCGAGATCGGTCAACCCTCGTTCGAGTGGCATGGCCAGCGCCTGGCGGCCAACATCTGCTATGAGGACCTCTTCGGCGAAGAACTGGGAGCCCGTTTCGCCGATCCGGCCACGGCGCCGACCATCTTCGTCAACCTGAGCAACATCGCCTGGTTCGGCAACACGGTGGCGATCGACCAGCACCTGGCCATCTCGCGCATGCGCGCGCTGGAATTTGCGCGGCCCTTTGTGCGCGCGACGAACACGGGGGCGACGGCCATCGTTGACCACCGGGGGCAGGTCATTGCCGAGTTGCCACGTTACACACGGGGCATCCTGAGCGGCGAGGTGGAAGGGCGCACCGGCCTGACCTTCTACGCGCGCTGGGTGGCGTGGGCCGGCCTGTGGCCCCTCTGGCTGGCCGCGTTGGCCGGGCTGGCACTGGCCATGTGGCGCAAAAGGGCCTGAATCCGCCGTCTCGGCGTCGAAGCCCCGTAAAATCAAGGGTTTACGCGGAAATCCGCCCACAGCGCGTGCGGCCGGCGGCCTTGGCCGGCGAGGCCTGCACCTGCCACCATCATGTTGACTTTCCAGCAAATCATTCTGAAATTGCAGGCCTACTGGGATGCCCAGGGCTGCGCCCTCCTGCAACCCTACGACATGGAAGTCGGCGCGGGCACCTCGCACACCGCCACCTTCCTGCGCGCCATCGGCCCGGAGCCATGGAAGGCCGCCTATGTGCAGCCCAGCCGCCGTCCCAAGGACGGCCGCTACGGCGAGAACCCCAACCGTCTGCAGCACTACTACCAGTACCAAGTGGTGCTCAAGCCGGCACCGAGCAACATCCTGGAGCTCTACCTCGGTTCACTGGAGGCGCTGGGATTCGACCTGAAGAAGAACGACATCCGTTTTGTCGAGGACGACTGGGAGAACCCCACGCTGGGCGCCTGGGGCCTGGGCTGGGAGGTGTGGCTCAACGGCATGGAGGTGACGCAGTTCACCTACTTCCAGCAGGTGGGCGGCATCGACTGCCGCCCCATCACCGGCGAGATCACCTACGGGCTGGAGCGCCTGGCCATGTATCTGCAAGGCGTCGACAACGTCTACAAGCTCAAGTGGACCGACACCATGAGCTACGGCGATGTCTACCACCAGAACGAGGTGGAGCAGTCCACCTACAACTTCGAGCATTCCAACGTGGACTTCCTGTTCACGGCCTTCGGCGCGCACGAGGGCAATGCCAAGCATCTGATGGAACAGCAGCTGGCATTGCCGGCCTACGAGCAGGTGCTCAAGGCCGCGCACACCTTCAACCTGCTCGATGCGCGCGGCGCCATCTCGGTCACCGAGCGCGCCGCCTACATCGGCCGCATCCGCAACCTGGCGCGCAGCGTGGCGCAGAGCTACTACGACAGCCGCGAACGCCTGGGCTTCCCCATGGCGCCGCGCGAGTGGGTGGCGCAGATGGCGAAGAAGGCGGCCTGAGGGAAGGAAAGAACAAGATGACCACCAAGAACCTTCTCGTCGAACTGTTTGTCGAAGAGTTGCCGCCCAAGGCGCTGAAGAAGCTGGGCGACAGCTTTGCCACCACCCTGCTGGACCAGCTGCGCGCCATGGGCCTGGCCACCGACGCCTCGGTGGTGACCGCCTACGCCTCGCCGCGCCGGCTGGCCGCGCTCATCAGCCACGTCTACCTGAAAGCCGCGGACAAGGCGGTGCAGCAAAAGCTCATGCCGGTAGCCGTCGGCCTGGATGCGGCCGGCCACGCCACGCCGGCGCTGCTGAAGAAGCTGGCCGCGCTGGGGGCCGACGTCTCGGATCCGGCCCAGGCAGTGGCTGCGCTCAAGCGCGCACCGGATGGCAAGGCCGAGGCGCTGTTCTACGACAGCCTGGTGACCGGTGCCACGCTGGACAGCGGCCTGCAGAAGGCGCTGGACGAGGCGCTGGCCAAACTGCCCATCCCCAAGGTCATGAGCTACCAGCTCGAGAGCGACTGCGAGCTGCCCGGCTGGAGCAGCGTGCACTTCGTGCGGCCAGCGCATGGCCTGGTGGCCCTGCACGGCAGCACCGTGGTGCCGGTGAAGGCCCTGGGCCTGAAGGCCGGCCATACAACGCGCGGGCACCGCTTCGAGGCCAAGCGCGAGATCGTCACGATTCAGGATGCCGACAGCTACGCCGAGCTGCTGAAGAGCGAGGGCGCGGTGATTGCCTCCTTCGCCGAGCGCAAGGCGGAGATCGCGCGCCAGCTGGCCGCCGCGGCGGCGCAGGTGGGCGGCGGTGTGCGTCCGATCGAGGACGAGGCCCTGCTGGACGAGGTCACGGCCCTGGTCGAGCGCCCGAAGGTGCTGGTCTGCCAGTTCGAGCCCGAGTTCCTGACCGTGCCGCAGGAGTGCCTGATCCTGACGATGAAGGCCAACCAGAAATACTTCCCGCTGCTGGACGCGGCCGGCACACTGACGAACAAGTTCCTGGTGGTGAGCAACATCAACCCGGCCGATGCGAGCGCCGTGATCGGCGGCAATGAGCGCGTGGTGCGCCCGCGCCTGGCCGACGCCAAGTTCTTCTACGACCAGGACCGCAAGAAGACGCTGGAATCGCGTGTCGACGGCCTGGGCAAGGTGGTGTATCACAACAAGCTCGGCACGCAGGGCGAGCGGGTGGAGCGCGTGCGCGCCATCGCCAAGGCCATTGCCCAGCAGCTGGGCGATGCCGGGCTGCTGGCGGCCGCCGACACCGCCGCGCGTCTGGCCAAGACCGACCTGCTGACGGACATGGTGGGCGAGTTCCCCGAACTGCAGGGCATCATGGGCGGCTACTACGCGCGCCACGATGGCCACGGCGAGGAGATCGCCGACGCCATCGAAGACCACTACAAGCCGCGCTTCGCCGGTGACGAGCTGCCGCGCAACACCGTGGGCCTGGTGGTGGCCCTGGCCGACAAGCTGGAAACGCTGGTGGGCATGTTCGGCATCGGCAACCTGCCCACCGGCGACAAGGATCCGTTTGCCCTGCGTCGCCATGCCTTGGGCGTCATCCGCATGCTGGGCGAGAAGAGTCTGGCCCTGGATCTGTCGGTGCTGCTGGATGCCGCTTTGCCGGCCTTCGGCGACAAGATCAGCAACGCCAATGCAGCGCTGGTCGACTTCATCTACGACCGCCTCGCCGGCAGCCTGCGCGAGCAGGGCTACAGCGCGCAGGAAGTCGACGCCGTGCTGGCGTTGCGCCCGCAACGCCTGGGCGACGTGCCCAAGCGTCTGGCAGCGGTGCGTGCCTTCTCGGACCTGCCCGAGGCTGCTGCCCTGGCCGCTGCCAACAAGCGCATCAGCAATATCCTCAAGAAGGCTGGCGACGTGGACGCCCATGTGAGCGAAGTGCTGCTCAAGGAAAAGGCCGAGCAGGCGCTCTATTTCGCCATGAGGGACGTCGTGCCGCAGGCGAACCGGCAGTTCGACGCCGGCGACTACACCGCTGCGCTCAAGACGCTCGCGGCCCTGCGCACCGCGGTGGATGCCTTCTTCGACGACGTGATGGTGAACGCCGAGGAAGCCGACCTGCGCCTGAACCGCCAGGGCCTGCTCAAGACCCTGCACGACGCCATGAACCGCGTGGCCGACCTCTCGCGCCTGGCGAGCTGATATGCCTGGCGCCCACACCCTGAAGCTGGTCATCCTCGACCGCGATGGCACCATCAACGAGGACAGCGACGAGTACATCAAGTCCGAGGCCGAGTGGAAGCCGCTGCCCGGCGCGCTGGAGGCCATCGCGCGCCTGAACCACGCCGGCTGGCATGTGGTGGTGGCGTCGAACCAGTCCGGCCTGGGGCGGGGTCTGTTCGACGTGGCTGCGCTCAATGCCATGCACGCCAAGCTGCACAAGCTGCTGTCCCAGGTGGGCGGGCGTGTGGAAGCCATCTTCTATTGCCCGCACGCGCCGGACCAGGCCTGCCATTGCCGCAAACCGCTGCCGGGTCTGTTCGAGCAGATCGGCGAGCGCTACGGCGTCTCGCTCAAGGGGGTGCCCACCGTGGGCGACTCGGCGCGCGACATCATTGCCGGCGCGTCCGTGGGCTGCGAGCCGCACCTGGTGCTGACCGGCAAGGGCGAGAAGCTGCGCGGCCAGCCGCTGCCTGACAACTTCCCCGCCGGCACGCGCGTGCACGAGAACCTGCTCGCCTTTGCCGACTATCTGGTCGCGCGCGACGCGACGGCCTGAGGACTAGCCGCCATGTCTCTGCTCCGCTCCATCCTTCATACGCTGTGGATGCTGGTCACGGTCATCCCCTGGGCCATCATCATGCTGGTCGCCTCCATTCGCGTGCGCGGCAACCCGCTGTACTGGATGGCGGTGCGCTGGCTGCGCTGGGCCATCGATGGTGCGCGCGTGCTGCTGGGCATCCGCGTGCGCGTCCACGGCCGCGAGCACCTGCCCACGGGCGAGACCAGCCCGGCCATCCTGCTGGTCAAGCACCAGTCCACGCTGGAGACCTTCCTCATGCCCACGCTGATGCCACATCCGCTGGCCTATGTGTTCAAGAAGGAGCTGCTGCAGGTGCCTTTCTTCGGCTGGGCCATGGGGCGGCTGGACATGATCCACATCGACCGCTCGCAAGGCTCGCAGGCCTTTGCCAGGGTCGTCACGCAGGGCCGAGAACTGCTGGCGCGCGGGGTCTGGATCATCATGTTCCCGGAGGGCACCCGCATCGCGCGCGGCAGGAAGGGCACGTACAAGACGGGGGGCACCCGGCTGGCGGTGGAAACCGGCGCGCCGGTGATTCCGGTGGCAGTGACCTCGGCCAAGTGCTGGCCGCGCAAGGCCTTCGTCAAGACGCCGGGAGTGGTGGACGTGTCCATCGGCAAGCCCATCCCCAGTGCGGGTCGGGAGCCAGCCGAGCTGATGCAGGAAGTGGAGGCCTGGATCGAGGCCGAGATGCGTCGCCTCGACCCTGATGCGTACCGGTGAACTGACCTAAGATCAGGGCATGCGCAGCTTCCTCCAGCTCGCCCTCGACCTCTTCGATGCGCCGGTGGTGCAGGCGCCGCCGCCAGCGCCGCGGCCTGTTCCGCAACCCCAGCCCGAACTGCACGGCCCCTTCCAGCCGGCCCAGCCCCTGCCCAGCGTGATCGCCCCGGCGCAGTTCAGCCATCCGCGCGCGAATCGCCAGAGCCGCCTGTGTGACGCGCAGGTGGCTTATGAGTTCAAGCGAGCCAAGCGGCGCACCATCGGCATGGTGGTGGGCGCGGACGGTCTCGTGGTGAGCGCGCCGCGCTGGGTGCCGCTGTACGAGGTGGAGGCCGCGCTGCAGGAGAAGGCGGCCTGGATCGTGCGCAAGCTTGACGAGATGCGCGAGCGCCAGCGGCGGCTGGATGCGGCGCGCATCGAGTGGCGCGACGGCGCCAGCTTTCCCTTCCTCGGCGAGACCGTCATCGTGGTACTGGACCCGACCCATGCCTATCATGCCGTGGGCGGCGGGCTGAAGGCCGGCGACGTGGAGGTCGTGCTGCGCAGCGATGAAGCGGCGCCGAACCTGACGCTGGAAGGCGTGCCGCGCCTGACGCTGCACATCGGCCTGCCATTGCATGCCGGGCAGCCGCAGATCCGCGACGCCGTGCAGGCCTGGCTGATGCGCCAGGCGCATCGCCACTTCACCGAACGGCTGCAGCACTATGCGCCGCGCCTGGGTGTGCAGTGGCGCAGGCTCTCGCTCAGCAGCGCCGGCACGCGCTGGGGCAGCGCCAGCAGCGATGGCAGCATCCGCCTGAACTGGCGGCTGATCCACTTCCGCCAGAGCGTGATTGACTATGTGGTGGCGCACGAGCTCAGCCACCTGCGCGTGATGGACCACAGCCCGCGCTTCTGGGACACGGTGCGTTCGGTCGTGCCCGACTACCAGAGCCTGCGCGGCGAATTGCGCGACGAAGCGTTGCCGCGCTGGCACTGATATGGAATCTGGCGGCAACGCACTGACCAGCCTGGCCCTGGCGCTGGGCGTGGGGTTGTTGATCGGTGTGGAGCGGGAGCGTCGCAAGGGCCACGGGCCCACGCGCCAGTTCGCCGGCGTGCGCACCTT
>JAJZUZ010000085.1 GCA_021845965.1 Pseudomonadota bacterium | reverse complement strand
CCAGGGACGCCGCCGGACTCAGAGGGGGCTGCGCCTGTTCGAGGCCAGCACCTTCTGCGTTAGCAGGTCGATGGAGAGCACCAGCGAGATGCCAACGGCCATGACCAGCACCATCATCGGCAGGTCGGTGCCGATGATGACGCCGAAACCGCGTGGCGCCGCGAATCGATCGGCCGTCGTGCATACGAAATCGGCGGCGGCCATGCCGGTGTAATGCATGGCACAGACGGCAATGGCCATGACGACGGCGGCGAGCAGGCGCAGGGCGACCGGCTTGGTGTTGAAGGCCAGCCAGAGGGCGGCGGTCGCGGCGACAACGGCAATGACGATGGAAGCGGCAACCAGCAGGAAGGACCAGCTGATGTAGCCGCCAAAACGCATGCCGTACATGCCCAGGTAGTGCATCACGCCCACGCCCAGCCCCAGGCTGGCGCCGGCGGTGAACAGGCGCTTGAGACTGGACGGATCACGCGCCACGTAAGTCAGGCCGAAGCCGGTCGATACGGCCACGACCAGCAGGGAGAGGATGGTCTCGGTCATGGAGTAGCCGACGCGCACGTCGAGGCGCAGGGCCGCCATGCCCACAAAGTGCATGGTCCAGACGCCGATGCCGCCCAGGGCCAGGGTGGCGGCCAGCAGGTCGAAGCGGTTGATGGCGCCGCGCGGGCCGATGATGCGGCGTGCGGCAGACAGGGCGACAAAGGAGCCAATGAAGGCGATAAGAAAGGACAGCGCGACGTAGGTTTCGTCGTAGCTGGAGGTCACGGCTGAATTCATGAACGAGGCGCTCCAAAGGGGGAGCCCGATGCTAGTCCGCAAGGATTGCCCACACTTGACGTCGGTCAATTATTTCGGGACCGTTGCGTGCGGAACCTCACAGCCCTGTCTCAGGATGAGACAGCCGGGCGCTGTTCGCACCCGGTTCCCGGCCTCGGCTGGAGCGGGACCTAGGTCTTGGTCAGGTAGTGCAGGACCAGCTTGTCCTGCTGGCTGAGGCCCTGGAACGCCACCCCGGTGATCTGGGATGCTTCGGCGGCGTTCCGGCTGGCGTGGCATACGGCAGCCTTGGCGGTCAGCGTCGTGGGCGCGCCCTCCACCTCCGCCTGGATCGTCAGGGCAATGATCTGTCCCACGGCGGCCGTCGCCTCCGCGGTGGTGACCATCGCCCCCTGCGGGCTGAGGTCCACCACCATGCCCGGCAGGTTGCGGCTGTCGGCCTGCACCGTGACCGGCCACCGCACACGGGTGCGCATGGACTGGCGCACCTGGCGCGCGTCCACGGTCTCCGGGTAGGCGAGCAGCGCGTACACAAAAGGCTGCACATAAGTCTGCAACACCTTGCTGATGAAGGAGAACTCGTGCTGGCCGGTGAAGCCGCGCACGATGCAGACTTCCCCTTCGCGCAGACCGGTGTCCTCGCCTTCGGGCCCCTGCGGGCCGACCATGATGCCGCGCTTCTCGATCGCCCCGAAGAGCTGCGCTTCCGTCTTGCTGGCCCCTTCGACAAGCCGGCGCACCTGCAGGGCGATGCCCGGCCGCACATTGAGCTCCTTGAGGGGGACCTTGACGATGTTGAGAGCGCTCTCGTTGCTGGCCTGGTTCATGCGATGGCGGGGCTATGGGTTGAATGGTGAGGGAATCTACACGCAACTCGGCCGTACGGCGTCACCACGGCCGCCGGCTGTGTGAAGAAATGCAACCGGACCGGGTTTTCCCGTAGCACAAATCGGCGCCCCGGCGGCGTGTGGAGGGCGGGGCCAGGACGTTATGATTCCACGTTCGGCCCCACGACAGAACTCCTTACCGTGCGTCTAACCTCGATCAAGCTTTCCGGTTTCAAGTCCTTCGCCGAACCGACCAATTTCATGCTACCCGGTCAGCTGGTGGGCGTGGTCGGCCCCAACGGCTGCGGCAAGTCCAACATCATGGACGCGGTGCGCTGGGTGCTGGGCGAGAGCCGCGCCAGCGAGCTGCGCGGCGAGTCCATGCAGGACGTGATCTTCAACGGCACCACCAGCCGCAAGCCGGCCAGCCGCGCCAGCGTGGAGCTGGTGTTCGACAACGCCGACCACCGCGCCGGCGGCCAGTGGAGTCAGTACGCGGAGATCGCCGTCAAGCGCGTGCTGACGCGCGACGGCACCAGCAGCTACTACATCAACAACCAGCCGGTGCGCCGGCGCGACGTGCAGGACGTGTTCCTGGGTACCGGCCTGGGCCCACGCGCCTACGCCATCATCGGCCAGGGCACGATCAGCCGCATCATCGAATCCAAGCCCGAGGAGCTGCGCCTCTTCCTGGAAGAGGCGGCCGGCGTCTCCAAGTACAAGGAGCGCCGCCGCGAGACCGAGAACCGTCTGTCGGACACGCGCGAGAACCTGACCCGCGTGGAAGACATCCTGCGCGAGCTCAATGCCAACCTGGAAAAGCTCGAGCGCCAGGCCGAAGTGGCACAGAAGTACAACACGCTGCAGGCGGATGTGACGCTCAAGCAGCACCAGCTGTGGTACCTCAAGCGCAGCGAAGCCGAGGCCGACCAGGGCAAGATCAAGCAGGAAGGCGAGAAGGCCGTCATCGAGCTTGAATCGCGCGTGGCCGATCTGCGCCACATCGAGGCCGATCTCGAAACCATCCGCCAGGCCCACTATGCCGCCGGTGACCAGGTCAACCAGGCGCAGGGCCTGCTGTACGAGGCCAGCACCGAGGTGGGCCGCCTGGAAGCCGAGATCCGCTTCGTGGTGGAGGGCCGCCAGCGCGTGGAAGAGCGGCTCGCGACGTTGAAGGAACAGACCGGCCAGTGGGCCACGCGCAAGGAAGATGCGCAGGCCGAGATCGAACGCCTGGCCGAGCTGGCCCTGGTGGGTGAAGAAAAGAACACCGAATTGGCCGCCCAGCTGGAAGAGCAGGCGCAGGCCCTGCCGGATCTGGAAGACGCCCTGCGCCAGGCGCAGCAGCGCGCCAACGAGCAGCGCGGCAGCGTGACGCAGGTGCAGCAGCAGATCCAGGTGCTGGCGGCCGAGCAGCGCAGCATCGACGAACAGTCACGCCAGCTGCAGCAGCGCCACGAGCGCCTGAGCGCCGACAAGAACGCGCTGGCCGCGCCGGACGAAGCCCGGCTGCAGAACCTGCAGGAGCAGCTGGCCCAGGCCAGCGAGGCCGCGGCCGTGGCCGATGCCCGTTTCCATGAGCTGCAGGACAGCGTGCCGCAGCTGGACGAGGCGCGCCGGACGCAGCAGGAGACGGTCAACACCGAGACGGCCAAGCAGGCGGATCTGTCGGCGCGCATGGAGGCGCTCAAGGCCCTGCAGGAAAAGGTCAAGACCGACGGCAAGCTGCAACCCTGGCTGGCCCGGCACGGCCTGGCGGATCTGCAGGCCTTGTGGACCAAGCTGCATATCGAGCAGGGCTGGGAAAACGCGCTGGAAGCCGCGCTGCGCGAGCGCATGGGTGCGCTGGAAGTCAGCCGCATCGACATGGTCAAGGCCTTTGCGGCCGATGCGCCGCCGGCCAAACTGGCGTTCTACAGTGCGCCCCAGGCGGCCACACCCGAGAAGACCGGCAGCCTGGCGCGCCTGGTCGATCTGCTGCGCGTCAACGATGCCGGGCTGAAAGCCGTGCTGGCCGACTGGCTGCAGGGCTGCTATGTGGCGCAGAGCTTTGAAGAGGCCCTGGCCCAGCGCAGCCAGCTGCAGGCAGGGGAGACGCTCTACGTGAAGAGCGGCCACGCCGTGACCGCGCACAGCGTGAGCTTCTACGCGCAGGACTCCGAACAGGCCGGCCTGCTGGCACGCGCCCAGGAGATCGAGAACCTGGAAAAGCAGCTGCGTGCCCAGGCCCTCATCAGCGAAGAGGCGCGCAGCAGCCTGGTGCGCGCGGAGGCCGCCTATGCCGATGCCTCGCAGCGCCTGGTGACGGCGCGCCGCGAAGCCAGCGAGACCCAGAGCCGCGCACACGAACTGCAGGTGGAGACGCTGCGCCTGACGCAGCTGGCCGAGCAGACGCGCGCGCGCAGCGAGCAGATCGCCGGCGATCTGGCCGAGGTGGATGCCCTGCTGGAAGAGCTGCAGGAGCGTCGCGTGGCGGCCGAGGGCCGCTTCGAGGAACTGGACATGCAGCTGGCCGACAGCCAGGAGCGCCACGCCCAGCTGGACGAACGCGTGCTGGAGGCCGAGCGCAAACTCAACGCCTGCCGCGAGCAGCAGCGCGCGCTGGAGCGCCAGGCGCAGGAAGCCACCTTCTCGCTGCGCACGCTCGATGCGCGCAAGGCCGAGCTGGCCCGCGCCATCGAAACCGCCGACCAGCAGGCCGGCTCGATCGCCGCCGAGGAGCAGCGCGCACGAGAGGAGCTGGCGCGACTGACCGACGCCGCGGCGCAGGCGGGCCTGCAGAACGCTTTGGCCCTGAAACTGGAGCGCGAGCAGACCCTGGCGGCCAAGCGCAGCGAATACGACGACCTCACCGCCAAGCTGCGCGCCAGCGACGAGCGCCGCATCAAGCTGGAGCGCGAACTCGACCCGCTGCGCCTGCGCATCCAGGACCTGCAACTCAAGGAACAGGCCGCGCGCCTGGGCTTTGAACAGTATGCGCAGCTGCTGGCCGACGCCCAGGCCGACCTGGAGGCGGTCGCCCGGTCCATCGAGGAGGGCAATGTGCGCCTGGCCGGCCTGCAAGGGGAGATCGAACGCCTGAACCGCGAGATCGCGGCCCTGGGCGCCGTCAACCTGGCCGCCCTGGACGAGCTGGCCCACGCGCGCGAGCGCAAGCAGTTCCTGGACGCCCAGTCGGCCGACCTGACGGACGCCATGAACACGCTGGAAGACGCCATCCGCAAGATCGACGGCGAGACGCGCGAGCTGCTGGGCGACACCTTCAAGACCGTCAACGAGCACTTCGGCCGCATGTTCCCCGAGCTCTTCGGCGGCGGCCAGGCCAAGCTGATCATGACGGGGGATGAAATTCTGGACGCCGGCGTGCAGGTCATGGCCCAGCCGCCGGGCAAGAAGAACCAGACCATCCACCTGCTCTCGGGCGGCGAGAAGGCGCTGACCGCCATTGCGCTGGTGTTTGCCATCTTCCAGCTCAACCCGGCGCCCTTCTGTCTGCTGGACGAGGTGGACGCGCCGCTGGACGACGCCAACACCGAGCGCTACGCCAAGCTGGTGAGCAGCATGAGCAAGGGCACCCAGTTCCTGTTCATCAGCCACAACAAGATCGCCATGGAGATGGCCGAGCAGCTCATCGGCGTGACCATGCAGGAGCAGGGCGTGTCGCGCATCGTGGCGGTGGACATGGAGTCCGCCGTCTCCATGGCCGAGGCGGCCTGACGCAACGCGGAGCGGGGCAGGGATGAGCAAGCTGCAGATCGGTCTGGCCATCGCCGGCGGTCTGGTGCTGGCCGCCCTGGTGGCGCACGGCGCCTGGGTCACGCGGCGCAACCAGCCACGCCTGGCCGAGCCCGAACCCCGGCCGGTCGAGCCGCAGGGGCTGGGCGAACTGGCGCTGGACCCGTCCGATCCGGTGGCGGCGCGCGTCGACGAGGACGCCCTGCTGCTGCCGCCGGCGCTGGAGCGCAAGCCGTTGATGGACTCCCTGATCGACGTCATCGCATCGATCGAGCTGGAGCAGCCGGTAGCCGGCGAAGCCGTGCTGGCCCACATGCCGGCCACGCGACGCGTGGGCAGCAAGCCTTTCGCGATCGAAGGGCTGGAACAGGAGTCGGGCCAGTGGGAGCCCCCGCAAGCCGGGCGCCGCTACAGCGCCTTGCAGGCCGGCGTGCAGCTGGCCAACCGCGCCGGTGCGCTCAATGAAATCGAGTATTCGGAGTTCGTCGTGAAGACCCAGGCCCTGGCCGATGCCGTGGGCGGCACGCCAGAGGTGCCGGACATGCTCGACGCGGTGGCGCGGGCACGCGAGCTCGACGGTTTTGCCGGCGAACACGATGCCCAGCTCAACATCACGCTGCGCGCCCGCCATACGGCCTGGAGCGCCGGTTATGTGCAGCAGAACGCCGCGCGCCTGGGCTTCGTGGCCGGGGTACTGCCCGGGCGCATGGTGCTGCCGGCGTCAACTGCCGGCCAGCTGCCCTTGCTGGGGCTGCACTACGACGCCCAGGCCGCACTGGCGGAAGACCCGGCCCTCACCGCCATCCGCGAGGTGACGCTGAGCCTGGAGGTGCCGCAGGTGCCGCGTTCCGAGCAGCCTTATGCGCGCCTGCGCGAGGCCGCGGCACGCCTGGCCGAGGTCATGGATGGCCAGCTCACCGACGACAACGGCCAGCCGCTGACGGCCGCTGCCATGGACCTGATCGGCGCGGAGCTCGAAAACCTGTACGACCGGCTCGATGCGCGCGAACTCTCGGCCGGTTCCGCGCTGGCGCGACGCCTGTTTTCGTGATGCATCCCCCAGGCTTCGCTCCCTTCGTTCGCTTCGCCACCCCCCTTCCGCTGCGCGAAGGGGGCGCACCCAGCGGCCTGGCAAAGCCAGTTCCGCGGGAGCCCTGGTTTGTTGGCATTTCGTCCGTCGCATGACAACGCCCGACCTGTTCGACGCGGCGCCGGCCGGCCCTGACACGAAACGGGTGCAGGAGCTGCACCGGCTGCTGCATCACCATGCCCACCGTTATTACGTGCTCGACGCGCCGGAAATTCCGGATGCCGAGTACGACCGCCTGTTCCGCGAGCTGCAGGCGCTGGAAGCGGCGCACCCGGAACTGGTGACGCCCGATTCGCCGACGCAACGCGTCGGCGGCAGGCCGTTGGAGCAGTTTGCCAGCGTACGGCATGCCGTGCCCATGCTCAGCATCCGCACCGAGACCGACACCGAGGCCAGCGGGGCGGAAAACTTCGATGCCCGCGTGCGGCGCGAGCTCGCCCTGGGCGAGGGCGACCCGCCGGTGGAATACGCCGCCGAGCCCAAGTTCGACGGCCTGGCGATCAATCTGCGTTATGAGCACGGCGTGCTGGTGCTGGCGGCCACGCGCGGCGATGGCGAGGTGGGCGAGGACGTGACGCAGAACATCCGCACCATCGGCCAGGTGCCCTTGCGCATCGAGGGCCAGGTGCCGCCGGTGCTGGAGGTGCGCGGCGAGGTCTACCTGCGGCGCGACGACTTCGAGGCGCTGAACGAGAAGCAGCGCGCCAAGGGGGAAAAGACCTTCGTCAACCCGCGCAACGCGGCGGCGGGTGCGGTGCGCCAGCTCGATCCGGCCATTGCCGCGCAACGCCCGCTGAGCTTTTTTGCCTACGGCCTGGGCGAGGTGACGCCGGGCATCGTCCGGTACACGAGCCATTTCGAGTGGCTGCAGGCGCTCAAGGCCTGGGGCTTTCCCGTCTGCGAGCACGTCACCACGGCGCGCGGTGCCGCCGAGCTGGTCGCCTACCACCGTCGCATCGGCGCCCTGCGCGACAGCCTGCCCTATGACATCGACGGCGTGGTCTACAAGGTCAATCGCCTGGACCTGCAGGAGCGCCTGGGCTTTGTCACGCGCGAGCCGCGCTGGGCCGTGGCGCACAAATACCCCGCGCAGGAGATGCTGACCACGGTGCAGGCGATCGAGGTGCAGGTGGGGCGCACCGGCAAGCTCACGCCGGTGGCCAAGCTGGCGCCGGTGTTCGTGGGCGGCGTGACGGTGACCAATGCGACGCTGCATAACGAGGACGAGGCGCGTCGCAAGGACGTGCGCGTGGGCGACACGGTCATCGTGCGCCGCGCGGGCGACGTCATCCCCGAGGTGGTGGCTGTGCTGCCCGAGAAGCGCCAGCCGGGCGCCGAGGTCTTCACCATGCCGCACACCTGTCCGGTCTGTGGTTCCGCGGCCGTGCGCGAGGAGGGTGAGGCCGACTACCGCTGTACCGGCGGCCTGTTCTGCAGTGCCCAGCGCAAGCAGGCCCTGCTGCACTTCGCCCAGCGCCGCGCCATGGACATCGAGGGCCTGGGCGACAAGCTGGTGGACCAGCTGGTGGACAACGAGGTGGTCAAGGTGCTGCCCGATCTCTACCGCCTGGGCCTGACCGCGCTGGCCAGCCTGGAGCGCATGGCCGAGAAGTCGGCCATGAACGTGCTGGAGGCGCTGGAGAAGTCCAAGCGCACCACGCTGCCGCGCTTCCTGTTCGGCCTGGGCATCCGCCACGTGGGCGAGGCGACGGCCAAGGACCTGGCACGCCACTTTGGCCAGCTCGACGCCATCATGGACGCCAGCGTCGACACGCTGCTGCAGGTGCCCGACGTCGGGCCGGTGGTGGCCGAGAGCATCCACACCTTCTTTGCGCAGCCGCACAACCGTGAGGTGGTGGAGCAGCTGCGCGCCTGTGGCGTGCACTGGCCCGAGGGCGCGCCCAGTCCCGCGGCGCAACAGCCGCTGGCGGGCAAGACCTTTGTGCTGACCGGCACGCTGCCCACCCTGGGCCGCGACGAGGCCAAGGCCCTGCTGGAGGCGGCGGGCGCCAAGGTCGCGGGCTCCGTCAGCAAAAAGACCGATTACGTCGTCGCGGGCGAGGAGGCGGGCAGCAAGCTGGACAAGGCGCGCGAGCTCGGTGTGCCGGTGCTCGACGAGGCGGCCATGCGGGCGCTGCTGGACGCCTGAGGCGCGGCCGATGGCGGCTGGCGGGGACTGGTAGCGGCGGAATTGGCCCGCCTATCGCCCGCCTCTTCAACGTTCGAAGGCCGGGGACTGCGTTAAGCTAGGCTGGCCATCATGATTTCGTACCGGCCACGCATCTGCGCGCAGGCGCAGGGGGCATGTTCCGGAGGTGATCCATTCCGCGGGTGTACGACATGCAACAAGAAAATTTCCGTTGGCAGTTCAACCGGATCGGGACCCGCCTGGGGGCTGGCTTTGGCGTGGTGCTCGCGCTCATGGTGCTCATGCTGCTGGCGGCGGTGTTCCAGCTCTGGCGCATCCAGGCGCACAACGCCGACAACGAACGCCATACCGAGCGGCTGGTGCTGGTGCAGGAATGGTCGGCGCTGGTCCGCACCAACCTGGACCGGGCGCTGACGGCGACCCGCCTGGACGCCGCGGTCGGCGAGGACGACAGTGCCCGTGGACGGCTGGAGGGCGTGCTCAGCCAGCTCAATGCGCAGATGGCCGATACCGCGGCGGCCACGGTGGAACTGCAGAAGAAGGTGGTGGCGATCTCGGACGAGCCGTCGGTGGCAGCCCTGATCAACAAGGTCAACGAGGCGCGCAGCCGTTTCGTCGCCATACGGGCCCAGGTGCGCGACGACATCCAGATGGGCGAGGGCGGCAAGCGGATCGAGGCCGAGCTGGTGCCGCTGGCGCAGTCCCTGCTCAAGACGCTGGACGAGCTGACCGCGCACCTCAAGGCCGCCAGCGGCACCGCCACGCAGCAGCTCGCCGGCAATGTGCACCAGGCACTGGCGGTGCTGGTGGTGATATGCCTCGTGGCGCTGGCGGCCGGCGGTGTCATCGCCTGGCTGACAACGCGGGCCATCGCGCGCCCGATGCACGACGCCGTCGACATTGCCGAGCGCATCTCCCAGGGTGACCTCTGCCATGCGTTCGAGAGCGAGCGCCGCGACGAGATCGGCTCCATGCTGCGGCGCCTGGCGCAGATGCAGCAGAAGCTGCGCGCAGCCTTCGGCGAAATCGGCCAGGCCACGGAGCAGATCAGCCATGC
>JAJZUZ010000084.1 GCA_021845965.1 Pseudomonadota bacterium | reverse complement strand
GCGCCTGTACCAGCACCGCAGGATCAAAACGGCCGTACTGCGGTGTTTCGTAGTTGACGGGCCGGGCCTGATCGAGACCGTAGGCCTTGCGCACGGACGACAGCACCGGCGCCGCCTGCGCGTCCGCTGGCACCGCCTGGGCGCAGAAGAACAGCAGATCCTGCGCCAGGCGATCGGAGACGTCATTCTTGCCGCGCGCCAGCGTGGTGTACTGCATCAGCACCCGCGAAGCCGCCCGCTTCACATACACGTCGGCCGGGCACAGCTTGAGGGCCAGCGCCTCGAAGTAGGCGGCACAGATCTTCCAGAACGCGCGGGCTTCAATCGTCGGCTGGGCGGCGCCCAGCCCCAGACAGATATCGCGCAGGGACTTGGCAGAGGACACGCTGCCCGTCTTCACCAACTTCAGCACCGCCGCGTCCAACTGGGCGCGCACGGCGGCGGCGTAAGCCAGGGGCTCGCTCGCGGCGGGCACCTCGGCATCAATCCAGCGCCAGGCATGCGGCCACAGTTCGGCCGGGTGGATGCGCTCCTCGCCCACCAGCTCCAGCACGTCGCGATACTGGGGAAACAGCGCCACCGCCGACGCGGTCTTGCCGCGCAGCACGGCTTCCAGATATTCGATCAGGGCAAAGCTGGCACGCTCCACCTTGGTGGCTGCGTCTTCGCTGCAGAACTCGGGACGCTGGACGAATTTCTGCGCCAGGGCTTCCATGGCGCGCAGCACCTTGGCGGGCTCGGGCAGGCCCACCATCTCCAGCGCACCGACGGCTTGGTGCAACTGCTGGCGCGCAATGCGCAGCTGGCTCGCGTCGAGCGACTCCAGATCGGAGCCCCGCGCGAGCTCGGCGTCACGCACGAAACGCCGGATGGCCTTGGTGGCGCCATCAAGCGATTTGCGCAGCTCATCCAGCACCCAGGCCAAAGGGCCGAGGTCATTGACGGGCTGCTCGTTCTCGCCGCTGGCGGCTGCTTGGAGTTGCATGGATTCGTTCGCTCCTGCGAGTGTCGGGATGCGACCCCGTCAGATCAGGCAATCTTGAATCGCGCCACCGACTGGCGCAGTTCTTCCGCCATGCGCGACAGTTCGCGCACCTGGGCGGCCGTGGCCCGCGTACCCTCACCGGTTTGCTCGGTCACGGCGAAGATGTGCTGGATGTTGTCGGCCACCGCACTGGCCATGACGGCTTCCTTCGAGGTGGTGTCGGAAATCTGCTCGATCAGCTCGGCCAGTCGGCGCGACACGCGGTCGATCTCCGTCAGCGCGGTACCGGCATTGTCGGACAGTCGCGCCCCCTCGACCACACCCTGCGTGGAGCGCTCCATGGCGGCCACGGCGTCCTGCGTGTCGGTCTGAATCGCCTTCACCAGCGCCGAGATCTGGCGCGTGGCATCGGCAGAACGTTCAGCCAGTCGCTGCACCTCCTCCGCCACCACCGAGAAGCCGCGACCCGCTTCACCGGCGGACGCCGCCTGGATGGCGGCGTTCAGGGCCAGCACGTTGGTCTGTTCGGTAATGTCCGAAATCAGCTCGGTAATTTCACCGATCTCCTGCGAGGATTCGCCCAGACGCTTGATCCGCTTGGACGTGTCCTGGATCTGGTCGCGGATGGCGTTCATACCGCCGATGGCGTCCTGCACGGCCTTCAGGCCGGACTCGGCGGCCTGCAGCGACTGGCGCGCCACCGCGGCAGATTCCTGCGCTTGGTGGGACACCTGGTTGATTCGGGTCGACATGTCCACGACGGAGCGGCCGGTCTCGCGAATCTCATGCAGCTGCTCGTTGGACGCGGCCAGCAGCTCGGTCGACGTCAGGTCCACCTGGGCCGTCGTCTGCGCCACCTGGGCGGCCGTGTTCTGCACGCTGCCCACCAGCAAGCGCAGCTCTTCCACCGTGTAGTTCACCGAGTCGGCGATGGCGCCCGTGATGTCCTCGGTCACCGTGGCTTCCTGGGTCAGATCGCCTTCGGCCACCGTCTGCAGTTCGTTCATCAGTCGCAGAATGGCGGCCTGGTTGGCGTCGTTGACGCGCTTGGCCTCCTGCTCCTGGCGCTCGGCTTCCAGCCGCTGCGCCTCGGCCACCACCTGGCGACGGCGGCTGTCCATCAGCTGCACGCGCGCCAGACCGGCGGCGCAGATCAAGGCAAAGATGGCGGCGGCAACCAGGGCCAGCAGGGAGGTGGTGCTCAGACCCGTGCGGCCTGCCAGATCGGATTGCAGCGTCTCAAGGTCGCGGCGGAACGGTTCGCTGTCGTTGATGATGGTGATCTGCGCGCCACGGGCGGAAACCAGGCCCTGCAGATTGCCCAGAATGGCGCCCGCCTGCGTACGCGTCTGCTCGTACAGCTTGATCAGCGCCTCGATCTGCTCGCGGGTCTGCGCATCCTTGGAGGCGCTCAGGCGCAGATCCGGGCTGCCGTCCAGCAGACCCTGGGCGATCTCCTTGAAGGAATTCAGGTCCTTGCCCAGCAGGAACACGGCTTCCGGGCTCACGCCTTCGGCGGTCAGGAATTCGTTCGAGGACTTGCCGATGCGCTGGGTCAACATCACCAGCTGGCCGGCCGCGGAAATCTCGGCCGGGCTGGCGTTCTGCTGGAGTTTGAGCGAGGACACCGTTTCCGCGATCTCCAGCAGATCGGAGGACTGGCGGTTGATGGTACGCAGAGCGGCACCGACCTGGGTCAGGATCTTCTCCTGCGAAAGAATGGTGTTGGCGCTCTTTTCGGCCCGCTCCATCACCGGCATGACCTTCTCAAGCTGCGGGATCAGCTCGGGATCCAGGGGCTCCAGGCGCAGTGAGTCGTCACCGTCACGCAGACCACGCAGCGTGCGCGCCAGCGTTCCCGAACTTTCCTTCACCTCCGCGAAGGCCTGGGGCACGCCCACCAGCGCCTGCGACACGGATTTCGCCAGACGCTGCGACTGCATCAGGGACTGGCCGGTGGCGTTCAGCTGCTGCGCCACGCGATCGGCAGCGGTCAGTGCCACAAAGGCGATGGCACCCAGCATCACCAGCGCCAAGCCCAGCAACCACCACAGCAGGCGCTGCTGCTCGGCAATCGGTCGGCGCCCCAACAGCGGCAGGCTGATCACGTCATCCTGGTCCAGCGGCACCGACGCCGCGCCTTCCTGCAGCAGCGTGTCACCCGGCCCCTTTTCGGCACCGGCGGCGCGCGGCGGCTGCAGGGACGCCAGCTCGTCGGGCATGGCCAGGCTCAGCCCGACGCTCTGCTCCGTGTCAGGCGCCTTCTTGGCAAAGAGATTGGTCAGTTTGTTGAAGACGGACATGATGCAACCTTAGGAATTGACTTAGGCACTGATGCTCAAAAATTCGGACATCTGGGACAACTGCTGCAAATTGATCTCCTGCCAGCGGCTGCCGTCGGCGTCGAGATAGCAGTTGCCAAAATAGGGTGGCGCGTCCTCCGCCGGCGGCTCGGACCCCGAAAATGCGCCCACATGGCGCAAACCCGACAATGAATCGATGAGCAGTGCGCAATTGACGTCCAGGGCCGCATTGAGCGTCACCACGCTGGCCTCGCTCCAGTACTGTTCGGAGCGCGCCGGCGCCGCGCCGGCGATGAAGGCCGCCAGATCCACGACGCCGTAGAGACCGCCGCGCAGATTGACGACGCCCAGAAACCACGACCGGGAGTACGGAACGGTCTGCACTCCCGGCAAGGGAAAGATTTCGCCTGACTGCGCCAGTGGCAGCAGGTAATCCTTCCCTCCCGCACGCACCGCCAGCCACGAAATGGAGAGACCTTCGGCCTTGGCGGCTTGCATTCGGCTGGCGAGCCGCGCCTGCAGGTCCCTGAGAGCTTCGCGATTGGCCATGTGCTCGAGGTCAGCCCAACGCCTTGATCTTGCCGAGCAGTTCGTCCGCGTCCACCGGCTTGGTGACGTAGTCGCGCGCGCCCTGGCGCATGCCCCAGACGCGATCGGTCTCCAGGTTCTTGCTGGTGCAGATGATGATCGGCACATCCGCATACTCAGGGGTGCGGTTGATGGCACGCGTCAGCTGGAAGCCGTTCTGGCCCGGCATGACCACATCCATGAGAATCAGGTCCGGTTTTTCCTCGGCCAGGCGACGGAAAGCATCATCCGCATCCTCGGCGGTCTTGACGGTGTAGCCATTCTTCTGGAGCAAATCCGTCAGAAACATCAACTCCGTCTTCGAGTCATCGACGATCAGAACTTTGCGTATAGGCATCAACTTACTCCTTGCGAAACTATGCCAAACTGCTGCACCGCCTGCAACAATTGGTCCTTGGTAAACGGCTTGGTCAGATAGTCCTGCGCCCCCACCATGCGACCGCGCGCCTTGTCGAACACGCCGTCCTTGGACGACAGCATCACCACAGGCACATTGGCGAACTTGGCATTGCGCTTGATGATGGCGCAGGTCTGGTAGCCATCCAGACGCGGCATCAGGATGTCGCAGAAGATCAGATTCGGCTGATAGTCGTTGACCTTGGCCAGCGCATCGAAGCCGTCCTCGGCCAGCATCACGTCATGGCCACCCTGCTTGAGAAAGATCTCGGCGCTGCGACGGATCGTATTGCTGTCATCGATCACGAGGACCTTGAGGGGCGAATCTTGCGTACTCACTGAGCGCTACTCCTGATTACGGCCGGTTAGGCGGATGACAGTCACCAACTTCCGGCCCGGGTCAGATCTGGACCATTTCGAAGTCTTCCTTGCGCGCACCGCACTCCGGGCAGGTCCAGTTCATGGGCACGTCCGCCCACGCCGTCCCCGGGGCTATGCCGTGCTCCGGGTCGCCGGCCGCCTCGTCATAGATCCACCCACAGATCAGACACATCCAGGTTTTTTTATCGCTCACAGCTTACGAGACCTTCGAATAGAATGCAACATTGTACAAAGCGGACGAAGAGCTCCCGTCGCTCCCAAATCCAGGACACGTGTGACATTCTGCCTGATGCATTCCACAGGCCAGCCCATGCAAACCCCAGTTCCTGAGGAAACCGCGCAAGACCCCGCGCATCCGCCCTGCGTGCTGGTGTTCAACGCCAACGATCCCAGCGGCGCCGGCGGCCTCTCCGGCGACGTCACCGCCATCGCCTCGGCCGGCGCCCACGCGCTGCCGGTCATCACCGGCACCTATGCGCGAGATACGGCAGAGACCTTTGACCACTTTCCCTTCGAGGAAGAGGTCGTGGCTGAGCAGGCGCGTACCCTGCTGGAGGACGTCAGCGTGCAGGCCATCAAGGTCGGCTTCGTCGGCACGCCCGAGAACCTCAGCGCGATTGCCGAAATGGCCACCGACTACCCCGAGGTTCCGCTGATCGCCTACATGCCCAACCTCTCCTGGTGGAACGAGGTACAGATCGACCTCTACCTGGACGCCTTTCAGGAGCTGGTACTGCCGCAGACCACAGTGTTGGTTGGAAACCACAGCACCCTGTGGCGTTGGCTGTTGCCAGATTGGGATGCCGAGCGCAGCCCCAGCGCGCGCGATATTGCACGCGCCGCCGGCGAGTACGGCGTGCCCTATACGCTGGTCACCGGCATCCCGGCGCCGGAACAGTACATCGAAAGCGCACTGTCTTCACCCCAGACGGTCTTGGCGAGCGAACGGCTGGAGCGCTTTGAGGCCGTCTTTTCCGGTGCCGGCGACACGCTGTCGGCCGCGCTGACCGCCCTGATCGCCTCCGGTTGCGACCTGGGCGAGGCGTTTGCCGAGGCGCTGGGCTACCTTGATCACTGCCTGGATGGCGGCTTCCGTCCGGGCATGGGCCACGTGATCCCCGATCGCCTGTTCTGGACCCAGGCCGATATCGAAGACACCGACGCAGACGAAGACGATCCGCAAGGAGCGGCTTCCCACATGGAACTCCCCCCGCATGACACCCAGCACTGACCGTAACGACACCCTGTTCGAGCGCGCCAAGCGCGTCATTCCCGGTGGTGTGAACTCCCCCGTGCGTGCCTTCCGCGCCGTCGGTGGCACGCCGCGCTTTGTGCAGCGCGCGCAGGGCGCCTGGTTCTGGGACGCCAACGGCCAGCGCTACATCGACTACATCGGCTCCTGGGGCCCGATGATCCTGGGCCATGGCCACCCGGCCGTGGTGGATGCGGTGCAAAAGGCGGTGACCGAGGGTTTCTCCTTCGGCGCCCCGACGGAGCGCGAGATCGAACTGGCCGAGGCAATCCTCAAGCACGTGCCCTCCATGGAGATGGTGCGCCTGGTCAGCTCCGGCACCGAAGCCGGCATGAGCGCCATCCGCCTGGCGCGCGGCGCCACCGGCCGCAGCAAGATCATCAAGTTCGAGGGCTGCTACCACGGCCACGCCGACGCCCTGCTGGTCAAGGCCGGTTCCGGCCTGGCCACCTTCGGCAACCCCACCAGCGCCGGCGTGCCGGCCGAGGTGGTGCAGCACACCCTGGTGCTCGAGTACAACAACCTGCAGCAGCTGGAGGAGGCTTTCGCGCTGCATGGCAAGGACATCGCCTGTCTGATGATCGAGCCGATTGCCGGCAACATGAACTTCGTGCGCGCTTCCGTTCCCTTCATGCAGCGCTGCCGCGAACTCTGCACGCAGCACGGCGCGCTGCTGGTATTCGACGAGGTGATGACAGGCTTTCGCGTCGCCCTGGGCAGTGCGCAGAGTGTGTATGCCAAGGCCCTCCCCGGCTTCAAGCCGGACCTCACCGTGCTGGGCAAGGTCATCGGCGGCGGCATGCCACTGGCGGCCTTCGGCGGACCGCGCGCCATCATGGAACAGATGGCACCGCTGGGCCCGGTCTACCAGGCCGGCACACTGTCCGGCAACCCGGTGGCCACGGCCTGCGGCCTGGCCACGCTGCGCGAAATCAGCCAGCCGGGCTTTTTCGACGCCCTGGCGGCGAAAACACGCAAGCTGATGGATGGCCTGCAGGCTGCTGCCGCCGCCGAGGGCGTGCCGTTTGCGGCCGACTGCGAAGGCGGCATGTTCGGCTTCTTCCTGCTCCCCACCTTGCCGCAGAACTACGGCCAGGTCATGAAGACCGAGAGTGCGAAGTTCAATACCCTTTTCCACGGCCTGCTCGACCGCGGCGTCTACATTGCGCCCGCGCTGTATGAGGCCGGTTTCGTCAGCGCGGCCCACAGCGAGGAGGACCTGAGCGCCACCGTGGCAGCAGCGCACGAAGTCTTCAAATCCCTGGGCAAATAGGGCTCGAAAGCGCCAAGAAAAAAGCGGCCCCCGGCCGCTTTTTTCATTGGGTCGCGCCGCGGCTCAGTGGCGGAAGTGGCGCACGCCCGAGAACACCATCGCCACGCCGCGCTCGTCGGCGGCGTCGATGACCTCCTGGTCGCGCATGGAGCCGCCGGGCTGGATCACGCAGGTCGCGCCGTGGTCGATGACCACATCGAGGCCATCACGGAAAGGGAAGAAGGCGTCGCTGGCGACCACGGTGTCCTTCAACGAAAGCTTGGCGTGCTCGGCCTTGATGCTGGCGATGCGCGCCGAATCCAGGCGGCTCATCTGGCCCGCGCCCACGCCCATGGTCATGCCGTCCTTGCAGAAGACGATGGCATTGCTCTTGACGAACTTGGCCACCTTCCAGGCGAACAGCAGGTCCTCGACCTGCTGGGGTGTGGGCGCCTTCTTCGTGACCACCTTCAGGTCGCTAAGCTGCAGCTCATGGTTGTCGGCGGTCTGGATCAGCAGGCCGGAGCCCACACGCTTGACGTCATGCGCATTGAGTCCGCGCTCCCAGGCGGTCTTGCCATCGCGCTTGACGCCGTCGAGGGAAATCTGCAGCACGCGCACATTGGCCTTGGCCTTGAGGAGCTCCAGCGCCTCGGCGGTGTAGGCCGGCGCCATCAGCACTTCGACGAACTGCTTGCTGACAGCCTGGGCGGCGGCCAGGTCCACCGTGCGGTTGAAGGCGATGATGCCGCCAAAGGCCGAGGTGGGATCGGTCTGGAAGGCCTTGCTGTAGGCCTCGAACGCATCCTTGCCCACGGCCACGCCGCAGGGATTGGCGTGCTTGACGATGACGCAGGCCGGCGCGTCGAAGCTCTTCACGCATTCCCAGGCCGCATCGCCGTCGGCGATGTTGTTGTAGCTCAGTTCCTTGCCTTGCAGCTGCTTGGCGGTGACCAGGGAGCCCGGCGCCGGGTAGAGGTCGCGGTAGAAGGCTGCCTGCTGATGTGGGTTCTCGCCGTAGCGCAGATCCTGCACTTTCACGAAATTGCTGTTGGCCTGGGCCGAGAAGGCCGCGTGGCTGCCGTCCTCATTGATGGCGGAGAGGTAGTTGCTGATCGCCGCGTCGTAGTTGGCAATCCGGTTGAAAGCCGCCACCGACAGCGCAAAACGCAGCTTGTCGGACAGCTTGCCGTTCTTCTTCAGCTCCTCCAGAACAGCCGGGTACTGCGAGGCGTCGGTCAGCACACCGACGTCCTTCCAGTTCTTGGCCGCGCTGCGCACCATGGCCGGGCCGCCGATGTCGATATTCTCGATCGCGTCCTCCAGCGTGCAGCCGGGCTTGGCCACCGTGGCTTCGAAAGGGTAGAGGTTGACCACCAGCAGGTCGATGGTGTCGATGCCATGCGCCTTGAGCGCGGCCATGTGTTCGGGCACATCACGGCGCGCCAGCAGGCCGCCATGCACCTTGGGATGCAGAGTCTTGACGCGGCCGTCCAGCATTTCGGGAAAGGCGGTGACTTCGGCCACCTCGGTCACTGGCAGGCCCTTGTCGGCCAGCAGCTTGGCCGTCCCGCCGGTGGAGATCAGTTTGATACCCAGCGCATGCAGGGCCTGGGCGAATTCGACGATGCCGGTCTTGTCGGAAACGGAAAGAAGTGCGTTCATGTTGTTCACTTGAGAAGTTTGTGTTCCACCAGCTTCTTGCGCAGCGTGTTGCGGTTCAGCCCCAGCCAGAGCGCGGCACGGGACTGGTTGTGTTCGGCCTGTTGCATCACCACTTCCAGCAGGGGCTTCTCGACGATGCGCACCAGCATGTCGTACATGCCGTCAGGCTCGGCGCCGCGCAAATCCTTGAAATAGCCCTCCAGGCTGGTGCGCACGCATTCTTCGATCTGTTTTTTGCTCATGCGGCTAACTCCATGTGTGCTTCATCCTGTTCGTCCACGGCATGCACAGGGGCCGCCGGCATGCGGTCCATGTGGACACCCAGTTCATCAAAAAAATCGGCGACGGCGCGGGCCTGCGCCCGGCTGTCCTCCAGGGCGTTCATGCGGCCGCGGAAGGCCTCGCCACCCGGCAGCGCCCTGACATACCAGCCGATGTGCTTGCGCGCGCTGCGCACGCCGCTGTACTCGCCGTAGAGCGCGTAGTGATCCTCCAGGTGCGCCAGCAACAGGCGCTGAACCTCGGCCACCAGGGGCGGTGCCAGGCGCTCGCCGGTCGCCAGGTAGTGCGCCATTTCGCGAAAGATCCAGGGTCGGCCCTGGGCGGCACGGCCGATCATCAGCGCGTCGGCGCCCGTGCGCCGCAGCACGTCCCGTGCCTTCTCGGGCGTCGCGATGTCCCCATTGGCCACCACCGGTATGCGCAGCGCCGCCTTCACCGCGGCAATGGTCTCGTACTCCGCGTCGCCGCCATAACCTTGTTCCCGGGTGCGGCCGTGTACGGTGATCATCTGCACACCGGCGCCTTCGGCGGCGCGCGCCAGCGTCACAGCGTTCTTGTG
>JAJZUZ010000007.1 GCA_021845965.1 Pseudomonadota bacterium | reverse complement strand
GACCACGAACATGCCGCCGGTCTGCTCCTTCAGCACCTGCTGGCCGATGCCGCGCGCACGCAGCCACTCGGTGCGCGCCCGCTCGAAGAACTTGAGGTAGTTGGCGTAGAAGACGATGCCCCCGGCATCGGTGTCTTCCCAGTAGACGCGGATGGGGAGTTCGAAGGTCATCGGGTCCTATTTCAGCAGCTGGCGCAGCCGTTCCGCCGCGGCCTGCAGCTGGGGCAGGCCGCTGGCGGTGGAGAAGCGGATGTACTGGTGGGTGTCGGCGCTGCCGAAATCGCGCCCCGGCGTCACGGCGACATGGGCCTGCTGCATCAGGGCAAAGCTCAGGTCCCAGCTGTCCTGGACGCCCAGCTTCCGGCAGGCTTGTGTGCAGTTGGCCCAGGCGTAGAAGGCGCCGTCGGGCAGCACAGGCACGTTCAGCCCCAGTTCGTTGAGGGCCGGGATGAACCAGTCGCGCCGCGCCTTGAACTCGGCGCGGCGGCGCTCGTACTCGGCCAGGCTCTCGGGCTCGAAGCAGGCCAGGGCGGCGTGCTGGGCAATCGTGCTGGGGCAAATGTAGAGGTTTTGCGCCAGCCGCTCGACCACCGGCGCCAGTTCCTCCGGCACGACCAGCCAGCCCAGGCGCCAGCCCGTCATGCTGAAGTATTTCGAGAAGCTGTTGACGCTGATGATGCGGTCGTCGATGGCCAGCGCCGACTGGCCATAGCGGTCGTCGTAGCTCAGGCCCAGGTAGATCTCGTCGACCAGGGTGACGCCGTCGTGCGTGCGCACCACCTCATGGATGCGGCGCAGTTCGGCCGGATCGATGGAGGTGCCGGTGGGATTGGAGGGGGAAGCCAGCAGCACGCCGCGCGTTTGCGGGCCCCAGGCGGCATGCACTTGTTCCGCGCTGAGCTGGAAGCGTTCGGCCGGACCGGTCGGGAGCAGGCGCGCCGTGCCCTCGGCCGCGCTGACGAAGTGCCGGTTGCAGGGGTAGCTCGGGTCCGGCATCAGGATTTCGTCGCCGGCCTCGATCAGCGCCAGGCAGGCCAGCTGCAGCGCGGCGGAGGCGCCGGCCGTCACGACGATGCGCCGCGCCGGGACGTCAAGCCCGTAGCGCTGGGCGTACCAGGCGCTGATGCGCTCGCGCAGCGCGGGCAGGCCGGTGGCATCGGTGTACTGGCTGCGGCCTTCGCGCACGGCGCGCTCGGCTGCCTCGCGCACCAGCGGCGGGGCGGTGAAGTCGGGTTCACCGATGTTGAGGAAGATCATCGGCGCGGCGCTGTGCGCTGCCTCACGGGCGATGGCCGCGGCCGCCTTGGCCACTTCCATCACGTAGAAGGGTTCGATGCGCTGCGCGCGGGCTGCGATTCTCATGCCCGCCGATCAGGCCTTCGCGTTCCTGGCGCGGTCGGCAGCCACCTCGGCCGCACGCAGGGCGGGGGCCAGGCCGTTGAGCACGCCATTGACGTACTTGTGGCCGTCGGTGCCGCCGAAGGACTTGGCCAGCTCGATGCATTCATTGAGCACTACGCGCCAGGGTACATCCAGGCAATGCTTGAACTCGTAGGCGCCGATCCACATGATGGCGTGCTCGATGGGCGAGAGCTCGGCCAGCTTGCGGTCCAGCAGCGGGGTGATGAGGCTGTCGAGTTCCGCTGCCTCGGCGACACAGCCGTGCAGCAGGGCGTCGTAGTGCGCGGCGTCGGCCTTGGAGAAACCGGCCAGGTCTCGCGTGAAGGTGTCGATGGCGGCGGTCTCGTTGCCGCCGACCAGGTGCTGGTACAGCGCCTGCAGGGCAAACTCGCGGGCTCGGCTGCGACCGGACTTGGCGGCCGGCTTGCGCGGGGCGGTGGCGGGGCGGGGCGTGTTCATCCGACGGCTTCCATGAGGTTGGCCATTTCCACCGCCACGCGTGCCGCGTCGCGGCCCTTGTCGGTCTGGCGCGCTTCGGCCTGCGCCATGTTCTCCACGGTCAGGATGGCGTTGGCAATCGGAATCTGGTAGTCCAGCGAGACGCGGGTGACGCCGGCGCCGGACTCGTTGGCCACCAGCTCGAAGTGGTAGGTCTCGCCGCGGATGATGCAGCCCAGGGCGATCAGCGCGTCATAGTTGTTCTTCTCGGCCAGCATCTGCAGGGCCAGCGGTACTTCCAGCGCGCCGGGCACCATGACGTGGTCGATGTTCTTCGGCAGCACGCCCAGCGCGGCCAGCTCGGCGCGGCAGGCCTGCGCCAGGGCGTTGGTCACGCCTTCGTTGAAACGGGCCTGCACGATGGCGATAGCCAGCTTGCGGCCGTCCAGGCGCGCGTCGGTGGGTTCGAGATTGCCTTTGTCGGCGCCAAACATGTTGTATTCCTTTATTTCTGGAGGTAGCCGACGACTTCGAGGCCGTAGCCGGCCATGCTGGGCAGCCGGCGCGGGTTGCCCATGAGGTTCATCTTGTGCACGCCGCAGTCGCGCAGGATCTGCGCGCCCACGCCGTAGGTGCGCAGGTCCATGCGGCCGCGCTCGGGCGCGTGGCTGGCGCGCGCGGTGCCGTCGAACTGGGTCAGCAACTGCCCGCCGGTTTCGCCGCAATTGAGCAGCACCACCACACCGCGGCCTTCGGTGGCGATGCGTTGCAGGCACTCGTCCAGGCTCCAGGAGTGCATGGTGCGGCCCACCTCCAGCGCGTCGAGCACGGACAGGGGTTCGTGCACGCGCGCGAGCACGGGATCGGCCTCGGACCAGCTGCCTCGCACCAGGGCCAGATGCACGCCCTGGCTGGGCTTGTCGCGGTAGGCGTGCGCCGTGAACTCGCCGTAGGCCGTCTTCAGCGTGCGGCTGCCGACCTGCTCGATCAGCGATTCGTTGTGGCTGCGGTACTTGATGAGATCGGCGATGGTGCCGATCTTCAGCCCGTGTTCGGCGGCGAACAGCTGCAGGTCCGGCAGCCGGGCCATGGTGCCGTCGTCCTTCATGATCTCGCAGATCACGGCCGCGGGCGAGCAGCCGGCCATGGCGGCCAGGTCACAACCTGCTTCCGTGTGGCCGGCGCGCATGAGCACGCCGCCATCCACGGCCTGCAAGGGGAAGATGTGGCCGGGCTGCACCAGGTCCTCGGGCTTCGCGTTCGGTGCCACGGCGGCCTGCACCGTGCGCGCACGGTCCGCCGCGGAGATGCCGGTGGTCACGCCACTGGCCGCCTCGATCGAGACGGTGAAGGCGGTGCTGTAGACCGTGCCGTTGCGCGCCGCCATGGGCGGCAGGCGCAGGTACTCGCAGCGCT
Organism: Pseudomonadota bacterium; assembly: GCA_021845965.1. Classification (GTDB taxonomy): domain Bacteria; phylum Pseudomonadota; class Gammaproteobacteria; order Burkholderiales; family Burkholderiaceae_C; genus Hylemonella. The sequence continues at coordinate 44,600 of JAJZUZ010000007.1, read as the reverse complement.
CGCGCGTCAGCGTCAGGCAGATCAGGCCGCGGCCGAAGCGCGCCATGAAGTTGATGGCCTCCGGTGTCACGTGGTCGGCCGCCAGCACGAGGTCGCCCTCGTTCTCGCGGTCTTCCTCGTCGACGAGGATGACCATGCGGCCGGCCCGCATTTCGGCGACGATGTCTTCGACCGGCGAGATGGCCACGGGGGCTTTGCTGCTCATGGGTTGGCTTTCTGTGGCGCGGCGCCGGCGGCGAGCATGCGCTCGACGTAGCGCGCCACGGTATCGATTTCGAGGTTCACGCCCGCGCCGGCCTGAAGCAGTCCCAGCGTGGTGTGCTGCACGGTGTGCGGGATCAGGTTGATGCTGACTTCGCAGCCGCCGGCGTTGTCGGCCACGCGGTTGACCGTCAGGCTGACACCGTTGACGGTGATGGAGCCCTTGTAGGCGAGGTAGCGGGCCAGTTCGGCCGGGGCCTGGATGCGGAGCTCCCAACTTTCGCCCACCTGGGCGAAGTGGCTGACGGTGCCGACGCCGTCGACATGGCCCGAGACGATGTGGCCGCCCAGGCGGTCGCCCGCGCGCAGGGCCTTTTCCAGGTTGACCTGGGCGTCCAGCGCCAGGCCCGTGGTGCGCGCCAGGGATTCGGCCGAGATGTCGATCGTGAACTGCTGGCGGGGCAGGTCCAGGCTGGTGACCGTCATGCAGGCGCCGTTGAGGGCGATGCTGTCGCCCAGGCCCGCATCGTCCAGGTAGCCGACCGGGCAGGCAATGGCGAGGCGCTTGCCGTGCTGCAAAGAACTTCCGAGGTCGTGGCTGGCGACGATGCGCCCCACGCCGGTAATGATGCCGGTGAACATCCTGCTATTTTCGCAGGGATTCGGTCAGAATTCGTCGCGCCCGGGAATTCGGGCCAGGATGCGCAGGTCGGGACCAACCTGGACCGTCTCCCGGTAGGCCAGCGGGACGGCCTGGTCCAGTTCGGCAAACGGGCCGATATTGACCATGCCGCGGCCCGAACCGAGCAGTTTGGGGGCCAGGTAGACCAGGAATTCATCCACCAGGCCCTCGCGCACCAGCGAGCCGTTGAGCTTGTGGCCGGCTTCCACGTGGACTTCATTCACCTCGCGCACGGCCAGGTCGCGCAGCATGGCCGCCAGGTCGACCTTGCCGCCGGGGCCGGGGCAGTGGACCACGGTGGCGCCGCGGGCTTCCAGCGCGGCCTTCCTGGCCTCGTCGGCCACGGCGGCGTAGATCAGCAGAGTGCGGGTGGGGGTAAAAAGCTGGGCGTCCAGCGGCGTCTCCAACCGGCTGTCCACCACCACCAGATGGGGCTGGCGCGGCGTGTCGGCCAGGCGCACGTCCAGGCGCGGGTTGTCTTCCAGCACGGTGCCGATGCCGGTCAGCACGGCGCAGGCGCGGGCGCGCCAGGCATGGCCGTCAGCCCGCGCCGGCTTGTCGGTGATCCACTGGCTGGTCCCGTTTTCCAGCGCGGTCTGCCCGTCCAGCGAGGCGGCGATCTTCATGCGCACCCAGGGCGTGCCGCGCACCATGCGGCTGAAAAAGCCGATATTGAGCTCGCGCGATTCGGCGGCGCCGGGACCGACTTCCACCTCGATGCCCGCTGCGCGCAGGCGGGCAAAGCCCTGGCCGGCGACCTTGGGGTTGGGGTCCTGCAGCGAGGCCACCACCTTGCCGATGCCGGCCGCCACGAGGGCGTCGCAGCAGGGGCCGGTGCGGCCGCGGTGGGCGCAGGGCTCCAGCGTGACATAGGCGGTGGCACCCCGGACCGAATGACCGCGCGCGGCGGCATCGGCCAGCGCCACGATTTCGGCGTGCGGCCCGCCGGCGCGCTGTGTGTGGCCCTGGCCGAGCACCTGGCCGTCCGGGCTGGTGATCACACAGCCGACCCGGGGGTTGGGGTTGGTCAGGCGCAGGCCTTGGGCGGCCAGGGCGAGGGCGGCCTCGATCGCCTGCGGAGGGAGGGTAGACATGGCAGGATTATCAAGGCAGTCCAGCACCGCTCCCGGTGCGCCATTCCGCGCCAGGACGATGACCCGCCTTTGCCGAATGGCCGGCCCGCTGGTAGCTGCCCGGGGCGGGGGCGCGGGTCGTCCTTTCCTATGGTGTGAAAAAGTCACGCGGGGAGGCGCCGCTCGACGCCGAGAATTGACCGTTCATCCAGCACCCCCGTGCAGTCGTCGGCCGCCGGGCTAGGATGACTTCATCCCACTGTCCGGCCATGCGCCGTTAAAGAGGCTCTACATGACAAGCAAGAAGGAAGACGGTTTTACGCTGATCGAGTTGATGATCACCGTGGCGATCATTGGCATCCTTGCGGCGGTCGCACTGCCTTCTTATAGGGACTACGTCACGCGGGGCCGGATTCCCGAGGCGACGAAGGGCTTGGCAATAAAGCGCGTGAAGCTGGAGCAGTATTACCAGGACAACAAGACCTACGTGAACGCGCCGGACTGCAATGCCGATACGGATACCAGCCAATATTTCACCTTCAGCTGCCCCGGCGGCGCCACGGCGGTGGGCTATACCCTGCAGGCCGATGGTGTGGGCGCCATGGCCGGTTTCAGCTACACCATCGACCAGACCAACGCCAAGACCACGGCTGCGGTCCCCAGTGGATGGTCGCTGCCCGCCACAAATAATTGCTGGGTGACCCGCAAGGGGGGCGTGTGCTAAAACCCTCCCACGCTGGTTTCTCCCTCATCGAGCTGATGGTCGGGTTGGCCATCCTGGCCATGCTGATGGTGGCCGGGGTGCCCAGTTTTTCTGCCTTCCTGCAAAACCGCTCGATACGCAACACGGCCGAGGAGGTCGTGGAGGGCCTGAATTTTGCCAAGGCCGAGGCCGTGCGGCGCAACACTTCGGTCAATTTCGCTCTGGATGCGCTCGGCGCCTGGACGGTAGGCTGTGCCACCGCCAGCGCCGCCTGCCCGGCGTCGATCCAGGTGCGTGCTGCGACGGGCGGCAGCTCGACGGTCGCGACCACCGCGGCCAACCTGACCTTCAACGGCTACGGCCGGGCGACGTCGCTGGCGGCCGGTGCGAGCGCCTCGATCGACGTGACGAACACACGCGACACCTGCGAAGCCGCGGGCGGAACCATGCGCTGCCTGCGGGTCATCGTGACGCCGGGTGGGCAGGTTCGCATGTGCGATCCCAAGCTGGCATCGGGCAATCCCAGGGCATGCTGATCATGAAAACCGGCTCCACCCATTATCTCCGCGCGTCCCGGCTGCAGTCCGGCGTGATGCTGATCGAGGTGATGATTGCCATCGTCATCTTTGCCTTTGGCATCCTGGGCATCGTCAGCCTGCAGGGTGTCGCGGTGTCGCAAGTGTCCGACGCCAAGTACCGGTCGGATGCGAGCTTTCTGGCCAACGACCTGATTGGCACCATGTGGCTGGGGGACAGGACGGCGGCCGCCCTGCAGGCCAAGTACAACACCGGCAACCCGGGGTACACGACCTGGAAGAACAAGGTGGTGGGCACCTTGCCTGGCGCGACCTTCCTGGAACCGACGGTGGACGTAGACAACGCGGGCAAGGTGACCGTGACCATCTCATGGCTGCCACCCAACGCTCCCGCCGGCAGTGCGTATCACTACTACAGGGCCGTCGCCCAGATCCAATAGGAGCCAGCCCGTGCGCACAACCCGCTTCCGATCGCTCCGCCGCATGGCTGGCTTCGGCCTCGTGGAGATCATGGTCGCCATGGTCATCGGCATGATCGCGACCCTGGTGGTCATGCAGGTATTTTTCGGTTCCGAGGCACGCGGACGTACTGCGGGAGGGAACGCCGACGCGCAGAGCATCGGGGCCATCAGCTTCATGCAACTGCAGAGCCAGATCAAGCGGGCCGGTTACGGCATCGATTCGGTAGCGCTGTTCGGCTGCCCGCTCAGCTGGACGCTGCCCGGCGGCACAGCGATCGCGAAGCCCATCACCACCGCGCCCGTGGGGATCAACCCGATCACTGTGACTGGCGGTGCTGCGTCGCCCTTGCTGCCCGGCGGAGACCCCAATACCGACACGCTGCTGGTTGTTTACGGTACGGACAACGGCCAGCCGCAGGGGAATGTGGTCTCGTCCATCGCCAGTCAGACCTACACACTCCAGATGCCGGGGGCCTTCGGTGTCGGTGACCGGGTTGTGCTGGCCAACAGCACCAGTCCCGACAACTGTGGTGGCACCCGTTTGATCGACCGCATCACCGCGGTCAATCCCCTGTCCGTCGATGTCCTGACCGGGCAGAGCGGCGCGACGCTCTTCAATCTGGGGCGGGGGCCGAATGGCGCCAACGCGGCCATCAGCAGCAGCAACCCCAGCAACGGTCCGTCCATCCTGGCCTATGCCGTGCGCAACGGCAACCTCACGGTCTGCGACTTTTCGGTGAATGACTGCAGCCTGGCGGCCAACCAGAATTCGACGACCGTGTGGGTTCCGATTGCGAGCAATGTCGTGAGCATGCGAGCGACCTACTGGCGCGACACCAGCGCCGCCTGGGACGGCAGTACCAGCGCGATCGACCAGGCGACGCCTGATCCCGCGCAGCCCAATTTCGCGTGCAACTGGGCCCGCATCAGGGCCATCAGCCTGGCCCTCGTGGTGCAGAACCCTGAGCGGGACAAGGAGATCGTCACGACGACGACCAAGAACGGAGTCTCCGCCGCCAATGCCAACCGTCCGACCTGGGACCAGGATGCCGTGGCTCCGCTGGTCGCCAGCACTGGTGCGCTGGGCCCGGACACGGTCGCCGACGAGGAGTGGAAGCACTACCGCTACAAGACATTCCAGAGCCTGATCCCGCTGCGCAATGTGGCGTGGATGGGCAAACCCACCGGATGCCCATGAAGCCCTACGCCACCCGCATCGTCTCCGCCAGCCGGCGCCGTGCCCAGTCGGGTGTGGTGCTGATCATCATGCTCATCGTGCTGGTCGCCATGACGCTGGCGGCGCTGTCCCTGGTTCGTTCCACGGACACGACCAACGTCATCGCGGGCAATATGTCCTTCCAGCAGGCCGCGGTGCATTCGGGCGACACGGGCATCGAGCTGGCCGCGACCTGGCTGAAGAACAATGCGGCCGGCGCGTCGCTGGATTACGACGATCCAACCAACGGCTATGTGGCGGGCGGCCTGGGGGTGGCCCCCAATCTGGCTGCGAATCCGCCGCAGTCCTGGGACAGCTACTGGGTCAACACGCTGGCCGCCCGCGCCGTGGTGGCGCCGCAGCAGGATGAGGCGAAGAACACAGTTTCGTATGTGATCGACCGCATGTGTGCCAATGCCGGCCCGGTGACGGGCGGCGCGGCCTGTGTCAGTTCGCCCTCGGTGGCAGTGGCCAGTGGCAGCGAGGAGGAGGCCGGCGTGAAGCAGTTGAACTCGCCCAGCGTGGTGTATTACCGCATCACCGTCCGCGTGGATGGTCCCCGAAATTCCGTCAGCTACGTCCAGTCCGTGGTGGCCTTGTAGCAAGCCATATTGCCGTCGAAGAATAGTCGCAAGAGTCCGGTTCCCGCTGGAGCCGACAAAGGAGAGACAGTCATGTCAATCAAACGCAAAATCAAATTTGCAATGGCCTGGATATTCGGTTGCACCGTGGTAGCCGCCGGGGCCACCGATATCTCGACCGTTCCGCTGGAGACCTACACGGCCACCTCTTCCGTGGACGTCAAGCCCAACATCATGTTCATCCTCGACGATTCCGGGAGTATGAATTGGGATTATCTGCCTGACCAAGCGAACACCAGCATCATCTACCGTGACCGCAACGTGGGTTTCAATGGACTGGCGTACAACCCCGCCATCGTCTACAAGCCGCCGGTGCATGTGAACAGCAGCGGCGTGTCGGACTCGACCACCTACAAGAACATGACGGGTGTGGATACCACCACCGGGGGGAACAGTTCGGCCAGCGCGGCGTCGCCCAATTGGAACCAGGTGAATAATGATGCCTACGGCGTGCAGTCGACGAGCACCAGCAACCTGACGCCGACGACCAGTTCCGCGCCTTACTTCTACACCACGATTGCAGGTGAGTACTGCACGACGGCAAGCCTGCGCGTGTGCACGACGGCATCGTCGACCTCGACCTCCTATCCCTTCCCTGCCTATCTGCGCTGGTGCAACGGGACCACCTGCAAAGCCGGCTACGACAGCGCCGCCGGCTACACGACGGCCCGTATGCCATCGCCCCGCACGGCGACGATCACCATCAGCAGCAGCTCCAGCGGCAGTGTCTCCGGCATTACGGTGGACTCCAAGCAGATCATGAGTGCAGCGTCCGGCGCGTCGTCGACCCTGAGCACTGTGGCGTCCAACATAAGGGATCAGATCAACGCCTGTACGTACAAGCTGCAGGGGAATTGCCAGATCGTCGGCTACACCGCATCATCGAGCAGCAACGTGGTGACCATCACGGCTCCCGGTAATACCACAGCAACGCCTTCGGTCACAGTTGGGTCCGGCACGCTTGGTTTTACCGCAACCGCCTTCTCGCACGCGGACGGAATTCCTGGCGAGAACCTGCGTACGACCATCACGCCTGACGTCAACAGCTATCCCTATCCGGGTTCCAGCACCAAGGCCAGCGGCCGCACCGATTGCGCGGGCACGACTTGCACGTATCAGGAGGAGATGACCAACTACGCCAACTGGTGGACGTACTACCGTACGCGCATGCAGATGATGAAGACGGCGGCATCCAATGCGATGTCGTCGATCGACACCGCCACGGACATCGCGTCCGGCAAGTCGCGTTTCCGTCTGGGCTACATGTCCATCAACAACAACACCGGTACCGACTTTGTCAACCTCGGGGAGTTCACCGGTGCGCAGAAGGGCGCCTGGTACCAGAAGCTCACCAGCGCAGACCCGAACAACAGTACGCCCTTGCGTGAAGCGCTCGCTGACGCCGGTCGCATCTATGCCGGTTTGCTGAACGGGAGTACCTTCAACGGTGTGACGGTGACCGACCCGCTGCAGTACTCCTGCCAGAAGAATTTCACCATCCTCTCCACTGACGGCTTCTGGAACGGCAATGCCGGCTACAAGCTGGATGGCAGCACGGCTGTCGGCAATCAGGATGCTGGTCTTCCCCCGCCTTATGGCGATGGCGGTACGGCCCAGTTGCAGACCCGGACGAGCACCTTGCAGAAGGCAACCGTTTCGACAACCTACAGCACCCGGACCAGCAATCTGCAGTCGCGCACGCTGACTTCGCAGACGGCCCCGTCGATACAGCGGCAAGATTCGTCCGATGGAGGCAAGACTTGGGGGGCTTGGTACGACGTCTCGTCGTGTACACCCGACACGAATGGCAGTTCTCGGAGAAACTGTAATTACCCGCGCAGCGATTCGACGGATAAAGGCGCCACCTGGTCCAACTGGTACTACCAGCTGAATACCGCCTGCACCGCCTCAACGCCGTGGTGGAGCAATAACTGGACCGCCTGCTCCGGTACAGTGACGGTGGCCAGCAGTTGGACCAACACCAGCAGCTGCACCGCCTCGAGCGGTGTCCAATGCCAATATACGGCCTGGTCCAGCTGGAGTCAGACCAGCTCCTGTACCGCTGTGGCCCAGTCGACTTCCTCGCCTTATACGGTCGGGACAGCAGTACAGTGCCAGAGCACGCTGAATCCGAGCAGCCCGAGCTGGACCAATGCGACCGGGCCCTGCACCACGACCACCACCAACGCCTGCCGCTACACAACGTGGACCAGCTGGTCCAACACCTCGGCCTGTACCGCCGTGCCCCAGGATTCCGGCCCGACCTACAATGTGCTGACCGCGCGCGAGTGCCGCTCCACCGCAACGGGCGGAACCAGCGACACGCTGGCCGACGTGGCCGCTTATTACTACAGTACCGACCTGCGTAGCCCGACCGCGACGAGCCCGGACGCGACAGGTACCTGTACCGGCCCCACGATTTCGCCCAACACGACGGCGAATGACCTGTGCGCGAACAACGTGCCGTCCTATGGGCGTGACACGGCCACCTTCCAGCACATGACCACGTTCACGCTCGGCCTGGGTGCGCAGGGCAAGATGGTGTACGCACCCACGGACGGGCGCGACTACTGGAACGACACCAGCGGCGATTTCTATGACATTCTGAAGAAGAACACCGCAGATCCGAGTAATGGCATCTGTTCGTGGCTCAGTAGCGGCACCTGCTACTGGCCGACGCCGGCGTCCGATTCGAATGCCAATATCGACGACCTCTGGCATGCGGCGGTCAACGGGCGTGGCACCTACTTCAGCGCCAAGGATGCGAATTCGTTGTCGTCCAGCCTCAACAGCCTGCTCACGACCATTGCAGCGGTGCCGCGTCCCGGCGTCGCGGCGGCGGCGGCCAGTAGCAACCCGAACGTCAGCACGTCCGATAATTTCGTCTACAGCTCCTCCTACCAGTCGGTGACCTGGTTCGGCGAAATGGTGCGCCAGACCATCGACGTCACTACCGGTCAGCTTTCCGCGCAGAACTGGTCGGCCATGCGTCTGCTGGACTGTGCCACCACCTCCTGGGTGGCCGGACGGGCCTATGTGGCGGGAGACGTCTACCAGCAGGGAGGCTTCTGCTACCTGGTGCTCGGTGATTACACCTCCGGCTCCTCGTTTGACGGCTCGGCCAGCGGGGTCGATGGCGTCAGCACGCGCAAGCTGCTGCAGGACGAGGCGAGCGCGACCTCGAGCCCGGTCACCGCGCAAAGCGGGCGTACCATCTATACCAATTCGTCGACCGCCCTGGTCCCGTTCGACTGGACCAATCTCCAGACCGTTGGCCTGGACACCTATTTCTCCCAGTCGTATCTAACCCCGCTGCTGTCCCAGTTCTGTGTTTCGGGTACGAACTGCCTGAGCACCGCCGACCAGGCCAGTGCCAGCGGCGCGACACTGGTCAGTTTCCTGCGTGGCGACCGTACCAAGGAAGGGTCCTACTACCGCCAGCGCACTCATGTGCTGGGGGATATCGTTTCTTCCGAGGGGCGCTACGTCAAGACGCCGCTTTTCAACTACGTGGACGCCGGCTACAACGATTTCAAGGCGGCCATGGCCAGCCGGCAGGGCACGGTGTACGTGGGCTCGAACGATGGCATGCTGCACGCCTTCGACGGCACGACCGGCCAGGAGCTTTGGGGCTATGTACCGTCGCCCGTAGTACCGAATCTCTATGCGCTGGCTGACAAGAACTACTTCTCGAGCCACCAGTACTTCGTCGATGCGACGCCTGAGGTGGGCGATATCTCCGTGCCCTGCACGCCGGTGTTCCCTGCCACGACCTGCATCCCGTGGCGGACCATCCTGGTGGGTGGCTTGAACCGCGGCGGCAACAGCTACTACGCGCTGGATGTCACGGACCCTAACAATCCGAAATATCTGTGGACGTTCACCGACTCCAAGATGGGCTACAGCTACGGCAATCCCCGGATTACCAAGCTCAAGGACGGTACCTGGGTTGTCATCCTGAGCTCGGGCTACAACAATTCGGATGGCAAGGGTTACGTCTTCGTCGTGAATGCGTGGACGGGTGCCCTCATCCGCACGATCAGCAACAACACCGGCACCACGGCAGCGCCGGCCAGCATTGCCCGTGTGGCGGCGCACGTGCCGACCTCAGACACGAACAACACGGTCCAGGCCGTCTACGGCGGCGACCTGCAGGGCAACCTCTGGCGCTTTGACGTCAATGGCGACATCGGTGCCTCCGGCTATGACGCGCAACGTCTCGTGAGCGTCCAGGATCCCAGCGGCAACGCGCAGCCGATCACGGCCAAGCCTTCTGTGGTGACGGTTTCCGGCTATCCCGTGGTCTATTTCGGCGCCGGCAAGTACCTGGGCGTGACGGATATCAATGACACGCAGAGCGAGTCCTTCTATGCGGTCGTCGATTCTCTTGGAAGCTCCGCGCTGCCCACGCCGCGTTCGACCGGCAGCGGCTTCGTGCAGCAGACACTGACGGCAGGTACCTGCCCGAGCGGTGCACCGGTGTCGATCTGCGATCCGAATCAGATCGTGCGCACGGTCACCTCGAACGCGGTCAACATTCCGACGGACAAGGGCTGGTACCTGGACTTCCTGACCGGTGGCGAGCGCGTCTATACGGACCCGTCGATCGAACTGGGCACGCTGGTCTTCACGACGAATGTGCCGTCGATGAATTCGGCCAGCGTCTGCGGTGATCCCAGCACCGCGGGGGCGAAGAGCTTCTTCTATGCCCTGGACTACAAGACGGGCGGCGCGGTGTCCGGTTCGTATGGGGTTGGCGGCGTGTCGCTCGGCGACGGCACGGCCACCCGGCCAGTCCTGATCATGCTGGGCAGCGGCACGGTAATTTCGCTGACCCGCGTGTCCACCGGCATCTCTTCGAACACGCCTGCGGGGGCGTCCACGGATCTGGGTTCCACCAAGACGGGGCTTCCGACGATCGGCAAGTCGGGTGGCGCGGGACTCAAGCGTGTGTCCTGGCGCGAGTTGACGATGCAGTAATCTGCCGCTGCCGGCGCGTCCGGCAGCGCAGCACCGGCTTGTGATTCGGAGGGACCGCACCCTGGAGGCCGCTTTCGGCCTCTCTTTGCTTCTGCATGCCCTGTTGCTCGGCGTGCTGATCAGGGGCGCAGGTGGGCGGGTGGACGGCACCGGCGCTCGGTCGGGCACGGCGACAGGCCCGCAGGCTCCCTTGTTTGTTGAAGTCCGGATGGAGCCCCCGCGTGTCAGGGAAGAAGCGCCGGCACCGTCGGCAGCTTCGGCCCAGGCCGATGTATCGCCGAAGGAGGCAGCAGCCGGCGTTGACTCCGCACCTCGGCGGTTGGATGGTGTTGGCAGGCCCCGGGCGACATCGGCTGCGTCCCAGGGCAACGGTGTGGACACGGCCGGCGACCTGCCTGGCGCGCGGTACTACCGCCCTGATGAACTGACCGTCGGCCCCAGGGTCATCCGCGACAGCGCGTCTTCCCAGTCGAGCTACATACCCGACGTCCACCCGCTGCCGGTGGTGGTGCGGGTCCTGATCAACGAGCGTGGAGGGGTGGATCGGGTGCTGCTGGGGGAGAACTTCCTGTCTCCGGAGGCGCGCAGTTACATCATTGATTCGATTTCAGGCATGGCTTTCAGCCCCGGCATGATCGGCAACCTTCCGGTCCGCTCCCAGTGGCAGATCGTGGTCAATCTCGAGTCCCTCAAACCTCCGAACCAGTAATCTTCGCCGGCATCATTCAGTGTACGGCCGCCTGTGGGCTCCCGAAAATTGGGGATACGCAACAGCCGTTCTCTGATTTAAGGTCGCCACTTCCCGGCACGAATCGGGAATAGGGGAGGTGGCATGAGAACACGACACAGTGTGTCCGGCATGACCTTGACCGAGGTCCTGGTGGGCATATTTCTGCTGGCTGCCGGGATGACGATGGCGGTCCCGGCGTTTTCCGGCCTGATGGAACGTGTGCGGCTGAAATCAGGTACCGATGCGCTGATGACGGGCTTGCACCTGACGCGGCTCGAAGCAATACGCCGCAACGGGCGGGTTGTGCTATGCAAGTCGGCGTCAGGCCACATGTGCGCTCGCGGCCAGGGTTGGGAGCAGGGATGGATTGTCTTTCATGACGTGAACGGCAACAGCGCCATCGATCCGGACGAGGACGTGCTGTACCGCGAGCCACCGATGGACCCGGGTCTGAAGGTTGTGGGGAACTTGCCCGTCAGCAACTACATCGCCTACAACGGGCTGGGGCGGACGAGTCTGACTTCAGGCGCCTTTCAGGCCGGAACCATCACGGTCTGTCACCCTGCAATGCGTACCGGCGACGCCTACCAGATCATCATCAACAGTTACGGCAGACCGCGCATGGCGCGGACGGTCGTGGATCACTGTTCCTGAGTCAGCGCCGCACCTCATCCACCAGCGTCTTGAACTCGTCGATATCTTCGAAGCTGCGATAGACGCTGGCGAAACGCACGTAGGCCACCTTGTCGAGTTTCTTGAGCTCGCGCATGACCAGTTCGCCGATGCGGGTGGAGGGCACTTCGCGCAGGCCGAGGTTGAGCAGCTTTTCCTCGATGCGTTCGATCGCGCTGTCGATCTGCTCGGTGCTGACCGGGCGCTTGCGCAAGGCCAGCTGCATGGACGCGACCAACTTCTGGCGCTCGTATTCGATGCGCCGGCCGTCCTTCTTGACGATGGACGGGAAGTTGACGTCCGGGCGCTCGTAGGTGGTGAAGCGCTTGTCGCAGGCACCGCACTGGCGGCGCCTGCGGATGAAGTCACCATCCTCCGAAATACGTGTCTCGACCACCTGGGTTTCCGAGTGACCGCAGAAGGGGCATTTCATGGCTGGGGACGTTGACGCGGAAAGTCAGGACTCTATTCGCGGGCACCCGTGGAACCGGCTTTGCCGGGCCACTGGGGGCGCCCCCCCTGCCACCGAAGGATGGCGTTCAGGGGGGAAGGCGCGTAGCGCCTAAGGGGGGTGTTCACTTGTACACCGGGAAGCGGGCGGTCAGTGCCTCGACCTTGGCCCGCACCGCCGCGATGTTGGCCTCGTCCCGCGGCTTGTCCAGCGCGTCGGCGATCAGGTTGGCGGTCAGGCGGGCCTCCTCGTCCTTGAAGCCGCGCGTGGTCATGGCCGGCGTGCCGACGCGGATGCCGCTGGTGACCATCGGCTTCTCGGGGTCGTTGGGGATGGCGTTCTTGTTGATGGTCATGTGGGCGGCGCCCAGCACGGCCTCGGCTTCCTTGCCGGTGATGCCCTTGGAGCGCAGGTCCACCAGCATGAGGTGGCTCTGCGTGCCGCCGCTGACGATGCGCAGGCCGCGCTGGGTCAGCGTCTCGGCCACGATCTTCGCGTTTTTCACGACCTGCTGCTGGTAGGCCTTGAATTCGGGCAACATGGCTTCCTTGAAGGCCACCGCCTTGGCGGCGATGACGTGCATCAGCGGGCCGCCCTGCAGGCCGGGGAAGACGGCGCTGTTGATGGCCTTTTCGTGCTGGGCCTTCGCCAGGATGATGCCGCCGCGCGGGCCGCGCAGGGTCTTGTGCGTGGTGGAGGTCACGATGTCGGCGTGCGGCACCGGGTTGGGGTAGACACCGGCGGCGATCAGGCCGGCGTAGTGCGCCATGTCCACCATGAAGATGGCGCCCACGTCCCTGGCCACCTTGGCGAAGCGGGCAAAGTCGATGTGCAGGCTGTAGGCCGAGGCACCGGCGATGATGAGCTTGGGCTTGCTTTCGTGCGCTTTCTTTTCCATGGCGTCGTAGTCGATCTCTTCCTTGGCGTTGAGGCCGTAGGAGACGACGTTGAACCACTTGCCGGACATATTGAGCGCCATGCCGTGCGTGAGGTGGCCGCCTTCGGCCAGGCTCATGCCCATGATGGTGTCGCCGGGCTTGAGGAAGGCCAGGAACACAGCTTCATTGGCCGAGGCACCGCAGTGCGGCTGCACGTTGGCGGCTTCGGCGCCGAAGATGGCCTTGACGCGGTCGATGGCCAGCTGTTCCGCCACGTCCACATGCTCGCAACCACCGTAGTAGCGCTTGCCGGGGTAGCCCTCGGCATATTTGTTGGTGAGCTGGGTTCCTTGCGCGGCCATGACGGCCGGCGAGGCGTAGTTCTCGCTGGCGATCAGCTCGATATGGTGTTCCTGGCGGGCGTTCTCGGCCTGGATGGCGGCCCAGAGTTCGGGATCGGTTTGTTCGACGAGGATGTTGCGGTTGTACATGGCAGTCGGAATAAACAGGGGTCCCCCGGCACGGCGGGGGCTGCCCAGGCGAACGGCGGAACACCGGATCCGGCGAAGTCCGGATCCCGCGGCACGCTTCCCGGTGGTCTGTCCACGTCAGCATGGGCCTGCCTCTGGGCCGGCCCGCCTATCGCCAGTCGCGCGCCTCGCTAGTGTAGCGGAGGCAGGGTCAGGAATTGAGGGAGATCAGCCCGCCGTCAACGCTCGGCTTGCCCGCCGGCGCCAGCACCGGAATGGGTTGCGCGGCCTGGGTCGGTACGGCCTTGCCACCGGCGACCTGGCTGAGACGGGCGTGCTCGGCCAGGACCTTGGCGGCGTAGCCACCATCGTCCGGCAGGTTGGCAGCACCCACGTAATAGCGCAGGCCACCCTCGATGGAGCCGGCGCGGCGGATGTATTCCTGCAGTACCAGCGCACCCACACGCAGATTGGCCACCGGGTCGAAGGCGGCAAGCTTGCCGCCGAAGGCCTCATATTTGTCGCCGTGCACGCGCGTCATGACCTGCATCAGGCCCTGGGCGCCGACCGGGCTTTGCGCAAAGGGGTTGAAACCCGATTCAATGGCCATCACCGAGAGCAGCAACAGTGGGTCCATCTGTGTACGGCGCCCGATTTCGAAGGCTTCGGCGACCAGGGCCGAAATCGGCTCCGGGGCCACGCGGTACTTCCGGCTCAACCAGTAGGCCACGGCGGCCTGCTGCTTGGGCAGATCGTGCGGATAGGCCGCGGTGGCGCGCTCGACGGCCACCGGCTCGGGCTCGATGCCGTTGGGTTCCTCCTGCCGGTCCTGCAGCCAGGTCATCAGCTGGGCTTCACCGGCCTCGCGCAACTCGGGGCGAGCGACCAGGGTAATGGTCGTAAATAACACCGCCATGCCGATCAGCGCAAAGCTGTTCTGGATGGTGGCAAAAAAGACGTGGGAGATCTGGCGTGCGAAAGATCGCAGGCCCTGGCCCATTTCTTGAAACGCTGTCATAGCACTTCCTCATCTCGCGCGGCACCGGGTCGCGGCTTCGTGCTGGTGGCACAGAGCCTGACCCTGCATGCTGCGTCTGGGTTGGTACGCCATCCGGATCTGGCTGGTCGCTGTGCCAGCCTTGATCCGATGTGCCGGGGTCGGCAGCGGATTCGGGTTATCCCCGATTCAGGGTGAAACGAATTGTAAGGTCCTCTATATAACCGGTCAATAATTTGAAATTACTTAATAAGACAAAATAGTTATTAAAAGTCATAATCGAAACTGAGAAATAGTAAAAAATCTTATATAAATCAATTGCTTACGAGAATGAGGTGAAACACCACCTGAGCTCTACTGTATTTTGTAACAGTACCGTCTTGTCGCAGTGCGCGTGTCGCCAGTGCCTCTCGACCGAGAGTCAATGAGGTCCGTCCGGCTCATTGAAAACGGTCACTTGCATCTGCGTGGGGGAGGGCTAGACTGAATCTGCCTGCAGACACAGGCATGCTTTGCTGGAAGTAGCCGGCATGGACCTTTAGGGTTTCATGCCAGCGCCAAACTGGCAATCAATGGAGGCAATCTCTTGCCTCCATCGCATTGCGGGACCCGACTCTCCCCTTTGCGATACCCAGACGGCATGGACTTGATGTCCGCCGTCAGGCCCGGCGGGCTGGTTTTTGCCACCCGGCCGGGCTTTCTGTTCTTGAGATGGCGTACGGTGTCGTGGGTCAAAAATCCGCATCCGAGGCGCAAATGACGGCGACAATCAGCGTTTTCATTTGTCACCCTGAGTCCGCGCCGTGTCTTCGACCACTCCTGCCCAACGTACCGATATCCAAGCCCTCGATGAATTGACCGGCGGCGCATTCACCGCATCCACGGCTGGCGAACGGGCTGCCCGCGTGCGGGCCTGGCTGCAGCGGGAACCCGCGGCGGATCAGATGCAGCAGGTGTACCGCGAACTGAGTGTCAAGGACAAGGGGGCGGCCAAACTGCTGCGCGAGAGGCTGGATGACTTGAAACGCCAGCGCGAACAGGAGGGCATGGCGGCCGAATGGGCGCAAAAGGCCCGCGCCCTGCTGGAGGCCCCCAAGTTGAACGTCGCCGATGCGCTTGCGTGGCAGCGGGATGCCGCCAAGGCCGGTGCGCCGCTGAGCCGTGAGCCCCTGGCCGCGCTCAAGACGCACCTGGCGGACCGGGTCAAGGCCATCGAAGACTTGCAGCACCGGGCACAGGTGCAGCGTGAGGCGGCGGTGCTGCTGGCACAACGTATCGAGGTGCTGTCGACCAAGTCCTGGCTCGACGCGCAATCCGCCGCCGACAGCCTCGCCGCCGACGTCGCCGCCTGGCAGACCGGTTCGGCGACGCTGCCGCAAGATCCCAACTGGGCGAGCGTGGATCTGCGCTTCGCGCCCCAGCTGGAAGCTTCACGCGCGCAGCTGACGCTGGTCTGGGACGCGTTCAGGGCTGCCCTGGAGCAGGCGCAGGCGGCCGCCACCGACGTCGGAGCGCCTTTGCCGCAGGTGCCGGTCTGGGCCGACGAGTTGCGCCAGGCGCGCGGCCTGCCGGCGGAGGCCGCAGAAATGGCGAAGCCCAAGGTCGATCCCGAACTCAAGGCCCGGGCCACGGCCGCCGTGCGGGAGGTGCTGGCCCAGCTGGAGCAGGAAGTCGCCCAAGGGCATGGCAAGGCCAGCGCGGGTGCGGCGGCCGCGCTGCGCCAGGCGCTCAAGGAGCATGGTCGTTATATAGATAGTCAGCTGGATCGCCAGGCGCACGCTGCGCTGGGCGCCGCCGGTGAGCTGGAAGGTTGGCAGCGCTGGCGTGCCGACCAATTGCGCGAGGAGCTGGTGGGCAAAGCCGAGGCCTTGCTCAAGCGGCCGGAGGGGCAGGCCCTGGGTGGACGCAAGATGCAGGAGTCCCTGCGCGAGTTGCGTGAGCAATGGAAGCAGACCGACCAGGGGGGCGTGCCCAACCATGCCTTGTGGAAGCGTTTTGACGATGCCTGCAACCAGGCCTACAAGGTGGTCGAGGCCTGGCTGGAGAAGGTGAAGGCCGAATCGGCCGAGAACCGGGCCAAGCGGCTGGCACTGATCGAGGAGCTCAAGACCTGGGCCGCGACCCATCAGACGCCGGTCGGTGGCGATTGGAAGGCCTTCAACCGGGAATTGCACCAGTTCTCCGAGCGCTGGCGCGAAGCCGGGCATCTGAGCGAAAAGGCCTTTGCCGAACTGCAGCCGCAGTGGAAGAGCGCCGTGGCTGCGGCCAGCGCGCCGCTGGAAGCCGCGCAGAAGGAGAGCCTGCAGCGCCGCCAGCTCATGATTGAAGAGGCGGCGCAACTGGGGGCCGCCCCGGCGCTGCGCATTGACGCCGTCAAGGCGCTGCAGCAGCGCTGGCAGGCTGAGGCGCATGAGGTGCCCCTGGAGCGGCGCCAGGAACAGAAGCTGTGGGATGCCTTCCGCAAACCCATCGATGAGGCTTTTGCGCGCAAGAGTGCGGCCCGCGAGCAGGCCGTGGCCGCCCTGGGTGAGCATGATCGCCAGGTGCTGCAGGCGGCCAAGGCGCTGGAGGCCGCAAACGCCAGTGGCGATGCCCAGGCCATCCGTGCGGCGCTGGAGGCGCTGGAGGCCGCACGCAGGGGAGGCGGCGTCGCTGCCCCCGCCGCGGCGGCGTCCGAGGCGCCTGCTGCGCCGGTGGAGGTGCCGACGCCCGTGGCTGCGCGCAAGCCGGTGGTGGCGGTGCGTGGCGACGACCGGCCGGGCATGAAGCGGGCCGAGCCGGTGGCGCCGGCCGGGCGGACACGCCCGGGCGAGCGTCGCGACGGCGCCCGTTTTGACGAGCGCCGCTCCCCGCGCGAGGGGCGTGAGGGTGGCCGGCGCGAGCTCGCGCGCGACGCGGGTCATGAGCGTGAGCCGCGGCTGGGCGATGCCGCGTTCCGTGCGCAGCGCGAGGCGGTGGAGCAAGCGCAGGTGGCACTGAAGAAGCTGGCGGCGCAGGCCCATGGTGAAGCCCTGAGCCATCTGATGGAGGCCTGGGAGCAGCGTGACGCAGCGCGGTTGCCGGCCGCTGCCGAACTGGGTCGCGTGACGCCGGCCGTGCGCCATCTGTGGGCGCAGGCCCTGGCGGAGGCGCCGGCCGGCGCCGCCGCCGAGGCGCTCCTGCGACTGGAGATCGCGGCCGAGGTGCCGACGCCGGCATCGGACCTGGAGGCGCGCCGGGCGCTGCAGCTGCAGCTGCTGACACGGCGCAATGATCCGGCGCCGGTGCAGACCTGGGGGCAGGACGTGGCGCGCGTGCTGGCGGCTGGCTACGAAGGCGGGCAGGCACGGCGCCTGCAGCAGGCGCTCAAAGCCTTGCTCCGGCGCTGAGGGGGGCTGCCTGGCGTGCCGGGCGGAAGAACGCGTCCAGCAGCGGCAGCAGGGTCGGGAATTCGCGCGCGAAGCGCGCGCGATTGACGAAGTAGGCTTCGCTGGCGACGGCAAAGAACTCGTCCACGGCTTCGGCGCCGTAAGGGTCGAGCCAGGTCGGCTCGGCGCCAAAGCGTTCCGCCCGGATGACGGTCTCGCGAAACTCCTGGTAACAAGCCTCGAGGGTGGCCAGCCAGTGGGCACGGGCAGCACGCGCGCTGGTATGCCCCATGAAGCCCGCACACAGCGGTGGGCAGCCGTCGGCAGTACCGTCGCGTAGGTCGAGCTTGTGGACGAACTCGTGGATGACGACGTTGTAGCCGGTCTCGCTGGAGCTGGCGGTGACGTCCCGCCAGCTCAGCATCACCGGCCCCCCGGGCATGACTTCGCCCGCCAGCGGCTCATCGTATTCGTGCACGATGCCGACCTCGTCGACCACCTCGCGTCGCGCGAGCACCTCGTCCGGGTGCACCACGATGCCGACGAAATCGTCATACCAGCGCAGTGGCTGCGTCCCCGGGCCCAGATGCAGCACCGGCAGGCAGGCCTGCGCGGCGATCGTGACCGCCATGGCGTCGGTGATGACCAGCCCTTGCGCGCCGTGGAATTCCTTCTCTTCCAGAAACAGGCTGGCGAGCTCGCGCAGGTGGGCCAGCTCGGCCATACCAAGGTGCAACAGAAAGGGGCACCGGTCGAGCGCGCCTTGCCAGAGCCGGTCGGGGATGAGCTGGCGCGGCCGGCGTTCGCGGTTGCGCAGGCGATCGAGCCAGCGCCACATGGTCAGGCAATGCTGCCCGCTGCGAGGCGCCGCACGCGCACCACGCCGGCGTCGCCAGCGTATTCAAGTCGCAACACCTCGCCGCGCGGCGGCGCGGCATCCGCGTCCCAGTCGCTGAGTACGTGCCGGCGCAGGCCGTCCCCCAGCGCGTGATCCGCCGGTTTGTGGGTATGGCCGTGGATCAGGTGGGTGGTGTTGCTGGATTGCAGCCACGCGCATGCCATGGGGGTGTCGACGTCGGCGTAGGGGGCGCCGCTTTGCTTGCGCGTTTCGCTCTGCTCGCGCAGGCTGCGCGCAATGACGCGCCGCTCGGCCAGTGGCTTGGCCAGGAAGGCCCGTTGCCAGGCCTCGGTGCGCACGTCGGCACGGAACTGCAGGTAGTCGCGGTCCTCCAGGCAGAGGGCATCGCCATGGCTCAACAGCCAGCGCTGGCCGCCGAAGGCCAGCACCGTCGGGTCGGCCAGCAGCGTCAGGCCCGCCGCGCGGGCGGCCGATGAACCCAGCAGAAAGTCGCGGTTGCCGTGCAGGAAGAGCAGCGCCCGCTGCGCGGCGCTCGCACGCAGGACTCCAATGCAATGCTGCTCGAAGCGAGCCTCTTCGTCCTCGGCGCCCAGCCCGTCATCGCCGACCCAGACCTCGAACAGGTCACCGAGAATGAAGACGGCGTCGGCGCGGGTCTGCGCCATATAGCGTTCCCACGATCGCAGGGTTTCCGGCTCCGAGACCTGCAGGTGCAGGTCGGAAATGAAATCGACCACCCGCCAGTGCGCCGGTGCATGGAGCTCGGCGAACCGGGGGGTGGCCGCAGTCATGGGCGGGAAGATCAGAGGGCGACGGCCTTCTCGATCACCACGTCCTCCTTCGGCACGTCGCCATGGAAGCCTTTCTGGCCGGTCTTGACGGCCGCGATCTTGTCCACGACGTCATGGCCGGCAACGACCTTGCCGAAGACCGCATAGCCCCAGCCCTGGGCCGAGGGGGCAGTGTGGTTGAGAAAACCGTTGTCGGCGACATTGATGAAGAACTGGGCCGTCGCCGAGTGCGGGTCGTTGGTACGTGCCATGGCGATGGTGTACTTGTCGTTCTTCAGGCCGTTGTTGGCTTCGTTGTTGATGGGCTTGTCGGTGGCCTTCTGGTTCATGCCGGCTTCAAAGCCGCCGCCCTGGATCATGAAGCCGGGAATGACGCGGTGGAAGACGGTGCCGTTGTAATGGCCTTTGGCCACGTAGGCGAGGAAGTTCTCGACCGTCTTGGGCGCCTTGGCGGCATCGAGTTCGAGCTTGATGACGCCCAGGCCGGCGATGTGGAGTTCGACTTGCGGATTGCTCATGGTTGCTTTCAGGGCAGCACGGTGGCTGCGTTGATGGTGACGGGGGAGAGCGGGACGTCGCGGTACATGCCCTTGACGCCCGTGGGGACGGTGCTGATCTTGTCGACCACGGCCATGCCTTCAATGACCTTGCCAAATACGGCGTAGCCCCAGCCTTGCGGTGTGGGTGCGGTATGGTTCAGGAAGGCGTTGTCGGCCACGTTGATGAAGAACTGTGCCGAGGCCGAATGCGGCTGCGGCGTGCGCGCCATGGCGATGGTATATCTGTCGTTCTTCAGCCCGTTCGTGGCTTCGTTCTCGATCGGCTTGTCAGTCGGCTTCTGCACCATGGCAGCATCGAAGCCGCCGCCCTGGATCATGAAGCCCGGGATGACGCGGTGGAAGACGGTGCCGTTGTAGTGGCCCTTCTTCACGTAGGCCAGGAAGTTCTCGACAGTCTTGGGCGCCTTGGTGGCATCCAGCTGCAGCACGATGTCCCCCGCGCTGGTCGCCAGCTTGACGCGCGGCGCCGCAGAGCCTTGCGCATGCGCCGTGGCGGCGAGAACGAGGCTGGCGCAGGCCAGCAGCAGGCGGCGGCGCAGGCCGCCGGCATCACTCTGTTTCATCCGATGATCCCCTCAAAGAAAATTTTCCATTCGCCGCCTTCGCGTATCCAGTACTGGCGCTTGGTCGGCCCGCTGCGCGAACCGTCGGCCACCTCGCCGAAGGTGACCACCATGGTGTCGGCCGCATCCGTCCAGCGCAAATAGGACAGATCCTTGAGCTGGATCGGCTTGCCGCGTACCTTGTCGACTTCGCTGCGCAGGGCAGGGACCCACTCGGCCAGGGTCTTGTCGAAACTCTTGAAATCCGGTGTGTAGAAGCGCAGCAGCTGGTCGACGTCACCGCGCGACTTGGCGTCGCGCCAGGCGTCCAGGGCATGCTCAAAGGGCTTGCGCTCGGCCTGGACGCTGTGGGGGGCCACCCATTCCAGTCGCGGTGAAATGACCACGGGGGTGGTGCGTATTTCCACGGTGTGGATGATGAACTCGAGGTCCGGATTGGACAGCACCACGCAACCATCCGACGCCTGCGGAGCGCGGGAGAACTGGTTGGGCGGGGTGCCGTGCAGCCAGATGCCGCGGCCGGTCTTGCCGCGTTTGGCGTCCAGCACATTGGGATAGTTGATCGGCAGCGCCCCGGCACCATAGAAGTCGCTCAGGGACTTCGGGTCGAGGTTGCTGATGATGAAGTACACGCCGAGCGGGGTGCGTGCGTCGCCCTCGACGTTCTTGGCGACGCCGGATTTTCCCACCGAGATATAGAAGTCCGCCACCAGCTTGAGTTGCTGCGGGGTGTTCTCGAACAGGTAGAGGCGAGATCGCGAGGCATCGATGGCGATTGCGTGCCGGTTGCGCGGTGACAAGGCCAGGAACTGCGAGGGGATGGTGCCGGCCGGCGGCCGTTCGCGCAGGGCCTTGAGCCGCATCTCCGACTCGTGGCGCAGCTCGGCCAGCGTGGTGCGGGCATTGCTGCCGGCCAGCGCCGGCGGTACGTCGCCGAAGTCCTGCACCGGCTTGACATGGGTGGCGAGCAGGTCACCGTACACCAGCTGTGCCAGCTGGAAATTGGGGTAGTCCTGCACCAGGCGTTCGGCGCGCTGCAGCGCCTCGCGGGTGCGGCCAGCCCCGGTGAGCCGGTAGACCTCGATCAGCCGGGCTTCCGCGGCGCCAGTGACGGGGCCGGTAGCAGAGGGGGTGCCCGCGGCCGGCGTCAGGGATGCCGGCAGGGACGGCACGCGCAGGGCGTCCGACTCGTGGGGGGCCACCATGGCAACGGTCTGCACGCGGGCGGCCTCGCCCCGGCCGCTGGCCAGCGCCACCAGCAGGACGCTGGCGGCCGCGATTAGCAACAGGGGGCGATAGCCTAGTTTCATCTTGATTCGGAGCCGGTCCGGCGGTTCGACCCAGGGCCGGCAAGCCGGGCGGAAGGATCAACCGCCGCTGGATTCCTTCATGATCAGCCAGCGGTCCCCCGTCTTGCCCAGTTCCAGCGTCTTGCGGCTCAGCACCGCGAGCGCGTCAGCCTTGTAGTCCTGCCGGAATTTTGCCACGGCATGGTTGCCGTTGACAGTAATTTGCAGTTCGGTCAGGTTGACGGTGATGCGCGACTTGCTGGTGATGCGCAGCCGGCGCTCCTGTTCCCAGCTGGCGCGCGACATGCCGCCCGGCGTCCGGAAATCCCGGCTGTAAGCCGCCAGGTATTGCGCCATGTTCTTTTCGGACCAGGCGCGCGCCCAGGCCCGCACCGCCTGTTCCACTTCCCGCTGACCGTTGGCGGGCATGGCGGCCGGTGCCGGGGTGGGCGCGGGAACCGCCGTCGTCGGCTTGGCCGTAGCCGGTGTAGCGGCCACGGCGGCAGGCTTGGCTGGTGGCGGCGGTGCGATAGCGGTCGGGGCCGCGACTGGCTTGGGTGCCGGTGCGGGCTTGGGTGCGGCGTCCGCCGCGGCGGGTCTGGCGTCCGCCACGACTTGGCGCGACGGAGTGGCGGGCGTACTGGACAGGTTGCGCAGGAGGGTCAGGCGGACCGGTTCGGAGGGGCTGCCCCCATCGAGCTGCAGGGCCTTGCTGTACGCCTGGCTGGCCAGGCGGGCATAGATGTCACCCAGGTTGTCATGCGCTGTGGCGTAGCTGGGGTTGGTGTGCAGCGCCTTTTCCAGCGCAACCCGGGCTTTGTCGTACTGGCCCTGCGCGGCCAGGACCACTGCCAGGTTGTTGTAGGGCTCGGGCAGTTCGGGATAGTCCTCGGTGAGCCTGGTAAAGGTGGCGAGGGCTTCGGACGGGCGGCCGGATTCGCGCTGGATGACACCTTTGAAGAGCCGCATCTGGGCATCCCGCGGCTTGACGGCGAGATAGCGCTCCACCCGGGCCTGAGCCTCCGACAGCTTGCCCTCGCGTAGCAGTTGGCTGACGTCGCTGTAATCGTCGGCATGGGCGGCGGACACGGCCATGCAGGCGGTGAGGATGAGAAGGCGGGCGATGGGCATGACGGGAATGGAACCGTGCTTCATACAGTTCGGGAGACGGCGGGCTGGACTCTGAGGGGGCAGATTCCGCAACAGGGGCTGGTGATCACGGGCACTGCGCGCTGATTCTTGTCAGCTTGGATTTCACGGTGGTGTTGCCGGCCTCGAGCTGCTGCGCCTTGCAGTAGGCCTGCGCGGCCAGCCGGACATAGACATCACCGAGGTTCTCGTGCGCCGTGGCATATCCGGGGTTGTTGCGGATCGCCATCTCAAGGGCTGCCCGGGCTTGTTCGTAGTCACCCTGCGCGGCGTAGAGGACGGCCAGGCCGTTGTAGGGCTCGGGCAGCTCGGGATAGTCCTCGGTGAGCCTGGTGAAGGTGGCCAGCGCCTCGGCCGTCTGGCCTGCCTCGCGCTGGATCAGGCCTTTGAGGTAGCGCATCTGCGGGTCGCGTGGCTTGCTGGCCAGATACTGGTCTGCCTTGGCCTGGGCCTCGGGCAGCCGGCCAGCGCGCAACAATCCGCTCACGTCGCCGTAGTCGTCGGCGCGAGCGACGCCGGCAGCCAGGACGGCAGTCAGCGCCAACAGGCGGGCAAGGGCAAGAACTGGAGCGCTGGCGAGCTTCATGGACCAGAGGCGGGGGTGGGGTATGCCCGGTCCGTGGAAGTCGGCCGGGGCTTTATACTGCGTGCGATTGTAGCCCCCGTCCCAGCTTTCAGCCGGTGTCGCCCCGCTTTCAGGGCGCCGGATTTCGAACCACCCATGAGTCTGCGCATCTACAACACGCTGTCGCGTGCGTTGGAGCCCTTTACCCCGCTCGAACCCGGCCATGTCCGCATGTACGTGTGCGGCATGACGGTCTATGACCTGTGCCATCTGGGCCACGCGCGTGCCATGGTGGCCTTCGATGTGGTGCAGCGCTGGCTCAAGGCCAGCGGCTACCGCCTCACCTACGTGCGCAACATAACCGACATCGACGACAAGATCATCAAGCGGGCGCTGGACAATGGCGAGACCATCCGGGCGCTGACCGACCGCATGATCGCGGCCCTGCACCAGGACGCGGACGCCCTGGGCATCCAGCGCCCGGACCACGAGCCGCGCGCCACCGACTACGTGCCGCAGATGCTCGCCCTGATCGGCCGCCTGGAGCAGAAGGGCCTGGCCTATCGCGCCGGCAACGGCGACGTGAACTACGCCGTGCGCAAGTTCCCGGGCTACGGCAAGCTGTCGGGCAAGTCGCTCGACGAGCTGCGCGCCGGCGAGCGCGTGGCGGTGCTCGACGGCAAGGACGACCCGCTGGACTTCGTGCTCTGGAAGTCCGCCAAGCCCGGCGAGCCGGCCGAGGCCAGGTGGGACAGCGCGTACGGCCCGGGCCGCCCGGGCTGGCACATCGAGTGTTCGGCCATGAGCTGCGAGGTGCTGGGCGAGAGCTTCGACATCCATGGCGGCGGCGCGGACCTGCAGTTCCCGCACCATGAGAACGAGATCGCCCAGAGCGAAGGCGCCACGGGCCAGCCGCTGGCGCGGTTCTGGATGCACAACGGCTTCGTACGCGTGGACAACGAGAAGATGTCCAAGTCACTGGGCAACTTCTTCACCATACGCGAGATCCTGGCCAAGTACGACCCGGAGACGGTGCGTTTCTTCATCATCCGCGCCCATTACCGCAGCCCGCTGAACTACAGCGACGCGCACCTGGACGATGCGCGCAGTGCCCTCAAGCGGCTATACACCTCGCTGCAGGCCGTCCAGCCCGCGCCGCTGGAGCAGATCGACTGGCTCGACGCCCATGCCGCGCGCTTCAAGGCGGCAATGGACGAGGATTTCGGTACCCCGGAAGCGGTGGCCGTGCTGTTCGAGCTGGCGACCGAGGTCAACAAGACCGGCTCGCGTCAGCTGGCCGGCCTGCTCAAGGCGCTGGGCGGCTGTCTGGGCCTGCTGCAGGACGAGCCCGAGGCCTTCCTTCAGGCCGGTTCAACCCTGGACGAGGGAGCCATTCGAGCGTTGATCGAGCAGCGTGCGGCCGCCAAGGCGGCGAGGAATTTTGCCGAGGCGGACCGGATCCGCAGGGAACTGCTGGAGCAGGGCATCGTGCTCAAGGACTCGCCCGCGGGCACCACCTGGGAAGCGGCGCAGTGAGCCCGGCACCCGTCACCAAGCTGGCGCGGCCTGACTACTGGGAAGAGGCCTGCAAGCACCTGATGAAGAAGGATCGGGTGATGAAGCGCCTCATTCCGCAGCATGGCGACGCCTGCCTGCAGACCCGGGGCGATGCCTTCACCACGCTGGCGCGCAGCATCGTGGGCCAGCAGATTTCCGTCAAGGCGGCGCAGACTGTGTGGGACCGCTTCGCGCAATTGCCCAAGCGCATGTCGGCGGCCAATGTGCTCAAGCTCAAGGTGGACGACATGCGCGCGGCGGGCTTGAGCGCGCGCAAGGTGGAGTACCTGGTCGATCTGTCCCTGCATTTCGACAGCGGCAAAATCCGTGTCGCGGCCTGGAAGGAGATGGATGACGAGGACATCATTGCCGAGCTGACCGGCATTCGTGGCATCGGCCGCTGGACGGCCGAGATGTTCCTCATCTTCCACCTGATGCGGCCCAATGTGCTGCCGCTGGACGATATAGGCTTGATCAACGGTATCAGTCGTAACTATTTCTCCGGCGAGGCCGTCAGCCGCAGCGACGCGCGCGAGGTGGCCGCCGCCTGGGCACCTTTTTGCAGCGTGGCGACTTGGTATATTTGGCGCTCGCTCGACCCGGTGCCGGTCGAATACTGAGACTGCAGGCGCGCCAGCGCTGCACCTGTTGGGTAGGTACAGAACACAAGGAGGTCCTGGATGGCCAAGAAGACGTTCCTCGATTTCGAGCAGCCGATTGCCGAACTCGAGGCCAAGATTGACGAGCTGCGCTATGTGCAGACAGAGTCCGCCGTCGACATCAGTGAAGAGATCGACCAGCTCAGCAAGAAGAGCCTGCAGCTGACCAAGGATGTCTACAGCAATCTGTCGCCCTGGC
Source organism: Pseudomonadota bacterium (assembly GCA_021845965.1). Taxonomy (GTDB): domain Bacteria; phylum Pseudomonadota; class Gammaproteobacteria; order Burkholderiales; family Burkholderiaceae_C; genus Hylemonella. Next base: position 18,371 of record JAJZUZ010000007.1, on the reverse strand, counting down.
AGATTACCAAGATCGCGCGCCACGCCGAGCGTCCCTACACGCTGGATTACGTCAGCGAGCTGTTCACCGACTTCGTCGAGATGCACGGTGACCGTCATTTCGCTGACGACCTGAGCATCGTCGGCGGCCTGGCCCGTTTCAACGGCACCGCGTGCATGGTGATCGGCCAGCAAAAGGGCCGCGACACCAAGGAACGCGGCCTGCGCAACTTCGGCATGAGCAAGCCCGAGGGCTACCGCAAGGCGCTGCGCCTCATGAAGACGGCGGAGAAGTTTGGCCTGCCGGTGTTCACCTTCGTTGATACCCCCGGCGCGTACCCGGGCATCGATGCCGAGGAGCGCGGCCAGTCCGAGGCCATCGGCCGCAACATCTTCGAGATGGCGCAGCTGGAAGTGCCGATCATCACCACCATCATCGGCGAGGGCGGCTCCGGTGGCGCGCTGGCGATTTCCGTGGCCGACCAGGTGCTGATGCTGCAGTATTCGGTGTACTCGGTGATCAGCCCGGAGGGCTGCGCCTCCATCCTCTGGAAGACCGCCGAGCGGGCCGAGGACGCGGCCGAGGCCCTGGGCATCACGGCGCACCGCCTCAAGGCCCTGGGCCTGGTGGACAAGATCGTCAACGAGCCCGTGGGCGGTGCGCATCGCGATCCCAAGCAGATGGCGGCCTACCTCAAGCGCGCGCTGGGCGAGGCCTACCGCCAGGTGGCCGATCTCAAGGTCAAGGAACTGCTGGAGCGCCGCTACGAGCGCCTGCAGAGCTATGGCCGCTACACCGACACCAAGGCCGGCAAGTAGGCCGCGGCTCCCCGTCGGTCGGCAGTGCCTATGACGCGCTCCATCGCGCAGGCGCTGCAGGACTTTCACCCTGGCCTGCCGCTGGCCGTGGCCTACAGCGGCGGTGCCGATTCCACCGCGCTGCTGCTGGCGTGTGCCGAGAAATGGCCCGGCCAGGTCAGCGCCATCCACATCCACCACGGTCTGCAGGCCGCGGCCGACGGCTTCGAACAGCATTGCCGCGATGTCTGCGCGCAACTGCAGCTGCCGCTGCATGTCATGCGCGTTGATGCCCGTCCTGCGCCCGGGCAGAGTCCGGAGGAGGCTGCGCGCAGCGCGCGCTACACGGCGCTGCGTGACTGTGCTGAAGCGGCGCGGCCGCCCCTCCGGCATCTTGTGCTGGCCCAGCACGCCGACGACCAAGTCGAGACCCTGTTGCTCGCGCTCAGTCGTGGCGCCGGCCTCCCGGGCCTGAGCGCCATGCCGGCGCAGTGGGAGCGCGACGGCATCCACTACTACCGGCCCCTGCTGGACGTCAGCGGCGCCGAACTGCGTGCCTGGCTGCGCGCGCGCGGTGTCGCCTGGATCGAGGACCCGACCAACGCGGATGAGCAGTACACCCGCAACCGCATCCGGGCCCGTCTGCTGCCGGCGCTGGAGGCTGTCTTTCCGCAGTTTCGCGACACCTTCGCCCGCAGCGCGTTGCATGCGGCACAGGCGCAGCGCCTGCTGGATGAATTGGCCGGCGAAGACCTGCTGCGCGTCGGCCATCCGCCCGCCATCGCCGGCTTGCGCGCGCTCAGCCGGGACCGTCAGGCCAATGTGCTGCGCCACTGGTTGCGCCTGAGCCATGCCACCGCGCCCAGTGCGGCCCAGCTGGACGAGTTGCTGGACCAGATCGCAGCGTGCAGCACACGCGGCCATGGCATCCGGCTCAAGGTGGGTGCCGGCTTCGTTGAGCGTCAGGGGCAGGTACTGACTTGGTACAATCCCTAGGTTTTGCCCAGTAGCGAGGCTGCTGCCGGCAGGGCGCCAACACCCCGTAGACACCGGCCGGCGTCGCCCCCGCGCGCGAAGGCCAACTATCCAACGTTTTTCAATGGCACTGATCGTTCACAAGTACGGCGGCACGTCCATGGGCTCGACCGAGCGCATCCGCAACGTCGCCAAGCGCGTCGCCAAGTGGGCCCGCGCCGGCCACCAGATGGTGGTGGTGCCCTCGGCCATGAGCGGCGAAACCAACCGCCTGCTGGGCCTGGCCAAGGAGCTTGCTCCTCCGAAGAGCAACGACGCCACCAACCGCGAGCTCGACATGCTGGCCGCCACCGGTGAGCAGGCCTCCAGTGCCCTGCTGGCCATCGCGCTGCAGGCCGAAGGCATGGCATCGGTCAGCTACGCCGGCTGGCAGGTGCCGATCAAGACCAACAGCGCCTACACCAAGGCCCGCATCGAGTCCATCGACGACCAGCGCGTCCGCGCCGATCTGGCCAGCGGCAAGGTTGTCATCATCACCGGCTTTCAGGGCGTGGACGAGGGCGGCCACATCACCACGCTGGGCCGCGGCGGCTCCGACACCTCGGCCGTGGCCGTGGCGGCGGCCATGAAGGCCGACGAGTGCCTGATCTACACCGACGTCGACGGGGTCTACACCACCGACCCGCGCATCGTGCCCGAGGCGCGCCGCCTGCACACGGTGAGCTTCGAGGAGATGCTGGAGATGGCCTCCATGGGTTCCAAGGTGCTGCAGATCCGGTCCGTGGAATTCGCCGGCAAGTACAAGGTGCCGCTGCGCGTGCTCTCCAGCTTCACGCCCTGGGACATCGACATCAACGAGGAAGCCAAGTCCGGCACCCTGATCACCTTTGAGGAAGACGAGAAAATGGAACAAGCCATTGTTTCCGGCATTGCATTCAACCGCGACGAGGCCAAGATCTCCGTCGTTGGCGTGCCCGACAAGCCGGGCATCGCGTACCAGATCCTGGGCGCCGTGGCCGAGGCCAACATTGAAGTCGACATGATCATCCAGAACATCTCCAGGGATGGCAAGACGGACTTCAGCTTCACCGTCAACCGCAATGACTATGCGCGCGCCATGGACCTGCTCAAGGACAAGGTCGTGCCGGCGCTGGGCGCCAAGGAAGTGCTGGGCGACACCAAGATCTGCAAGGTCTCCATCGTCGGCATCGGCATGCGCAGCCATGTGGGCATCGCCAGCAAGATGTTCCGCTCGCTGAGCGAAGAGGGTATCAACATCCAGATGATCTCCACCAGCGAGATCAAGACCTCCGTCGTGATCGACGAGAAGTACATGGAGCTGGCAGTGCGCGCCCTGCACAAGGCTTTCGACCTGGACCAGCCGGCGGCGTGAGAAATATCGCGCAAGTCGTGCGATAATCCAGCCTTCGATTTGGAGACGTGACCGAGAGGCCGAAGGTGCTCCCCTGCTAAGGGAGTATGCGCGCTAAAACGTGCATCGAGGGTTCGAATCCCTCCGTCTCCGCCAGATGAAGCCCGCAGTCGGCAGCGATTGCGGGCTTTTTCTTTTTCGAATCAACCACTTACATGCAGATTTCACGCTCGTTTTTGTACCTCCAAAAATGCCTAATTTTTGAAGTTTTGCGTAGGGAGCAGAGTGTGCTGTAGGCAAATTTGTAGGCAAAAAAGATGGATGCCTACAAGAGTGAAAAAACCGATTCAGAACTGGTCTTATCTCTTCGGGTTTTGATGTTGATGATTCGAATCCTGGTCAAGGATTCGAACAGAGATTCACTAGAAAGCTGCCTACGATGGATCCGTGTAGGAACTGATGAGTGATCCTCCGGTCGCAAGTTCATTTCTGAGGTTCACCCTATCTATGCCTATGGGCCGGGGCTCTACTCGGTGGTAGTAGTCCCACAGTAGGCACTCTTGCTCGGGCGGGGCATTCGGAATCCATTGAGGGGGAATTGGCAGGCTTACTGTTGGCCAGAGTAGTGACCCGTATGAAATGTGTTCTTCATCGGGGGAGGTTGCACCAAGGCTACCGCACACCACGCCGCAGACTTCGTTTCGCTCGTTGACAATGTACCCACCGCTCATACCAGGGTCGAATTGAGCGTCTACTTGAAAGCAGGGCCATGAGTAAAGTCCGCGGTCGCGCTGCTCAAAGTGCACATCCTTGACCACACCTTCGGAAAACGAGCGTTCGACATCTATATCAATATGGATCGACTCGCCGTTCAACTGCACTTGCTTCACATGTATCTGATGGATGCCGCTAGCGGCTACTCTGTCCCCAACTCTTGGTGGGATGAGAGTCAAAGGTAGTCCCGACCAATGCAAGTAGTTCTGGGCGGAGCTATGAGCCGGACTTAATGTAATAACTGCGATGTCGCAGTTATCAATCATCCCGATCGTATGAATGTTCCAGATGAATAGCTCGTTTGAAGTCTTGCGTACCTGAATGATGGCGTATTGATATTGAGATGGTTTCCCTTGTGCTAAGGCTGGGTCATCCTTGAGTAGCTGCTGTGCTACATGCTTTGCTGTGAACAGCATTTGGATGCCGACGACGAAGACCGTGCCAATCCATTGAACTCGCTCCTTATCGGGAAGCCCGGGTGTTCTATTGATCCTGACAAGGACAGGCATGTACTCCGGCACGAATGTGTTGGACTCGCTGACTTTAGAGATCATTGCCATTGCTTCTCTCAAAATATTTTCATAAAGTGAAAATGTGTGTAGGCAAATTTGTAGGCATTTTGCTCTCGAACCCTTGGAAACCCGCATGGATACTAGCTATTCGATCTCCTCCGTCTCCGCCAAAAACAAGCCCCGCCTATGGCGGGGCTTTGTTTTTGGCGCAGCCGGAGGATGACGAGAACCCTCTGTTTCTGGACGCGGGCAGCCCCGAGAAATTCGCGCCAGACGAATCTCGAGCAGTCCCTCCGTGCCTCGATCGTTGCAGGAGCACTCGGGCGAGCTACGAATCCGCCGACGCACTCCACCGATCCCCCCAGCGCGCCTGGTCGAGTTGCCGCCGGTCCCGCTTGGTTGGCCGCCCCTGCTCGATGCTCAGAGCGGGTTCTGCCGCGAGCCGCCGCTGCTCCGCGCTCGTCTCCCGGGCCAGCCGGCTGGCCTCGGTTTCCTCATACAGCTGCTGGGCGACCGGCGCCGGGCCTCGCTGGTTGCTAAGACCCTTGAGCAGCACGGTGCGGATGACAGCCCCCTGGCGCAGGGTGACCAGGTCGCCCGCACGCACTTCGCGCGCCGGTTTCACCGTCTGGTCGTTCACCAGCACGCGCCCCTTGCCGATTTCCTCGACCGCCAGGGCACGTGTCTTGTAGAAGCGGGCGGCCCACAGCCACTTGTCAATGCGCATGGATTCCATAGCTGTCCGGCACTTTAGCACTGGCAAACCCGCGACACCCGGCGGTCCGGCACTTGGCAGAATGCGGGGTCGACAAGGAGAACTTTTCCCATGGCCCTGACCATCTATGGCATCCAGGCTTCCCGCGCGCTGCGGCCCTTGTGGGTTGCGACCGAACTCGGCCTGGATTTTGAGCACGTGCAGACCGACTACCGGGCCGGCTCGACGCGCACCTCGGAATTCCTGGCGCTCAATCCCAACGGCCACATTCCGGTGGTGGTGGACCACCGGGCGGACGGGGCGGTGACCGTCTGGGAGAGCATGGCCTGTGCGCTCTACATCGCGCGGCACCATGGCAGGCCTGATGGCGCGAACCTCGTGCCGGCGACACCGCGCGAGGACGCCGAAGCCCTGCGCTGGAGCTTCTGGACGGTCACCGAGGTGGAGAAGGACGCGTTGACCGTGCTCATGCATCGTCTGGTCATGCCCGCCGAACAACGCAAGCCCGAGCTGGCCGATGCGGCCGCGCAGCGCCTGAAGGTGCCATTGCGCGTGCTGGAGCAGCATCTGGCGCAGCAGCAGGCGCGCGGCGAGTCAAATCTCGCCGCCGATCGCTTCACGCTGGCCGATCTCTGTGTGGCCAGCGTCCTGCTCTGGGTGCGCGCCGCGCGGGAGCTCATGGCCGAGTTTCCGCTGAGCAGCGCCTGGCTGCACCGATGCCTGACCCGGCCGGCCTACGAGTCGCTGCGGCATCCGAAGAAGACCTGAGGCGGGGGCTGGGGCTGCTAGCGCGGCGCGCCCAGGGACTGCGCCGCGGCGCGCGAGGCCGCCAGCGCCTGGGCATCCGCCGGCTCCTGCGTCGGCCAGCCAGCCAGGTGGCGTTGTGCCAGCTGGCCCAGCGCCTCGATCCAGGCGGGCGTGTCGTTCAGGCAGGGGATGTAGTGGAATTCCTGGCCCCCGGCATGCAGGAAGGCCTCACGTCCTTCCTGGGCAATTTCCTCCAGCGTTTCCAGGCAATCGCTGGTGAAGCCCGGGCAGGCCACATCCACGCGCTTCACCCCGGCCTGGGCCAGCGCCACCAGCGTCGGCTCGGTGTAGGGTTCCAGCCACTTGGCCTTGCCAAAGCGCGACTGGAAGGTCACCCGGTACTGCTCCTTGGTTAGCTCCAGTTCCTGCGCCAGCAGGCGCGCGGTCTTGTGGCACTCGCAGTGGTAGGGGTCACCCAGGTGCAGGGTGCGCTCGGGCACGCCGTGAAAGCTCAATACGAGTTGCTCCGGACGGCCGTGTTGCTGCCAGTGGGCGCGGATGCGCTGCGCCAGGGCGGCGATGTAGCCGGCGTCGTCGTGATAGCGATTGACAAAGCGCAGTTCGGGGAGGCTGCGCACCTGCGCCGCCCAGGTGTAGACAGCATCGAAGACGCTGGCCGTGGTGGTGCCGGAATATTGCGGGTAGGCCGGCAGCACCAGCACGCGCGTCGCGCCCTCGGCCTTGAGGGCATCGAGCTGGGCCGCAATCGAGGGGTTGCCGTAGCGCATGGCGTAGCGGACCGTCACCTGGTGGCCCTGCTGGTGCAGCCAGCCCTGCAGCTGCTGCGCCTGCTTCTCGGTCCAGACCTTGAGCGGCGAGCCCTCGGGCGTCCAGATGGTTGCGTACTTGGCGGCCGACTTGGCGGGGCGCACGCGCAGGATGATGCCGTGCAGGATCAGCCACCAGATCGGTTTGGGGATTTCAACCACGCGGTGGTCACCCAGGAATTCCGCCAGGTAGCGGCGTAGCGCGGCCGGCGTGGGCGCATCGGGCGTGCCCAGGTTGCACAGCAGGATGGCCGTGCCAGGTGCCCGGCCATGGGGGTAGGTGGGTTCGGTACGGAAAGCCATGCGGTATTCTCGCCCACCTATGCTGGATCCGAAGAAGGTCAGGGCCATATCCCTGGATCTTGACGACACCCTGTGGCCGATCTGGCCGGTGATTGCACGCGCCGAGCAGGCCCTGCAGGACTGGCTGCGGCCCCACGCGCCGCAGACGGCGGCCTTCCTGGCCGATGCCGAGCAGCGCCTGGCCTTGCGGCGCGAGGTGCAGGCCGACCGTCCGGAGATCGGTCATGACCTGCGCACCCTGCGGCAGGAGCTGGTGCGCCGGGCGCTGCAGCGGCACGCGGAGGATACGGCCCTGGTGGCACCGGCCTATGAAGTCTTCATCGCCGAGCGCATGCGGGTCGAACTGTACGAGGACGCGCGCCCGGCACTGGCCTGGCTGGCCAGCCGCTTTCCGGTCGTGGCAGTGTCCAATGGCAACGCCGACGTGCAGCGCATCGGCCTGGGGGATTATTTCCATGCCGGACTGAGCGCGCAGGCCTTTGGTGCCGGCAAGCCCGATGCCCGCATCTTTCACGCGGCCGCCTTTGCCGCCGGTGTGCAGCCGCACGAGGTGCTGCATGTGGGGGACGATGCCGCACTGGACGTCGTCGGGGCGCTGGACGCCGGTCTGCAGGCCGTGTGGGTGAACCGCGCGGGCCATGACTGGCTGCACGATACGCATCGGCCGCATGCCACCGTGTCTGACATGGCCGCCCTGTGCGAACTGCTGAAGGGGGCCGCTTAGAACGGCGGCTGCAGCACCAGCGTGCTGCGGGTCGAGGCCTTCACATCGGCCGGATTGAGGTGCATGGGCTGGTAGCGGCCGGCGATGAAGTCAGGCGCCTGGTCCTTGTAGTGCTCATCCAGCCAGACACCGCTCTGGCCGACGGGATTGATGCCCAGGGCCTTGCCGGCGTCGGCGAAATCGATGATGCGGCGCGTGGACGGTCCGTACACCACGGTCCAGGGGGCGGGGCCGATGGCATGCGCCATGTTGTTGGGGATCTCACGCCCTCCCGGTGCCTCCAGCGGGCCGACGTTGAGCAGCCAGTCCAGCGGCTTGATGCGGCCCAGCGGGTGGGCGTGGGTCAGCAGATGATTGCGCCCCCAGGTCCAGGCGGGCAGGGACTGGCCGTCGACCTTTTGCAGATGATCCAGTGTGGCGCGCCAGGCGCGGCGCACGATGTCATTGCGGCTTTCCCGGTCGGGCGTACGGCGGTCGTCCCACCAAGGCGAGGTTGCGTCGGCGGTCAGTCGGGGCAGGGCGTAGTCGATCGCGCGCGTGCGCAGGAGATTGGCGAACTGGGCTTCGCCCAGCTCATCGGCCATCGCGGCCTTGAGCAGTTCGTAGACGAACTGGTTGAAGAGCGTCGGCGCAAAGCTGGTGGCGGCGTAGCGCCCGTCCCATTCGGCCAGCTGGTCGATCAGGGAACGTTCGATCGAATCGGTGGTGAGCTCGCGCAACAGCGGCAGCAGCGGGCGCAGCACGCGCGGGCCGTAGTCGGTCTGTTCGTCCAGCTGAAGCGCCTGGCTGTTCTGCAGGTTCCAGCGGATCCCATTCTGGCGCAGCAACTGGTCCAGCCGTTGTGCGCGCGCCGGCAGGTTGTAGTAACCCGGTACCGGCACGCCGCTGCGCGGGACCGGCTGATGGTTGGCCGACACGATGTAGCCGCGGGCAGGATCTTCCTCCTGCGGGTTGTCCTCGAAGCGGTAGTAGCCCGGCTTGTCGGCCTGCTGTGTGCCACCGTCGAGAATGAAGCTCGGATTCACGTTGAGCGGGCGCTGCACCAGCTTGGCGGCCGCCCACCAGCCGATGTCGCCGGCAGCGTTGGCCCAGACGACGTTCAGCCCGGGCGCGTGGATCTTGCTGGCCGCCCGGCGCGCCTTGGCCAGCGTGTCGGCCCGGTTGAGTTCGTAGAAGGCGTCCAGGATGGGGTTGTCGGTCTCCAGGAAGGTCCACCACATGGCCACGGGCGTCTTGCCCAGGCTGTCGGGAAACGCCTGGTTGATGATGGGGCCGTAGGGAGAGCGCTGCAGCGTCAGCGTGACCGGATCGGAGCCCTTGACGGCAATCGTCTCCTGGCGGGTCTGCAGCGTGGCCCACTGGCCCTGGTACCAGACCTGCTGCGGGTTTTGCGGATTGACCTTCAATGCCACCAGGTCCATGTCGTCGTTCTGGAACATGGTCAGGCTCCAGCCGAACTGGCGGTTGTGGCCGAGCAGCGCAAAGGGATTGAGGGCCTGGAAGTGGCCGTAGAGGTCGAAGTCGGGCGCGGACAGGTGCGCCTCGTACCAGACCGCCGGCAGCGCGTAGGCGATGTGCGGATCGCCCGCCAACAGCGGCTTGCCGCTGCTGGTACGGGCACCGGAGATGGCCCAGGCGTTGCTGCCCTCCAGCACCGGGACGCCCGCCAGCGCCAGGGCCTGCTGACTGAGTTCGGAGACGCGTGCCAGCGCGCGCCAGTCGTCGCGGCCCAGCGCCACGGGCGTCTGGTTCTGGGGGCCCAGGACGCCCAGCGGCTGCCACTCCAGATCGAAGATGCGCAGGTAATCGGGGCCAAGCTGGTCGCGCACATAGGTCAGCACAGGCTCGGTGCGTAGCGCCGCAGCGAAGCTGTAGGCCAGGTAGCCGGCGACGGCCAGCGTGTCTTCGGGTGTGAAGGGATGGGGCTCGATGCGCAGCAGTTCGAATTCCAGTGGCAGCGGGCGTGTCTGCTGGAACTCGTTGATGCCGTCCAGATAGGCCAGCAGGGCCTGCCAGGTCGCGCTGTCATGATCGATGCGCTGCGCCATCAGGCGGGCCTGCTGGCGCAGCTCCAGGGTGCGAAACAGCCGGTCGGTGTCCACGAGCTTGGGGCCGAGGATCTCCGCCAGTTCCCCCCGGGCCAGGCGGCGCACCATCTCCATCTGGAACAGGCGGTCCTGTGCGTGCAGAAAGCCCAGCGCGCGGTACAGGTCGGTCTGGTTCTGCGCCTGCAGGTGGGGCACACCGCGTTCGTCCCACTGCACCAGCACGGGTGCCTGCAGCCCGCTCAGCGGCAGCGCGCCACTGCGTTGCGGCAGCTTGCTGCGTGCGTGCCAGAAACCGGCGCCCAGCGCGATGGCCAGGGCGGTCAGGAGCAGGATCAGCAGGATGGACAGAAACTTGAACGTGCGCTTCATCTCGACGGCTCTCTCCCCGTGGCCAAGACCCGCATCTTACGACCCCACCGGGCTGCCCGCGCCCCATATTCGTGGGTTAGATGGCAGTCTCAGAGGGTGCGCACCGCCGCCACGGCGCAGCGCACCGCCCCTTCCAGCGTGGCGGGGTAGGGGCCGTCTACGTAGTCACCACAGGCGAGCAGGCCGGGGGCGATGACTGGCGGCGGCCGCCGCAGGCCCGGCGTGCACGCGAAGGTCGCCCGTTTTTCCACCACCGTCTGCACGGGCTGCAGCGTCAGTCCCAACTGGCTACGGGCCTGCGCCAGCACCTGGGCCTGCAGGGTGTTGCGGTCGCCGTGGCTGGCGCTGACGACGAAGGCCAGCAGGCCCGCCGTGCCGTCGAGTTGTCCGCGGTCGAATACGAACTGCGCCGGCTGCCGTTCATCGTGGCGCAGGGCCAGCAAAGGCGCCGGCAGGCGCGCATCGGGGGCCCAGGCGTAAAGCGTCGTGATGGCCTCGAAGTGCAAGGACTCGGCCTGGACGACCCAGTCCACCAGCGGCGTGGCTTGCGGCTGGCATGCGGCGAGGTCGCGGACCAGACGCGCGGCTTCGCCGGACGACGTGGCCAGCAGCACCGCGTCGAAGGGCTGACCGTCCACCTCCCATCGCGACCCCCGGGCGCGCACCTGCATGATCCGCTGGCCGCTGCGTACCTCGGCACCTTGCTGCTGCAGCCAGCCACTCGCGGCGGCGGGGAAGAGCGCGGAAAGGTCCCGTCGGGGCAGCAGCAGATGCGAGCCACCGGCCACGCTGAAGAGTGCATCCCGCAGCACGCGCAGGAAGACCTGCGCACTGGCCCGTTCGGCCGGCGTGTTCAGGGCCGAGACGCACAGCGGCTCGATCAGTTCCCGCATGACCTGGGGGCCGAGTGCCTGGCAGAGTTGTGCCACGGAGAGCGAGGGCGCGCATTCGAAATGCGCCAGCTTCCAGCCCAGCGCGGCCCGCAGCAGGCCCAGGCGCTCGCCCAGCGGCCAGCGCGCCCGGGCGACGCCGGCCAGCACGTCCAGCGGGACCGGCAGACGCGGCAGTGCCAGACCGGCGCCATCGGGGAAACGCAGCGTGAGCGGCAGCCGCAGCAGCGCCGTCTCGGGCGCTACGCCCACCGTGCGCATGAGGCGCAGGGTCTCGGTGTAGGCCCCGATCAGGATGTGCTGGCCGTTGTCCAGCATGACGGCGCGGCCGTCCGGCAGTTGTGCCGGCACGGCGCGCGCTCGCCCCCCCGGGGTGCGTGCGGTCTCGAAGACGGCAACTTCGTGGCCGCCGCGCGTCGCTTCGACCGCCGCAGCCAGACCAGCCCAGCCGGCGCCGATGACAGCGACTTTCATGCGCGCACCGCCGGGCCGCTCCACGCGGCGAGGGCCACCTCGGGAAGCCCAGCCGGGCACGACGTCACAAGCGTGGCGGTCATAGCTTTCCCAGCGCCTGCACCCGCCACGCCAGCCAGAGCTTGCGTAGCGGCGTGAGACCGATGCGCTGGTGCAGCACCTGGAAGTTGTCGCGCTCGATCTCGCGCAAGAGGGTGCGGTAGATGCTGGCCATCATCAGGCCGGGTTTCTGGGCGTGCCGGTCCGCGGCGGGCAACAGCGCCAGCGCCTCGTCGTACAGGCGGTGGGCGCGCTCGGCCTGGAATTTCATCAAGGCCGTGAAGCGCTCCGAGTACTGGCGGTTCAGGATCTCGTGCGCCTTGACGTCGAACTGCTGCAGTTCGCTGACCGGCAGGTAGATGCGGCCGCGCAGCGCGTCTTCGCCGACGTCGCGGATGATGTTGGTGAGCTGGAAGGCCTGGCCCAGCGTGTGGGCGTAACGTGTGGTCTCTTCCTGCGTCTGGCCGAAGATGCGCGCTGCGACTTCGCCCACGATGCCGGCCACGAGATGGCAGTAGCGCTGCAGACCGGGGTAGTCGAGGTAGCGTGTCTGTTGCAGGTCCATCTCGCAGCCCTCGATCACGGCCAGCAGGTGGCGCGCCTCGATGCCGTAGGCGGGTGCGTGCGGCATCAGGGCCTGCATCACGGGATGGGTGGGCTGGCCGGCATAGGCCCGTGCCACTTCGGCCTGCCACCAGGCCAGCGTGTTCTGCGCAACCCCGGGATCACTGACTTCGTCTACCACGTCGTCGACTTCGCGGCAGAAGGCGTAGAAAGCCGTGATGGCAGCACGCCGGGACTTGGGCAGGAACAGGAAGGCGTAATAGAAGCTGCTGCCGGAGGCGGCTGCTTTCTGCTGGACGTATTGCTCGGGCGTCATGGGCTGCATTGTCACCGCTCTCAGACGCGGCGACGTCCCATCCGCAGGCTGCGCCACAGCAGCCGCGGTGCGTCGGCAGCGCCGATCGTCGGGCGTTGCTGCAGGGTGTCGTAACCCTGGGCCGCGATCTTGTCGAGAATGCGCAGGCCACCTTGCACCACCAGGCGCAATTCCCAGCCGGCGCGGCCCGGGACGCGATGCACCAGCGGCGCGCCCTCGAGCATAAGTGCGCGGGCCGCGCGCACCTGTGCCCCGATGAGGGCCAGGATGCGCGCGTTTGGCCTGAGCGCGGCAAGTTCCGCGCGGCTGACGCCATGCGCCGCGCAGTCGGCGTCGGTGAGGTAGTGGCGGCCGCGCGGGATGTCGCGGCTGAGGTCCTGCCAGAAGTTGATCAACTGCAGGGCGCTGCAGATGGCGTCGCTTTCAAGCAGGGCGGCCTCATCATGGACGCCATACAGGTGCAGCAGGAGGCGGCCCACCGGATTGGCGGAGCGCCGGCAGTAGTCGAGCAATTCGGCCTGGTCGGCGTAGCTCGCATGGTCGCGCGTCTTGCGTACATCCTGCATGAAGGCGTCCAGCAGGTCGTCCAGCAGGGGCACGGGCAGGGCGAATTCGCGCAGCATGGCGGCCAGCGGCTCGAAGACCTGCGGCCAGCGGCCACTGTGCGCCCGGCCATCGGCCACGGCCTGCAGGTCAGCGCGATAGGCCGCGAGCTCATCCAGACGCTGCGAGGCCGGGGCATCGCCTTCGTCGGCGAGGTCGTCCGCCGTGCGTGCGTAGTGGTAGATGGCGGCAATCGGCGGGCGCAGGCGCGGCGGGCATAACCAGGAGGCAACCGGAAAGTTCTCGTAATGCTGGACCGGCGGCGGGACGGAAGCGGGGGTGTTCACGCGGGCGATTGTCGCCGAGCGGTGGTCGCACCCATGCGGCTTGACGAGGCCGGGACTTTGCACTAAATTACTGACCGGTCGGTTATTAAAAGAGCGAGAAATCATGTCAGACACCTCTTTCTTCGGCGTGCGTCAACTTTGGCGGCCCGGCATCCTGTTCGCGGCCACCCTCGTGCTCGCCGCCTGTTCGCGACCGGCGCCGGTGGAGGAGCCGGTACGTGCCGTCAAGGTCATGACGGTGCGACTCGGCGGGCTGCAGGCCACGCAGGAGTTTTCAGGCGAAGTGCGACCGCGCATCGAATCACGCCTGGGCTTCCGGGTCGCGGGCAAGCTGGTCAGCCGGGAAGTGGAACTGGGCCAGCGCGTCAGGGCGGGGCAGGTGCTGGCCCGACTGGACCCGCAGGACTACCGCTTGGCGGCCGACGCCGCCCAGGCCCAGTTGGGGGCCGCGGTGACCAACCGGGACCTGGCGGCAGCCGATTTCAAGCGCTTCAAGGAATTGCGCGAGCAGAACTTCATCAGCGGGGCCGAGCTGGAGCGCCGCGAGGCCGCGCTCAAGGCGGCCCAGGCCCAGGTGGACCAGGCTCAGGCCCAGCTGACTGCGCAGCGCAACCAGGGTGCCTACACCAGCTTGGTGGCCGACGCGCCGGGCGTGGTGACGGCCGTCGAGGCCGAGACCGGTCAGGTGGTGAGTGCCGGCCAGCCCGTGGTGCGCGTGGCCCAGGATGGCGCGCGCGATGCGGTTTTCGCGGTGCCGGAGGACAAGCTGACCCTCATGCGCCAGGGCAGTGCGGTGGAGGTCAGCGTCTGGCCGGGCCAGACGCAGCTGGCCGGCCGCGTGCGTGAGCTGTCGGCCAGCGCCGACCCCGTGACACGCACCTACCAGGTCAAGGTGGCGCTGGAAGGGCGCCAGTTGCCGCCGCTGGGTGCCACGGTCACGGTGCAGCCCAAGGTGCGCAGCGAGGAGCGCAACAGCGCCATCAAGCTGCCCACGAGCGCGCTGCGCCAGGACGGGCAGGCCACGGCGGTGTGGGTACTCGATACCAAGAGCATGACGGTGCTGTCGCAGCCGGTGCAGATTGCCACGGCCGACGGCAACGAGGCTGTCGTCGCTGCGGGCCTGCAGGAGGGCCAGCAGGTGGTGATCGCCGGCGTGCACGTTTTGTCGCCAGGCCAGAAGGTCACGCTTTACCGCGAGAAGGCTGCGTCAGCCTTGGCGAGCCCGCCCCAGACAGCGGTTGGCGCCTCCCTCGGTACTGTCGCCCCCGTCCCGGGCAAGTGAGGGGCGCATGAACAAGCAAGAACGGGCACAAGAACAGCCGAAAGCGGCGTTCAACCTCTCGCGCTGGGCGATCGAACACCCGGCCCTCACGCGCTACCTGCTGCTGGTGCTGATGGTGCTGGGCTTTGCCGCCTATTTCCAGCTGGGCCAGGATGAGGACCCGCCCTTCACCTTCCGCGCCATGGTGGTGCGCACCTACTGGCCCGGCGCCACGGCGCAGCAGGTCGCCGAGCAGGTGACCGACAAGATCGAGCGCACGCTGCAGGAAGTGCCGGGTGCGGACAAGATCCGCAGCTACTCCAAGCCGGGCGAGTCGCAGATCATCTTCCAGTTGAAGGATTCGACACGCGGCGCCGACGTGCCCAACACCTGGTACACGGTGCGCAAGAAGATCGGCGACATGCGGGGCACGCTGCCGGGCGGCGTCCAGGGGCCGTTTTTCAACGACGAGTTCGGCGACGTCTACGGCGTGATCTACGCCCTGGAGTCGGAGGGCTTCAGTGATGCCGAGGTGAAAGTCTTTGCCGACGACGTGCGCCAGCAGCTGCTACGCGTGCCCGACGTGGCCAAGGTCGAACTCTTTGGCGTGCAGGACGAGAAGCTCTACATCGAAGTCTCGCAAAAGCGCCTCTCCCAGCTGGGGCTGGACATGAACCAGGTGCTGGCCCAGCTCGGGCAGCAGAATGCAGTGGAGAGCGCAGGTGCCGTACAGACGCCGCTGGACGTGGTGCAGGTCCGTGTGGCCGGCCAGTTCGAGGCCGTCGAGCAATTGCGCGCCATGCCGATCCGTGGCAGTACCGGTGCCCAGCTGCGCCTGGGCGACATCGCCGAAATCAGGCGTGGCTACGTCGAGCCGGCCAGCATCAAGGTGCGCTACCAGGGCAAGCAGGTCATTGCGCTGGGTATCTCCATGGCCAAGGGTGGCGACATCATCCGCCTGGGCAAGGCTTTGCAGCAGGCGACGGTCCGCATCGAGAAGACGCTGCCGGCCGGCATCGAGCTGGTGCAGCTGCAGGACCAGCCGAAGGCGGTGGCGACTTCGGTGAACGAATTCGTTGGCGTGCTGGTCGAGGCCGTGGTCATCGTGCTGCTGGTGAGTTTCATCAGCCTCGGGCTGCATAAACGCCAGAATGCCCTGCATCTGCCCCTGTGGCAGCGCTACTATGTGGACATGCGCCCCGGCCTGGTGGTGGCTATCACCATTCCGCTGGTGCTGGCCCTGACCTTCCTGGGCATGGAGTACTGGGGTATCGGCCTGCACAAGATCTCGCTTGGTTCGCTGATCATCGCGCTGGGCCTGCTGGTAGATGACGCCATCATCGCCGTGGAGATGATGGTGCGCAAAATGGAGGAGGGCTACGACAAGGTCCGCGCCGCCACCTTTGCCTACGAGATCACCGCCATGCCTATGCTGACCGGCACGCTGATCACGGCCGCAGGCTTTCTGCCGATCGGCATGGCCAAATCCGCGGTGGGTGAGTACACCTTTGCCATTTTTGGCGTCACGGCGCTGGCACTGGTGTTGAGCTGGATCGTTTCGGTCTACTTCGTGCCCTACCTGGGTACCTTGCTGCTCAAAGGCAAGCCCCATGCCGCTGGCGATCAGCCGCATGAGCTGTTCGATACACCGTTCTATGCGCGCTTCCGGGTCCTGGTGAACTGGTGCGTGGCGCACCGCTGGCTCACGATCGGCGCCACCGTGCTGACCTTTGCCCTGGGCATCGTCGGCATGAGCAAGGTGCAGCAACAGTTCTTCCCGGACTCCAGCCGCCCCGAGATCCTCGTGGACCTCTGGTTCCCCGAGGGCACCTCCTTCGCCGCCAACGAGTCGGTGACGCGCCGGGTGGAGCAGCGCTTCATGGCCGAGGCCGGGGTGAAATCCGTCAGCACCTGGGTCGGCTCGGGTGTGCCGCGTTTCTACCTGCCGCTGGACCAGGTCTTCCCGCAGACCAATGTGTCGCAGCTGATCGTCGTGCCGGCCGACCTCAAGACCCGCGAGACGCTGCGCGTGAAGCTGCCAGCCTTGCTGGCCGAGGAATTTCCGGAGGTGCGCGGCCGCGTCAAGCTGCTGCCGAACGGGCCGCCGGTACCTTATCCGGTGCAGTTCCGGGTGGTGGGGGGTGACCCGGCCGTGCTGCGCGCGCGGGCGGACGAGGTCAAGGCCGCCATGCGCGCCAGTCCGAACACGCGCGGCGTGAACGACAACTGGAACGAGTCGGTCAAGGTACTGCGCCTGGAGGTGGATCAGGCCAAGGCGCGTGCGCTGGGCGTCAGCAGCCAGTCGATTGCCCAGGCTTCGCGTACCCTGCTGGCCGGCCAGACCGTGGGCCAGTACCGGGAGGGCGACAAGCTGATCGATATCGTCCTGCGTCAGCCGGCGGACGAGCGCAACGCCATCACCGACCTGGCCAACGCCTATCTGCCGACCACCAGCGGGCGCTCGATTCCGCTGACCCAGATAGCCAAGCCCGTTTTCACCTGGGAGCCGGGCGTCATGTGGCGTGAGAACCGCGAATACGGCATCACGGTGCAGAGCGATGTGGTCGAGGGCCTGCAGGGCGCTACCGTGACGGCCGAGCTGCTGCCCGCGCTGCGCACGCTGGAGGCGAAATGGCGTGCCGGTGGCCTCAATGGCTACCGCATCGAGGTGGCCGGCGCGGTGGAGGAGAGCAGCAAGGGCCAGGGCTCGATTGCGGCCGGCATGCCCATCATGCTCTTCATCACCTTCACCCTGCTCATGCTGCAGTTGCAGAGCTTCAGCCGCGCCATGCTGGTGTTCCTGACCGGCCCGCTGGGCATGGCCGGGGTGGCCGGTGCCTTGCTGGCGCTGAACCGCCCCTTCGGCTTCGTGGCGCTGCTGGGAGTGATCGCCCTGATGGGCATGATCCAGCGCAATTCGGTGATCCTGATCGACCAGATCGAGCAGGACCGTGCCAATGGGGTCCCGGCCTGGGACGCCATCGTGGAGTCTGCCGTGCGCCGCCTGCGCCCCATCGTGCTGACGGCCGCCGCCGCGGTGCTCGCGATGATCCCGCTGTCGCGCTCGGTCTTCTGGGGGCCCATGGCCGTGGCCATCATGGGCGGGCTCATCGTCGCCACTGCGCTGACGCTGCTGGCGCTGCCGGCCATGTACGCCGCGTGGTTCCGCGTCAAGCGTTGAGCGCCGGGCGGGAAATCCGCTCGACGCTGCACGCCGGACGCTCAACGGGAGTCTGGCAGGTTAAAATGCCGGGTTGACCGATTTCATGGGGAGGTCAGTCTCTGGCCTCCCCATTTTTGTTCCCGCGCGGGTGGCGAAATTGGTAGACGCACCAGGTTTAGGTCTTGGCGGTTACACCGTGGGGGTTCGAGTCCCCCCCCGCGCACCAGTTTCGCAGCTCATTCCCCTCGGGAATGGTTGGAAAATTCGGTTCAACCCTCTACATTCATACTCTTTTGTCGATAAATACACACCAGGTTTTTTAAAAGGTGTGTCTCCAGACTGGCGATGTGGGGGAAGTGTGGGGACGGAGAATGACAAGCAATCGTCTTGCTCCAGGTTATACGCCTGACGCGACAAACTTACTTCAATCTGTGGCTTCCTCGTAAGGAGCAGATGACGAAGCAAGTAGACGGAAGGCTCTGATCCGTCTTTTCCGCGCTGGATGACTGAGGTGCCCATCGAATTTCGCCTTCCAGCGGATCGTCCTCATGCCGCCTTTGCTTGCTGAGCAGCATGCTTGCTGATCCAGTCCTCAAGGAACCGAACTGGCGAACTGTAGCCCAGCGTGGAGT
>JAJZUZ010000083.1 GCA_021845965.1 Pseudomonadota bacterium | reverse complement strand
GCTCGGGCGAACTGGTGGCGCGTTACGGCGGCGAGGAATTCGCCGTGCTGCTGCCCGGTGCCGACAGCGCCGCGGCCATGGTCGTGGCGCAACGCTGCATGGATGAACTGGCAGCGGCGCGCATCGCCCACGCCAATTCACCGGTGTCGGACTGCCTGACCTGCAGCATCGGCGTCGCCACGGTGGTGGCCCGCCAGGAGCTGGTGCCCGAGAGCCTGGTGCGCAGCGCCGACGAGGCGCTGTACCAGGTCAAGAGCAGCGGGCGGGCGCATTATCACGCCGCGCCCTGCCCCGCCTGAAAACTCACTCATCCATCTACTGCGCAAGCCGCATGCGGCGTTGGGCGGTGCGCGCCATCCTCACGTACCGCAAGTACGTTGCGGTGGCTGTGCTCCGTCCGCCTTGCCTGCGGCTTGCTCGCTACGATGGCTGCGCGAGTTTTTCCCTAATCCGCAGGCTTGTCAGTGCACCCGCATGCCGGGCTGGGCACCCGGCCAGGGGTTGAGCACGTAGATGCCGGGCTGGGCCTTTTCGTCGGCGTGGCTGGCGGCGAGCACCATGCCTTCGGAGACGCCGAACTTCATCTTGCGCGGGGCCAGGTTGGCCACCATCACGGTCAGCTTGCCCACCAGCTCCTCGGGCTTGTAGGCGCTGGCGATGCCGCTGAAGACGTTGCGGGTCTTGCCTTCGCCCACGTCCAGCGTCAGGCGCAGCAGCTTGGTGGAGCCTTCCACCGCCTCGCAGGCCACGATCTTCGCAATGCGCAGGTCGATCTTCGCAAAGTCGTCGATGCTGATGGTCGGGGCGAGCTCCTCGCCACCGGGCAGCACTTTCTCCGGTTCCGGCGCGGCCGGGGCTTCGAACAGGGCATCGAGCAGCTTGGGATCGACGCGCTGCATCAGGTGCTTGTACTCGCCGATGGCGTGGCCGGCACCCAGGGCTTTCTGGGCATCGGCCCACTGCAGGGGCTGGATCTTGAGGAAGTCTTCCACCTGCGCGGCCAGGGCGGGCAGCACGGGCTTGAGGTAGAGGGTGAGCAGGCGGAAGGCCTCGATGCACACCGTGCAGACGTCGTGCAGGCGCGCGTCCATGCCCTCCTGCTTGGCCAGCTCCCAGGGCTTGTTCTGGTCCACGTACTCGTTCACGCGGTCGGCCAGCAGCATGACTTCCCGCAGGGCCTTGCCGTACTCGCGCTCGCCCAGGAGTTCGGCCACCTGCGGCGCGGCGTCGCGCAGGTGTTCCAGCACGGCGTCGCCGTCGGCCGAGATCTCGCCCAGCTGGCCGCCGAAGCGCTTGGCGATGAAGCCGGCCGCGCGCGAGGCGATGTTGACGTACTTGCCGATCAGGTCGGCGTTGACGCGGGCCACGAAGTCATCCGGGTTGAAGTCCACGTCCTCCACCCGGCTGTTGAGCTTGGCGGCGATGTAGTAGCGCAGCCACTCGGGGTTCATGCCGATGGCCAGGTACTTGAGCGGGTCGATGCCGGTGCCGCGGCTCTTGCTCATCTTCTCGCCACTGACCGTGATGAAGCCGTGCACGAAGACGTTGCTCGGCGTCTTGCGGCCGGAAAAGTGCAGCATGGCCGGCCAGAACAGGGTGTGGAAGTAGGTGATGTCCTTGCCGATGAAGTGGTACTGCTCCACGGCCGGGTCCTTGATGTACTGCTCGTAATCGACGCCGATCTTGCCCAGGTAGTTCTTGAGCGAGGCGAGATAACCGACCGGCGCGTCCAGCCAGACGTAGAAGTACTTGCCCGGCGCATCCGGGATCTCGATGCCGAAGTAGGGCGCGTCGCGCGAGATGTCCCAGTCGCCCAGGCCGCCGTTGCCCTGCTCGTCCTTGGCGAACCATTCGCGGATCTTGTTGGCCACCTCGTTCTGCAGCTTGCCGTCCTGCGTCCAGTTCTGCAGGAACTCGATGCAGCGTGGATCGGACAGCTTGAAGAAATAGTGCTCCGAGCTCTTCAGCACCGGCGTGGCACCGGACAGCGCCGAGTAGGGGTTCTTCAGTTCGGTGGGGGTGTAGACCGCACCGCAGGACTCGCAGCTGTCGCCGTACTGGTCCTTGGCGCCGCACTTGGGGCACTCGCCCTTGATGAAGCGGTCCGGCAGGAACATGTTCTTCTGCGGGTCGAAGAACTGCTCGATGGTCTTGGTGTAGATCAGGCCGGCGGCCTTGAGGTCGCGGTAGATCTGCTGCGAGATTTCATGGTTCTCCGGGCTGTCGGTCGAGCTCCAGTTGTCGAAGCGGATGTGGAAGCCCTGGAGGTACTGCGGGCGGCCGGCGGCGATGTCGGCCACGAACTGCTGCGGCGTCTTGCCGGCCTTCTCGGCCGCGATCATGATGGGCGCACCGTGCGCATCGTCGGCCCCGACAAAATGCACCTCGTTGCCCAGCATGCGCTGCAGGCGCACCCAGATGTCGGCCTGGATGTACTCCATGATGTGGCCGATGTGGAAGTTGCCGTTGGCGTAGGGCAGGGCGGTGGTGACGAAGAGCTTGCGGGTCATGGTCCGTTACTTTCGGGGGAACCCGCGATTTTAGTCGGCCGCCCGGATCGCCGCCGCGGCGGGCTCAGAGCCGCAGCGGGTCGCGCCGGCGTTCCAGGCGCTGCCCGGCCGCTTCCGCCGGCGTGGGCTCCCAGCCGAAAAAGCGGCAGATCTCGTCCTCCTGCCGCAGGGCATCGCGGTAGCCCAGCTCCATCAGTTCGCGCGTGTACTCGGCTTCGAACAGCAGGTAGCTGGCCAGCGCGCCGCCCTTGATGTCTTCGCGGCTGGAGGAGACGCCCAGGCCGCCCAGCAGGCTGCGCACCGCATGCGGCAGCGCGCCCGCGTGGCGGGCCGCGATGGCGTCCAGGCGCTCGGACGGGGAGATCACCAGCAGTTCGACCGGACGCAGGGCGCTGGCCTGGCGCGCCTCGCGCGGGATCAGGGCCAGCGTCTGGTTGATGCGCCGGATGCGCTCGATGTCCACGGCCAGCGCGTCCAGGAAGATGCTGGACATGGCGTGGCCGGCAATCTGCGCCAGCGAGGGGTAGCTGCCGGGCGTCGCCTGGCGCAGCGTGTCGCGCGGCTCGGCCATGCGGCCCGCACCCACCACCAGGATGCGCTCGGCGCCGAGGTGGATGACGGGCGCCACCGGCGCGGTCTGGCGCATGGAGCCGTCGCCGAAGTACTCGCTGCCGCCGTTGATGGGCAGCTCCACCGCCGGAAAGACGAAGGGAATGGCCGACGAGGCCAGCAGATGTTCGCGCGTGATGCGGTCGCGCACGGACAGGCGCTGCGAGCGCACCCAGGGCTGCAGCTGCGGTGCGCCTTCGAAGAAGGTCACGTGGTGGCCCGAGCTGTAGCTCGAGGCAGTGACCGCCAGCGCCTGCAGGTGTCCTTGCGCGATCAGCTCGGGCAGGCGCTCCAGCGGCACCATCTCGCGCAGCAGCAACTCCAGCGGCGCGTTGTCCAGCAGCGAGCGCGGCTTGATGCGGCGCCAGCGCGCGATGACCCAGCCCAGCGACAGCAGGCTCATCCAGCGCGCGCCGGTGCGCAGCACGCTGAGCAGGTCGGCCTCGTACACCTGGCCGGCGCTGAAGTTGCGCCAGACCTTGACGATGCGGCGCACGGAGAGGTCGAAGTCATCCGCGCCGCAGGCCAGCGCCGCGGCGTTGATGGCGCCGGCCGAGGTGCCGGTGATGATCTGGAAGGGGCTGGCGCGGCGGCGCGGCTCGCTCGCGCGGCGCAGTTCGGCCAGGGCCTTGAGTACGCCGACCTGGTAGGCGGCACGCGCGCCGCCGCCGGTGAGCAGCAGGCCGATGCGGGGCACTTGAGTCTCGGCGAGATCAGGGCTTGCCATGCGGTCATTATGGGGTGACGCCGGCCAGGGAGTAATCCCTTGGCATTGCGGGAAACCCCGGGGGTGTGCAAAAGGCCCGGGCCGGTGAGGTTATGTGGGCCGCGGCTAGACTATGTGCACTTCAGGAGATCCCACAACATGGCAGTGACAGAACAAGCGGTGCTCGACGCCCTCCAGGCGGTGGTCGACCCCAACACCGGCAAGGACTTCGTGTCCGGCAAGGCCGTCAAGAACCTTTCCATCCACGACGGCGATGTCTCCTTCGACGTCGAGCTGGGTTATCCCGCCAAGAGCCAGATTCCCGCCTTCCGCAAGGAACTGATCGCCGCCGCCAAGGGCGTGGCCGGCGTCAACAACGTCTCCGTCAACATCAACACCAGGATCGTCGCGCATGCCGTGCAGCGTGGTGTCCAGCTGCTGCCCAAGGTGAAGAACATCGTGGCGGTCGCTTCCGGCAAGGGTGGCGTGGGCAAGAGCACCACGGCGGTGAACCTGGCGCTGGCGCTGGCCGCCGAGGGTGCCAGCGTGGGCATCCTGGACGCCGACATCTACGGCCCCAGCCAGCCCATGATGATGGGCATCGACGGCCGCCCGGAGAGCGAGGACGGGCAGACCATGGAGCCGCTGGAGAACTACGGCGTGCAGGTCATGTCCATCGGCTTCCTGGTGGCGCCCGACGAGGCCATGATCTGGCGCGGCCCCATGGCCACGCAGGCGCTGGAGCAGCTGCTGCGCCAGACCAACTGGAAGGACCTGGACTACCTGATCGTCGACATGCCGCCCGGCACCGGCGACATCCAGCTCACGCTGGCGCAGCGCGTGCCCATGACAGGCGCCGTCATCGTCACCACGCCGCAGGACATTGCCCTGATCGACGCCAAGAAGGGCATCAAGATGTTCGAGAAGGTGGGCGTGCCCATCCTCGGCCTGGTCGAGAACATGGCCGTGCACGTGTGCAGCAACTGCGGCCACGTGGAGCACATCTTCGGCGCCGACGGCGGCAAGAAGATGGCGGCCGAGTACGGCATGGATTACCTGGGTGCGCTGCCGCTGAACATGCAGATCCGCATCCAGGCCGACAGCGGCAAGCCCACCGTGGTCGCTGATCCGGACGGCGAAGTCGCCGGCATCTACAAGGCCGTGGCACGGCAGGTCGCATTGGCGATCGCGGCCAAGAACAAGGACTTCTCCAGCAAGTTCCCGAGCATCAAGATCTCGAAGGAGACCTGAGCCGGACGGGCCGGCGGCGAGGGCGGAAGCGCGCCCTCGCTGCAGTCAGTACATCAGGTTGCCCTGGCTGTCGATGATGGCCAGCTCCACGTAGGACGAGCCGTTGTGCGAGCTCGGTGAGTACCTGGCCACGAAGCGGCCGAAGCTGATCTCGCCGATATCTTCCAGGGCCTTGCCGAAGGACGCGGTGCTCAGGTTGCGGCCGGCGCGCCGCAGTCCTTCCACCAGAATCCTGGCGTGGATGAAGCCTTCGAGCTGGAAGGCCGAGGGCACGGCCTTGGGGTCCTTGTCCTGCAGCGCCTTGAGGTACTCGGCCACCACCGGCAGGGTCTTGTTGCGTACCGGCGGCATGACCTGGGCCACGATGATGCCGCGCGCATCCTCCTTCAGGTCGCGCCGGATCAGGTCCACGCTGGCGATGGAAAAGCCGTAGTAGGTCGGCCGGGCGCTGGTCTTCTGTACCGCCTTGATGTAGGCAGGAAACGTGGCCCCGCCCAGGGCCAGCAGCACGGCCTGCGGCTGCGCTTTCTCCGTGGCGCTGGCGGCGGCGTCGAGGTCGCCCGCCGCTTTCGGGTCGATGCGCACCTCGGCCACGAAATTCATCTGGGCCGCCTTGGCGGCACCCTGCAGCTCAGCGCGCAGGGCATTGCCCAGGCTGTCGTCCTGGAAGACGATCGCGGTCCGCGTGATCCCGGTGTCCTTGAGGTGGGCAATGATGCGCCGCGCCTCGTCCGCGTAGCCGGCGCGCACATGGAACAGATACGGACTGACCTTGTTGCGCAGCGCCGAGGAGCCCGTCACCGGCCCGAACACGATGGTGCGGGTCTCTTCGGCCAGCGGCATGATGGCCATGGTATGGGCCGTGCCGGTGTTGTTGAAGACCATGAAGATGTTGTCTTCCTCGATGAGCTTGCGTGTGTTCTCGACCGCGCGCTTGGGGTCGAAGCCGTCATCCAGCAACTTGTAGACGATCTTGCGGCCGTGCACGCCGCCCTGGGCGTTGATGGCGTCAAAGTACAGCCGCGCGCCAGCACCGTAGTCCAGCGTCTGCGGTCCGAGGGGACCGCTGAGCACGGCCGAAGCACCCAGGCGGATCTCCGTCGGCGTGACACCGCGGTCTCCCGCATGGGCCGCGCCCAGGGCCCAAAGTGCCAGCATCAGAATAAAAGGACGAAACATGCCAAGCTCCTTGCTCACCTCCACTGCGCCCGCATGACGGTCCGGAACGAGGTGCGGGTCATTTGATTATTGAAAATAGTTATTTGACTGAACTAAATGGGTCGCTGTCCTCATGGTTTCCACTGATCCGCTGTCGCCGATGTGCACAACTTCACGTTCTGGCAAGATGGTGGTCCGATGAACCTCCTCGTTTCCATGCGCTACCTCGTCGCCCTCGACGAGCACAAGCACTTCGCCCGCGCGGCCCAGGCCTGCCACGTCACGCAGCCGGCGCTCTCCAACGCCATCCGTGCGCTGGAAGAGGAGTTCGGCTCCCCCATCGTCAAGCGCGGTCGCACCTTTGTGGGCTTCACGCCCGAGGGTGAGCGCCTGCTGCAGAGTGCGCGCCGCATGCTGCGCGAGGAACAGCTGCTCAAGCAGGACCTGAGCAGCGTCACCGGCCAGCCGCAGGGCACGCTGACCATCGGCGTCGTGCCCTCGGCCGAGCCCGTCGCGGCGCGTTTTGCCGCCACGCTGCAGGCGCGCCACCCGGGCATCTTGCCCGTGGTGCGCTCCATGAGCTCGCAGGAAATCGAGGAGGGGCTGGAAGAACTCACGCTGGACATGGGGCTGGGCTTCATCGAACGCGTCCGCCCCGTGGCCGGTGCCCTGCGCACGCTGCCGCAGTACACCGAGCACTACTTCCTGGTCCGCAAGGGCGACAAGCCGGGCGCCGAGGGCATGCGCTTTGGCGCGCCCATCAGCTGGAAGGACGCCGCGGAGCTGCCGCTGTGCCTCATGACCTCCGAAATGCACAACCGCGCCATCGTCGACCGCGCCTTCGCCGACGCCGGCGCCAAGGTCAGCCCGGCGCTGGAGACCAACTCCCTGCTCACGCTGGCGCTCAGCGCGGTCGGTGGCGCGGTCTGCGTGATCATGCCCGGTGCCCTGGTGGGCGCCGTGCGGCCCTACCGCGAACTGGAAGCCCTGCCGCTGACCGGGCCCGAGATCCAGACGCCCATCGGCTTCATGATCCAGACGGCGGAACGCCACTCGCGCCCGCTGGAAGCGGCGCTCACGCTGGCGCAGGATGCGGCCTGGCTGCGGCACGCAGCGGCGCACAGCGGCTTGCTGCACGCCTGAATCTGCCGGAGCCCGGGGCTTCAGGCCCGATCAATAAGATTCAGCCTTCATTGCTGCATTGCGTCATTTGTTTTGTGAATCACGACATGTTTCAATGGAATTTGACCCGCTGTAGGCTCAAGCGGACACTGCGCTCCAGGTTATGAATTGAGAGACATACCCATGAACCATCCCGGCCGCAAAGGCGAATACCAGGCTGTGGCGGTGGCCACGGTCGACGACATGCGCGAGCGCATCCGTCGCAAGAGCAAGCTGAAGGGCCGCCAGCCCGACGAGAAGTCGCTGGCCGAAGTCGTCACCCTGATCGGCGCCCGGCCCGCCAACGGCCACCGCCGCGACCTGCTGATCGAATACCTGCACAAGCTCAACGATACCTACCGCTGTCTGCACGACCGCCACCTGGTGGCGCTGGCCCGGGAGATGAACATCCCCATGGCCGAGGTGTACGAGGTCGCCACCTTCTACCACCACTTCGAGGTGGTGAAGGGGGAGGAGCAGGCCCCTGGGCTGACCGTGCGCGTGTGCGACGGCCTGAGCTGCGAGATGGGCGGCGCGCAGAGCCTGATGAGCAAGCTGCAGACCGCGCTGGGCGCCGATCCGTCCAAGGTGCGCGTGATTCCCGCGCCCTGCGTCGGCCGTTGCGAGCAGGCGCCGGTGGCCGTGGTGCACCAGAACCCGGTGCTGCGCGCCACGCCCGAGAGCGTGGCCAAGGCCGTGAAGGCCGGTGCCACCACGCACGCCAGGTCCGGCGCCAAGGCCGCTTTCGAGCCGGCGGCGCTGGCACTCAAATCCGTCTCGCCGCTGCCGAGCCAACAGCAGGTTTCGCCCGATTTCGTGGGTTACGAGGCCTACCAGGCCCAAGGCGGCTACCGCCTGATTGCGGAGTTGCTCAGTGGCAAGCAGGACGTCGAGCCGGTGATCAAGGCCATGGAAGACTCGGGCCTGCGTGGCCTGGGCGGTGCCGGTTTCCCGGCCGGGCGCAAGTGGCGCATCGTGCGCGACCAGCCCGCGCCCAAGCTGATGGCCATCAACATCGACGAGGGCGAGCCCGGCACCTTCAAGGACCGCACCTACCTCGAGCGCGACCCCCACCGCTTCCTCGAAGGCATGCTGGTGGCAGCCTACGCGGTGGGCGTGGGCGCCTGCTACATCTACCTGCGTGACGAGTACCACGGCGCGCGTGCCCTGCTGGAGGCGGAACTCGCCAAGCTGCAGGCCAACCCGCCCTGCGCGCTGCCCGTGATCGAGCTGCGCCGCGGGGCCGGTGCCTACATCTGCGGCGAAGAGTCCGCCATGATCGAGAGCATCGAGGGCAAGCGCGGCGAGCCGCGCATGCGCCCGCCCTACATCGCGCAGGTCGGCCTGTTCGGCCGCCCGACGCTGGAGCACAACTTCGAGACCCTGTACTGGGTGCGCGACATCGTGCAGAAGGGCCCGCAGTGGTTCAGCAGCTTTGGCGCCAACGGGCGCAAGGGCCTGCGGTCTTTCAGCGTCAGCGGCCGGGTGAAGCACCCGGGCGTGAAGCTGGCGCCGGCGGGCATCACCATCCGCGAGCTGGTCGACCAGTACTGCGGCGGCATGCTCGACGGCCATGAGCTCTACGCCTACCTGCCGGGCGGCGCCTCGGGCGGCATCCTGCCGGCCAGCATGGACAACATCCCGCTGGACTTCGACACCCTGCAACCTTACGGTTGCTTCATCGGCTCGGCCGCGGTCATCGTGCTGAGCCAGCACGACACCGCGCGTGGCGCCGCGCTCAACATGATGCGCTTCTTCGCGCACGAGAGCTGCGGCCAGTGCACGCCCTGCCGCGTCGGCACCGCCAAGGCGGCGACGCTGATGGAAGCGCCCAAGTGGGACAACGCGCTGCTGGAGGACCTGAGCCAGGTCATGGGCGACGCCTCCATCTGCGGCCTGGGCCAGGCCGCGCCCAACCCGATCCGTTGTGTCCAGAAATACTTTCCGCACGAGCTGGGAGCCTGAGCATGAATGCACCCGCCAAACTCAATGAACTGATGCCGCAGACAGTGGAGTTCACACTGGACGGCAAGAAGGCCCAGGCCTACGCCGGCGAAACCATCCTGACCGTGGCCAAGCGCTTGGGGCTAGAGATCCCGCACCTCTGCTACAAGGAAGGCTACCGCCCCGACGGCAACTGCCGCGCCTGCGTGGTCGAGATCAAGGGCGAGCGCACACTGGCGCCCAGCTGCTGCCGCAGCGCCACCGCCGGCATGGACGTGCAGACGAAGAGCGAGCGCGCCGTCAAGAGCCAGAAGATGGTGCTGGAGATGCTGCTGTCCGACATGCCCGACCAGGGCTACAAGTGGGACGAGCGAGACGAGTCCCTGCAGC
>JAJZUZ010000082.1 GCA_021845965.1 Pseudomonadota bacterium | reverse complement strand
CGATCCGCCAGCAAACCCACTGCACGCTGGAGTTCTTTGTCCATGGTGCGCTGTGCGTGGCCTACAGCGGCCAGTGCTACATCAGCCACGCCCATACCGGCCGCAGCGCCAACCGCGGCGACTGCTCGCAGGCCTGCCGCCTGCCCTACCAGGTGCTGGACAGCCAGGGCCGTTTCGTGGCCCACGACAAGCACGTGCTGTCGATGAAGGACAACAACCAGAGCGCCAACCTGGCGGCGCTGGTGGATGCCGGCATCCGCAGCTTCAAGATCGAGGGCCGCTACAAGGACCTGGCCTACGTGAAGAACATCACGGCGCATTACCGCAAGCTCTTCGACGAGCTGCTGGAGCAGAGGCCCGAGTTGGCCCGCGCCTCCAGCGGCAAGACCACCTTCACGTTCACGCCCGACCCCGACCAGAACTTCAACCGCGAATTCACCGACTACTTCGTGCAGGGCCGCAAGGCCGACATCGGCGCCTTCGACACGCCCAAGAACCCGGGCCGGCATCTGGGCTATGTCACCAAGGTCGGCCCCGATTTCGTCGAGCTCACCGTCAGCGAGCCCGGCACCCTGCTGCACAACGGCGACGGCCTGTGCTACTACGACCTGCAGAAGGAACTGGTGGGCCTGGCCATCAACCGCGCTGAACCGGCCGGTCCGCTGGCGGTGGACCAGTGGCGGGTCTACCCCAAAGATCCGATGGCCGGCTTCAGGGACCTGCGCAAGGGTACCGAGCTCAACCGCAACCGCGACATGAACTGGGTGCGCATGCTGGAGAAGAAGTCCAGCGAGCGGCGCATCGGCGTCTGGGTCAAACTGGAAGAGACGGCCGATGGCTTTGCCCTGCAGCTGACCGACGAAGACGGCCATGCAGGCAGCGCACGCGTTTCAGCGCCCAAGGAGCCAGCCAGGAACGCCGCGCAAGCCGAGGCCACACTGCGCGAGCAGCTGGGTCGCTTTGGCACCACGATCTTCGAGCCCATCGACATCGCGCTGGCACTGGCCCAGCCCTGGTTCGTCCCCGCCTCCACCCTCAATGCCCTGCGCCGCGATGCCGTGGCCGCACTGGAAGCGGCGCGGGCAGCCGCCTACGTGCGCCCGCCGCGCGCCGCGCCGGTGGTGCCGCCGGTGCCCTATCCGGAAGACACCCTCAGCTACCTGGCCAACGTGTTCAACGAAAGGGCGCGAGACTTCTACGCCAGGCACGGCGTCAAGGTCGTCGCCGCCGCTTACGAGAGCCACGAGGAAGAAGGCGAAGTCAGCCTCATGATCACCAAGCACTGCGTGCGCTACTCGCTCAGCCTGTGTCCCAAGCAGGCCAAGGGCGTCACCGGCGTGCAGGGCACGGTGCGCGCCGAGCCGCTGACGCTGCTGAATGGGAAGGAGAAGCTGACGCTGCGCTTCGACTGCAAGCCCTGCGAGATGCACGTCGTCGGCAAGATCAAGAAATCGGTGCTGAACCAGGCGGCGCGCGATGCGCAAGTCATGCCGCTGAAGTTCTACCGCACGCGCCCCGAGCCACTGGCGCTGGACTGAGCCGCCAGCACACAGGCCTCAGTGCCCGTTCGCGTCGCGCCGGCGCTCGTGGCGCTCCTCCTCGTCCAGCGGCGCCATCTCGGACTGGTACTCGCGGTCGCCCACATGCAGCACCGGCAGCTCGGTACCCTGGCGTATGGCGTCCATCAAGGCCTGTTTCTCCTCGTCCGAAACCAGCTGGCAGGGATTGGGACCCCATTCGCCGCCAGCGGCGGGACGCGCGGCCGGCCCGAGGGTACCCACGCGCCAGTAGACACCCTCCAGCATCAGGCCAAAACGCTCGAAGGCATTTTTCTTGAGGAAGGCTTCGATGTCCGGAAAGTTCCAGGCGCGGCCGGTGCGCCGCGGCTGGAAATTCGGGCCGACGTCGATCGTGGCGATGAAACGATGGTGACGCAGGTCCAGGGGCGTGATGCGGAAACGGTACATGCCCGGCGCCACGTCCAGCGTCTGCAGGCTCTCACGGATCACCTGGTCCAGCAGGTCGCGCCGGAAGGCCTTGCGTTCCTCCAGATCCATGCGCCGCGGCAGCACCGAGTTGGGGCTGACGGTCTCGGCCCCAACGCTCCGATCCCGGTTTTTTCTGAAAAACATGTCTGGTCTATGCCCATGCGGGGCGCGGCGCTTCTGGCGGCGCCGTCAACCCTCCCTTACTCATAAAGAAACGCCGCCAGCATGGTGGCGGCGCTGTCGCAGGCCGGGGCCTGAGCCGGCTTACTGGCGGACGTACACAATCTTCTTGCTGCCGCCTTCGCAGCTGCCCACCACCTTGCGATCACCCACCTGATCGCTGGCCACGATCTCCAGGGTGTAATTCTTGACACCGTTGGCTTCGATCTTGGCGGCGATCTCCGATTTCAGCTCCTCGCATGGCTTGACCTGGGCCCAGACGGAGGGCATGGTGACAGCCATGGCGACAACGAGGGACAGACGCTTCATGTGTGCTCCTTTTTTGATGTGCGGTATGGGACCGCGGACAGTCTCTCGGCCACTATATACCGCCCGCGCGGCGGCTCATCGCGAAGCGTGCAACTGTTTCATTTGCATACAGTTCACAGCAACGCCCGGATCTCGCGGGCGGCCTCCCACATGAGCGGCAGCAGCTCGCGCTGCAGGGTCTGGCCGGAAAGACGTGCCGTCGACGCCACCACATTGAGGGCGGCCACGGTCTGTCCCTGTGCATTGCGCAGCGGCACCGCCAGCGCATGCACGCCCAGCTCATGCTCTTCGCTGCTGAGGCAGAAATCGTCGCGCCGCACCTGTTCGATCACGGCACGAAACTGGCGCGGCTCCGTCAACGTGTGCACGGTCAGCCGCCCGAGCAGCCGCCCCTTCATCCAGGCCTGGAACGCGGCCTTGGACAGCGCAGCCAGCAACACCCGCCCGGTCGAGGTGGCGTGTGCCGGCAGCCGTGCCCCCAGGTGCAGGCCGTAAGCCAGCACCGGCGGCAGATCGTCGGCCGCGGCACGGCGCACATCGCTGCTGCGCGCCACGATCACCACCTCGTCGCCGTTGAGCACGACGGCCGAGAAAGCCTCGCCGCTTTGTGCCGCCAGGCGCTCGAGCATCGGCTGCAGCACGCGCGGCAGGCGCGACGAGGCAAGGTAGCTGCCGGAGAAACGCAGCACCTTGCTGGAGAGCCAGAAGTAGCTGCCGTCGCTCTCCAGATAGCCCAGGTGGGCCAGCGTCAGCAGGTGGCGCCGCGCTGCGGCCCGGGTGATGCCAGCGCGCTGGGCGGCCAGGGTGGCATTGAGGCGCTGGCGTTCGGTGTCGAAGCTCTCCAGCACGGCCATGCCCTTGGCCATGCCTTCGATCAGGTCGGTCTTGGCGATCATGGCAGTTCCATTTCTGCGCGATGATCGCACATTTCAGGCGATGATCGCGCAAATGATCCAGATCAAGGATGATTTTCCGCCGGGCACTTCCTAAGCTTGCGACATCGCATTTGCCCACCAGGAGACCCCCATGCGCACCCAGGTTGCCATCGTCGGCGCCGGCCCCTCCGGCCTGCTGCTCGGCCAGTTGCTGCATAAAGCCGGCATCGACGCCGTGATTGTCGAGCGCCAGAGCGCGGAATATGTTCTCGGCCGCATCCGTGCCGGCGTGCTTGAACAAGTCACGATTGACCTGCTTGATGAGGCGGGCGTTGGCGCCCGCATGCACAAGGAAGGCCTGGTTCACGGTGGCTTCGACATGCTGTTCAAGGGCGAACGCCACCGCATCGACATGAACCGGCTCACCGGCGGCAAGAACGTCATGGTCTACGGCCAGACCGAAGTGACGCGCGACCTGATGGATGCACGCCAGGCCGCCGGCCTCACCACTGTCTACGAGGCCGTCAATGTGCAGGTGCACGATTTCGACACCAGGAACCCGCGCGTCACTTACGAGAAAGATGGCAAGACGAACGAGATCCAGTGCGACTTCATTGCCGGCTGCGACGGCTTCCATGGTGTCTGCCGCGCCAGCGCACCGCGCAGCGCCATCCGCGAATACGAAAAGGTCTACCCCTTCGGCTGGCTGGGCCTGCTGTCAGACACGCCACCAGTGCACGAAGAGCTGATTTATGCCAACAGCGAGCGGGGCTTCGCCCTGTGCTCCATGCGTAGCCAGACGCGCAGTCGCTATTACCTGCAAGTGCCGCTGACCGACAAGGTGGAAGACTGGTCCGACGAAGCCTTCTGGCAGGAACTGCGCCTGCGCCTGGACCCCGATGCGCGCAACCAGCTCGTCACCGGCCCCAGCATCGAAAAAAGCATTGCGCCGCTGCGCAGCTTCGTCACCGAACCGCTGCGCTTCGGCCGCATGTTCCTCGCCGGTGATGCCGGCCATATCGTGCCGCCCACCGGCGCCAAGGGCCTGAACCTGGCCGCGACCGACGTGAAGTACCTTTTCAACGGCTTGGTCGAGTACTACAAGGAGAAATCGGAGGCGGGCGTCGACCGCTACTCCGAGTTGGCCCTGAAACGCATTTGGCGCGCCGAACGCTTCTCCTGGTGGTTCACCAGCCTGATGCATCGCTTTCCGGAAAACGGCGAAATCGGCCAGAAGTTGCAGGAGGCGGAGCTGGACTACCTCATTCACTCCGAAGCGGGCTCCCGCTCCGTCGCCGAGAACTACGTCGGCCTGCCGCTGGATTTCGGCCTCTAGCCTTGTCCCCTCTCCCACAAGCAACCCCGGCACGCCGGGGTTTTTTTTCGCATGCCTAAGTTGATTTTGTGGTTTTTATCATTTTATTTGATTAATTTAATGTTTTTGATATATTTGATACCACGACAAACCGATCAGGTTCCACACGATCATGGCCGTCAACTTCCATCAACCGTCGGTCTACGCCCTCTTCGAGGCCATGCCCGCCCCCCTGCTGACCTTTGCCGTCAGTGGCCTCGTCACCTACGCCAACAGCGCGGCCAAGCAGCACCCGGGCCGGCCGGTGGACACGATGAGCGGCAACCCCATCATCAAGGCACTGGTCGCTGCCGCCACACTCGGCAAGCTCAAGCTGCCCTACAGCGCCAGGATCGAGCTGGCCGACGGGCACCAGATTGAAGGCCGCTTCATGTCGGGGCCCGCGGGGCTGGACATCGCCTTCGTCGGCGTGGCCCCCCCCGACACCTCGGTCGCCATCGGCCCCTCACCAGCGACCCTGAAGCTCAAGAACATCATTGAACTGCTGCGCGACGAGCTCGTGCCGCCGATGAACCTGCTGCAACGCCAGCTGCAGACCCTGCCGGCCGGCAAGGGCCCGACGGGCGTGGAACTGGCAGTCCAGTCCCTCGGCCAGCGGCTGATGAGGCTGGCCGATCTGGTCGAGGTCTTCGGCAACGAACTTCTCGAAAGCAGCGACCGTGTCGAACCTCTGACGCTGATCCGCCAGGTGTGCACCGAGCTGCGCGAACGGGCTGAAGGCATGGGCGTGCGCTTTGAGATCGTCGAGCCGCCGCAGACGCTGCCCCCCATCTACGGCAACCAGAAGCTCATCACGCGCGCCTTCCACGAGTGCCTGGAAAACGCGCTCGTGCACTCGCGCAAGGAGGTGAATTCGGGCCGCACCCTGGCAGTCGAAATCCGCTTCACGCTGTCCGGCGAGCACGTGCTGGTCAGCGTCCGCAACCGCGGCGCCAGCGCGCTCAAGGTCGCCGGCCAGGACGCGCTGCGCCCCTTTGTCGCACCGGCCGCCGGCGCTGCCGAGGCCGCGCCCCGTCTGGGCCTGCCCCTGGTGCAGCGCATCGTCAGCCTCCATGGCGGCCAGATGCGCATGAGCAGTGTGGACGAAGACACCGTGCAGGTGATGCTGGAGTTCCCCACCGGCGCACCGCTGCGGGGCCAGGAAAACCTCGGCATCACCCAGGCCCAGCGTTACGCCAAGGACCTCGCCCAGCTGATGTCGCGTCGCAAGAAGGAGAAAGCATGAAACGCAACGCATTGATCGTGGATGACCAGCCGGACATCCGCAAACTCATCCTCATGACCATGGAGTCCGAGGACTTCAACCTGCACGAGGCGGACAACGGCGTCGATGCCCTGCGCCTGGCGCAGAACCTGCGCCCCTCGGTCGTGCTGCTCGACGTCATGATGCCCGGCGGACTGGACGGCTACCAGGTGTGCGAAAAGATCAAGGGCGACGAGGTGCTCAGGCACGCCACCAAGGTCATCCTGCTGACCGCGCGCGGCCAGCGCACCGACATCGAGCGCGGCCAGGCCGTGGGCTGCGACGCCTACCTCGTCAAACCTTTCAGCCCGATCGAGCTGCTCGATACGGTGGACCGTCTGGTGGCGCGATGAACCCGCTGCCCGCGCACCCCGGCCGCTCGCGCCGCGAACTTCTGGCGTCACTGGGATGGGCGGCCCTTTCGCTGGCGAGCGGTGGCGGTGCCGCCGCGGGCGAAGCCGGCCCGGCCACCGGGCGGCTGCGTCTGGCCGTGGTGCCGCAGCTCACGCCGGTGGAGATGTACCGCAACTGGCAGCCCATGGTGGAAGCGCTGGCACGTCAGGGGCTGAACTGCGACCTCGTCATCCATCCCTCCATCGCCGCCTTCGAGCGCGAGTTCGAGCAGGGCTCGGCGGATCTCGTCTACCTCAACCCCTACCACATGGTCATGGCGCACCGTGCGCACCGTTACCAGCCTTTGCTGAGGGACCGGCGCCCGCTCGAAGGCCTGCTGCTGGTGCCCCGGGACGGTCCGACCCGGACCCTGGCGGATCTGCGCGGCCAGCGCATTTCCTTCCCCGCCCCGAACGCGCTGGGCGCCAGCCTCTACATCCGGGCGGTCCTGGCGCGGCAGGGGGTGCCGTTCGAAGCCCATTACGCCGGCAACCACCGCAATGCCGTCCGCCAGGTCCTGGCGGGCGACTCGGCCGCTGCCGGCCTGGTGCGCTCCACCTACGAGCTCGAGTCGGCGCCGGTCCGGCAAGCGTTACGGGTCCTCTACGCCACGCCCGCCATTGCCTCCCATCCCCTGGCGGCACATCCGCGCGTGCCCGCCGACATGCGTACCACGCTGGCCACCACCCTGCAGGCGCTCGCCCGCGACCCGCGTACCCACGCGCTGATGCAGGCCCTGCAGATGCCCGAGCCGGGCGCGGCCGACTATGAGGCCGACTATGCGCCGCTGGACCGGCTCGGGCTGGAGAAATTCGTCGTCAAGCCGCAGTGAGCCCCATGCGGATCAATCGCTGCCTGCTCGCGCGCCTGTGCCCGCCCTATAGCCTGCGCACGATCCTGCTGCTGGCGCTCACAGGGCTAGCGCTCCTGGTGGTGGGAGCGAACGCCGTGCTGGCCTATCACCGGATCGACCGCGAGACACTGGCGCGGGTCAGGGAACAAGCCGACTCGCTGGCCCAGCTGGTGGCTTCCACCAACACCGAGGCGATGATCCTCAACGACATCGGCGCCATCGAGTCCAGCCTGCAACAGGTGGCCCGGCTGCCCGGCATCGACGCCATTGCGGTGGTCCGCGCGGACGGCCGCCGACTGGCCGAGGTGCGCCGCCTAGACCGGCAGTACCTCAGCAAGGTCGGCGGCAGCGAATCGCTGCCGGCCGTCACGGCCAACGGCCTGATGCCGGCCCAGGTCCTCGGCAACGTGTACCAGTCCTGGGCCCGCATCGGTGTCGGGTCGAATGCGGCGCTCGGCTGGGTCCGGGTCCGCTACAGCCTGGCACAACGCGAGCTTGATCAGCAGCGGCTCTGGCAGCGCTCCGTCTCCACCTTGCTGGCCACGATTGTCGCCATCGTCACCATCCTGCCCTTCATCCTGAACTGGGCCCTGCGCCCCCTGCACAAGCTGGCGGACATGGCGGGCAATCTTTCGACCCATCTGGGCGAGCAGGCGGACGTCCGGACCCACATGCTGGAGGTCGACCGCCTGGCCCGCGCCCTCAACAAGGCGAGCCATGACGTTGCCGCCGAGGTCGCCCGCACGCAGATCATCGTGAATACGGCCGCGGTCGCCATCATCGGCCTGGACAGCCAGGGCTGCGTCATCTCTGCCAACCCGGCCACCACCAGCATCTTCGGACGCGAGGAACGCGACCTGCTGGGGCAGCCGATCGACACGTGCATCCCCGGGCTCGACGGACAGTCGCTGCATGAGCTCTTTGCCGGCTTTGACGGCGAGACCGGTCGCGTGTACCGCGTCGTGCGCCAGGACTTCATGGGCACGCGCGTCGGCGGCACGCGTTTTCCGGTGGAAATCACGCTGGGCCAGGCCCCGTCAGGCGACCGTTTGCGCTACGTCTGCATCGTGCGCGACACCACGGATGAACGCGCCGCCCAGGAAACCACCGAGCTGTATGAACGCGCGCTGGCCAGCAGCCACAATGGGGTGTTCATCACAAACGCCATTGTCGCCACGCAGCCCATCATCTTCGTCAACGAGGCGTTCCAGAAAATCACCGGCCTCGGACCCCACCAGGTGCTGGGGCGCCCGCTGCATACCCTGGCCGGCGATCCCGAAATGACTCAGGTGTTCGAGGAGCTGCGTCAGGCAATTGACGAGGAGCGCAGCGCCAACGTCACGCTGCACCAGCAACTGCCCGGCGGGCGTGAACTTTACGCCGAGCTATCCTTCTCGCCCGTGCGCGGGCTCGATGACCGGGTGACCAACTTCGTCGGCATCGTCTCGGACGTGACCGCGCGCGTACAGGCGAAACAGGCGATTGCGGAGCGCGGCGCCCAACTGGATGCCATCTTCAGTCTGAGCCCGGATGGCTTTGTGCTGTTCGACCCGGCCGGCTGCCTGATCTTCGCCAACCCGGCCTTCGAGCGCATGACCGGGCGCCCCTGGAAACCGGCGGGCCCGGCCCTGTCCCTGGCGCAGTTCCAGTACAGCCTCACCGCACTCTGCCACCCGGCACACCCGGTGCCCGAGCTGCTGCATGCCGACGACGACACGCAGTCGGCGCAGGCGCGCCTGGTGCTGGCACGGCCGCAACACCGGGTGTTGCAGCTGCAATCGCGCCGCAACGTCGCCGGCCGCGGCGAGACCATCCTCTATTTCCGCGACGTCACGCACGAGGATGAGGTGGACCGCATGAAAAGCGAGTTTCTCGCCTCGGCCGCCCACGAGCTGCGCACCCCGATGGTGAGCATCTTCGGTTTCACCGAACTGCTGCTCAAGCGCAGCTTCAGTGAGGAGCGCCGCACCGACATGCTGCAGACCATGCACCGTCAGTCCGGCCTGCTGGTGAAGATGATCAACGAGCTGCTGGACCTGGCACGCATCGAGTCACGGCAGGGCCTGGACCTGGCGATTGCCGAGCACCCGCTCGCAGAGCTGGTCCGCCACAGCGTGCGCGGTCTGATGCGTGGCGAAGGCGAACGGCAGGTCACGGTCGAGCGGATCCCTGCGGTAGGGGTGCTGATTGATCCGGAGAAGATGCAGCTGGCTCTCAACAACCTGCTCAGCAATGCCTTCAAATATTCGCCGGACGGCGGCGCGGTCAGGCTGTCAGGTCGGCTGGAAGCGCGGGCGGGGCAGGACTTTGCGGTGCTGGAGGTCAGCGACCAGGGCATCGGCATGAAACCCGAGCAACTGCAGCGGGCCTTCGAGCGCTTCTACCGTGCTGACACGACGGGCAACATTCCCGGCACGGGGCTGGGCCTGAGCCTGGTGAAGGAAATCGCGGAACTGCATCATGGCCATGTGGAACTGGCCAGCGCGTTTGGCGCCGGCACCACGGCCACCCTGTGGATTCCGTTGGCCGCGCGGCGGGACTGAGAGATCCGGCCCTCAGGCGCCGGTCGTCTTGCGGCCCAGCAGTTCGGTGCGCAACTGC
>JAJZUZ010000081.1:6871-9858 GCA_021845965.1 Pseudomonadota bacterium | reverse complement strand
TGCGTTTCAACGACCGCCTGGGCAAGGACGCCTCCGTCAAGCTCATGACCGACGGTATCCTGCTGGCCGAGACCCAGACCGACCCGCTGCTCAACGCCTACGACACGCTGATCATCGACGAGGCGCATGAACGCAGCCTCAACATCGACTTCCTGCTGGGCTACCTCAGGCAGATCCTGCCGCGCCGCCCGGACCTCAAGATCGTCGTCACCTCGGCCACCATCGATGCCGAGCGTTTTGCCAGCCACTTTGCCTCCGCCAAGGGCCCGGCCCCGGTCATCATGGTCTCGGGTCGCACCTACCCGGTGGAGCAGCGCTACCGCCCCTTCGAGGAGAGCAAGGAGTACGACCTCAATGACGCCATCGCGGACGCCGTGGATGAACTCTGGCAGGGCAATGCCGCCGGCGACATCCTGGTCTTCCTGCCCGGCGAGCGCGAGATCCGCGAGGCGGCCGACCACCTGCGCAGACACCTCAGCCACCACGCCGTGACGCGCAGCGCCGAGGTGCTGCCCCTGTTCGCACGCCTGTCGCAGGCCGAGCAGGACCGCGTCTTCGACAGCCACACGGGCCGGCGCATCGTGCTGGCCACCAACGTGGCCGAAACCTCGCTCACCGTGCCCGGCATCCGCTACGTCATCGACGCCGGCACGGCCCGCGTCAAGCGCTACAGTTTCAGGAGCAAGGTGGAGCAGCTGCTGGTCGAGCCGGTCAGCCAGGCCGCCGCCAACCAGCGTGCCGGCCGCTGCGGCCGCGTGGCCAACGGTATCTGCATCCGCCTTTACGACGAGAAAGACTACGCCGGGCGCGAGCGGTTCACCACGCCCGAGATCCTGCGCAGCTCGCTGGCGGGCGTCATCCTGCGCATGAAGTCCCTGCACCTGGGCATGGTGGAGGACTTTCCCTTCCTGGAAGCGCCCTCGGGCCGCGCCATTGCCGACGGCTACCAGTTGCTGGCCGAACTGGGCGCTGTGGACGAGAGCAATGAACTGACGCCCATGGGCCGCGAGCTGGCCAAGCTGCCGCTGGACCCACGCGTGGGCCGCATGATCCTGGAAGCGCGCAACCGCCAGGCGCTGGAGGAGGTGCTGGTCATCGCCAGCGCGCTCTCGGTGCAGGACGTGCGCGACCGTCCGCTGGAAGCGCAGGCCCAGGCCGACCAGGCGCACGCCAAGTTCGACGACGAGAAGAGCGAGTTCACCGGCTACCTCAAGCTCTGGAAGTGGATCAACGACGCGCGCGGCGGCCATGGGGAGCACAAGCTGTCCAACCGCCAGTACGAAAGCCTGCTGCGCCAGAACTTCGTCAACATCCGCCGCGTGCGCGAATGGCGCGACATCCACAGCCAGTTGCTCACGGAGGTGACCGAGCACAAATGGCAGATCAACAGCGCGCCGGCCAGCTACGAGCAACTGCATCTGTCCATGTTGGCCGGTCTGCTGGGCAACGTGGGCTGCAAGCTGGAGGAGGAGGCATCCGCCGGTGAGTACCTGGGCGCGCGCGGCATCAAGTTCCATCGCCACCCGGGCGCGCACCTGTCCAAGCGGCCGGGCCGCTGGATCGTGGTGGCGGAACTGGTGGAGACCACGCGCCTCTTCGGACGCGGCATTGCCGCCATCGAGCCGCAGTGGATCGAGCAGGTGGCCGGTCACCTGCTGAAGAAGCAGCTGCTGGACCCGCATTGGGAGAAGAAGGCGGGCGAGGTGGTGGCGCTGGAGCGCGCCACGCTCTACGGCATCGTGGTCTACAGCGGCCGGCGCGTGAACTACGGCAAGGTGGACCCGGTGGCCGCGCGCGAGATCTTCATCCGCGAGGGCCTGGTGGCCGGGGAGTGGGAAACCAAGCTGCCGTTCCTGGCGGCCAACCAGAGGCTGATCCGCCAGGTCGAGGAACTGGAACACAAGTCGCGCCGGCAGGACGTGCTGGTGGACGACGAGCTCATCTACGCCTTCTACGACCAGCAGCTGCCCCAACACGTGTGCAGCGGCTACGAGTGCGAACGCTGGTACCGCGAAGAGGTGAAGAAGCAGCCCGAACTGCTCAAGCTCACGCGCGAGGAGCTCATGCGCCATGAGGCCGCCGGCATCACCACCAGCGCCTTCCCCAAGACCGTGCGACTGGGGGGCGTGGATTGCGCCGCCACCTACCTGCACGAACCGGGCGATCCGCGCGACGGCGTCACCGTGACGGTGCCGCTCTTCGTGCTGAACCAGGTGAACGAAGAGCGTTGCGAGTGGCTGGTACCGGGCATGCTCAAGGAC
The DNA here is from genome assembly GCA_021845965.1 of Pseudomonadota bacterium. Lineage (GTDB taxonomy): Bacteria > Pseudomonadota > Gammaproteobacteria > Burkholderiales > Burkholderiaceae_C > Hylemonella. The sequence goes on along the minus strand of JAJZUZ010000081.1, from coordinate 7,597 downwards.
AAGATCCAGGCCCTGCTCAAGAGCCTGCCGCAGCGGCCGCGCAGCCGTTTCGTGCCGCTGCCGGAATCGGCCGCCAGGCTGGCCGAGACGCTGGGCACGGAAGAAGGCTTCGGCCGCGGCAGCCTGACCGACGCGCTGCTCAAGCAGGTGCGCGACATCACCAGCCTCGATGTGAAGCGTGCCGACTTCAAGCTCGACATGCTGGCGCCCCACCTGTTCATGAACTTCCGCGTGGTGGACGACCATGGCCGCCAGCTGGGGCAGGGCCGCAACCTCGGTGCGCTCAAGGCCGAGCTGGGCGCGCAGGCGCGGGGCGCCTTCCAGGCGCTGGCGGGGCTCAAGCTGGCGCCGCAGGCGGCAGCCGCGCCCTCGGCACCAGCCAAGGCCGAGACGGCACCCCAGAAAGGCGGCAAGCCGGCCGCCGCAACGTCCGCCGTGCCGGCCGAGCAGCGCTACACCGCCTGGACCTTCGGTGAACTGCCCGAACTGATGGAGATTCGCAAAGGCGGCCAGACACTGATCGGTTTCCCGGCCCTGATCGACCAGAACGACGCCGTGAGCATCGAGGTCTTCGACGAACCCGAGGTCGCGGCGGCGAAACACCGCGGCGGCCTGCGCCGCCTGTTCGCGCTGCAGCTCAAGGACGCGCTCAAGTATCTGGAGAAGAACGTCCCCGACCTGCAGAAGATGGCCGTGGCCTACATGCCGCTGGGGACGATGGAAGAG
>JAJZUZ010000081.1:0-6771 GCA_021845965.1 Pseudomonadota bacterium | reverse complement strand
ACACCGCGGCGGCCTGCGCCGCCTGTTCGCGCTGCAGCTCAAGGACGCGCTCAAGTATCTGGAGAAGAACGTCCCCGACCTGCAGAAGATGGCCGTGGCCTACATGCCGCTGGGGACGATGGAAGAGTTGCGCGCACAGATCCTCGACGTGGCGCTGGAGCGGGCCTTCCTGCTGGACCCGCTGCCGGCGAACGCGGATGACTTCAAGAAGCGGCTGGAAGAAGGAAGAGGGCGCCTGACGCTGATCGCCAACGAAGTGGCGCGCCTGGCCGGTGTCATCCTCACCGAATACGCCGCCGCCACGCGCAAGATCAAGGACAGCAAGAACGCGCCGGACGCGACGGCCGACTGCACGCAACAGCTGCAGCGCCTCATGCCCAAGCGCTTCATCGCCCAGACGCCCTGGCCGCAGCTGCAACACTTCGCCCGCTACCTGAAAGCCATCACGCTACGTCTGGACAAGTACCGCACCGACCCGGCGCGCGATGCGGCCCGCCTGGCCGAATTGAAGCCGCAGGAGCAGCGCTACTGGCGCCTGGTGGCCGAGCGCAAGGGCGTGATGGACGAGCGCCTGCAGGAATTCCGCTGGCTGCTGGAGGAATTGCGCGTGAGCTTCTTCGCGCAGGAACTGCGCACGCCGCAGCCGGTGAGCATCAAACGGCTGGACAAAGCCTGGGCTCAGCTGAACAGCTGAGCCCAGGCTTTGCCGTGCACGCCACGAGTTGCCGCAGCTACAAGGCGTGGGGCGGCCGCCGCGGAACAGCTGGGCCGCATCACAACACCCGCCCTTCGCCCGCCTCCTCGTAGGTGCGTCCATCGCGAATGTGATAGATGCGCTTGAAGGTCGGGATGATCTTCTCGTCGTGCGTCACCACGATGATGGCCGTGCGGTACTGCTGCGCCATCTGGTTCAGGATGCGCATGACACCGAGGGCGCGTTCGCTGTCCAGCGGGGCGGTGGGTTCGTCGGCCAGAATCACCGGCGGCTGGTTGGCCAGGGCGCGGGCGATGGCCACGCGCTGCTGCTCGCCGCCCGAAAGCTGCGACGGTTCGGCCGCCGCGCGGTGGCCCACGTCCAGCGCCTGCAGCAGCTCGCGCGCTCGCCCGCGTGCCTGCGCATTGGGCCGGCCGGCCAGCATGGGCAGCAGGGCGACGTTGTCGGTCACGTCCAGGAAAGGAATGAGGTAGGGCGCCTGGAACACGAAGCCGATGCTGTCGCGGCGCAGCGCACGCAGGTCCTTGAGGGTCCAGCCGTCGTCGTAGATGACCTGCTGGCCCAGCGTCATGCGACCGGCGGTCGGTTCGATCACCGCGCCCAGGCACTTGAGCAGGGTGCTCTTGCCCGAGCCCGAGGGGCCGATCAGGCCGACCACCTCGCCCGGGGCCACGCTCAGGTTCACGTCTTTCAGCGCGTGCACGGCGGCGTCGCCCTCGCCATAACGCTTGCTCAGGCCCTCGATCTTGATGCCCAGTTCACTCATGGTCTCATCCAATCGCTGCGCCCGGGTCCACCCGCAGCGCCACGCGGATGGCCAGGGTGCTGGCCAGCGCGCAGATGAGGGTCACGGCCAGCAGACCGCGCAGCGCGTCGCCGGTTTCCAGCAGCACGTACTTGGGAAAGAAGGGGGCCCAGACGGTGGCGGCCGTCTTGCCGACGATGAAGCCGATCAAGCCCAGGCCCAGGGCCTGCTGCAGGATCATGCCGGCGATGGTGCGGTTGCGTGTGCCGATCAGCTTGAGCACGGCGATCTCGCGCAGCTTGCCCAGCGTCATGGTGTAGATGATGAAGGCGACGATGGCTGCGCTGACGATGGCCAGGATCACGAGGAACATGCCGATCTGCCTGGCCGAGGTGGCGATCAGCTTGGCGATCAGGATCTCTTCCATCTGCTCGCGCGTGTAGGCCTCCAGGTGCTTCCAGCGCCGGATCGGTTCGGCCACCTGCTCGGGCGTGCTGCCCGGCTGCACCTGCACCAGCACGGCGTTGACGTTGTGGTTGCTGCTCTGCGCGGCCTGCACGGCCTCCAGCAGGCCCGGCACGCCGGGGCGGTTCAGCGCCGGGTTGGCTGCCGTGCGTGCGCGTTCGTTGACGATGGCGTCGTTGTCCTTGAGGAACTGCGCCTCCTGCGCGTCGGCCAGCGGAATGAAGACCATGGGGTCGCCGCCGGAGGAGACCATGCGCCGCGTCAGGCCCACCACCTCGTAGTCGTGGCGGCGGATGCGAATGCGCTCGCCCAGGCGAAACCCCGTTTTCACGTCGGCCACCGCCTCGTAGTGGCTGCGTGTCAGTTGTCGCCCGGCCACCAGGTAGCCCGGTTCACCGGGCTGCCCGGGCACGATGCCCACCACCATGGCGCGCACCTCCAGGCCGTCGCGGCGCACCGGCATGGTGAAGTAGGTGACGTTGGCCGCGCGCGCCACGCCGGGCAGGCCCAGCAGCGCGCGGTAGACGTCGTCGCGCAGGCTGGACGATTCGGCATACGGTCCCTGCGTGTCCTGCTGCACCACCCAGAGGTCGGCGCCGCTGTTGTTGAGCAGGGCACGCGCGTCGTCCACCATGCCGCGGTAGACGCCGGCCATCGTCAGCGTGACACCGATCAGCAGGCCCAGGCCGATGCCGGTGAAGACAAACTTGGCCCAGGAGTGCAGCACGTCCCGGCCGGCCAGGCTGATCATGGCCGCGGCTCCTGCAGGGCCGCCACCACCTGGATGCGGCTGCCGGCGCTGATGTCTTTTTCGCTGTGCACCACCACCTGTGCCCCGGCTTGCAGGCCGTCCAGCACACGCACCTGGCCGTCCAGGCTGCGCTCACCCAGGCGCAGCTCGGCAAAACGCAGGCGGCCGTCTTCCAGCACCCAGGCGCCGCTGCGCCCGTCATGGCGGCGGATGGCGGCATTGGGCAGCGCCAGCGCGCGCGGCGCGGCCGGCAGGCGCAGCGTCACCTCGGCCAGCTCACCCACGGCCAGGCTGGCGGGCAAGCGCTCCAGGCTGATCTGCGCAATGCGTTCCTCGGTCACACTGTCGCCCAGCAGCTCCACTCGGCAGACCTTGCCGGCCAGCGGCTGCTGCGGCTGCGAACGCAGCACGATCTCAGCCGGCAGCCCCGGGGCCAGGCCGGCCGAGCGGCCCTGGTCGAAGCGGGCCCGCAGCCACAGGCTGGTCGGGTCGATCAGGCGCAGCACGGGCTGGCCGGCGACGACGGTGGAGCCGGGCTCGGCGTCGCGCGCCAACACCACGCCGTCTTGGGTGGCGTGCAGGCGGGTGTTGCGGCGCTGCTGCGCCAGCGCGGCACGTTCGGAACGCAGGCGGATCAGGTCCTGCGCGGCGGCGGCCTGGTTGGCCTGGGCGGCGCGCAGCTGGGCCTCGGCCGACAGCAGTTCCTGCTGGCGCGCGTCGACCACGCCGGGGCTGACGAAGTTCTTTTCGCCCAGCTCCTGGTAGCGGCGCGCATTGGCCTGGGCCAGGGCACGCCGCGCCTGTGCGTCGGCCACTTGCGCCTGCGCCGCCTCGCTGGCACTGGCGGCGCGCGCCAGCGTGGCGTCGAGTGCCTCCAGCCGCTGCTGCAGGTCCACCGGGTCCATCTCGGCCAGCAGCTGGCCGGCCTTCACGCGGTCACCCGCGTCCACCAGCACGCGCAGCACGCGCCCCGCGCTGGTGGGGCCGATCAGGTAGCTGCGGCGCGCCTCCACGGTGCCGATGCCATAGAGCCCCGGGCTGATCGAGGCTTCGGCCGCCTGCACCACGGTCACCCGTACCGGTGCGAAGGGGCCGGAGCGGCGCATGATGAAGATCAGCGCCGCCACCAGCAAGAGGCCGAGCAGACCCAGCACCAGCAGGCGTGGGGGGAGGGATTTGAGCTTGTTCATGCGGGCTGGCGCAGGCTGCGCAGGTAGAGTTCGAAGACGCGCGGCGCTTCCGTGCGCAGCGTGGAGGTGTGGCCGCTGATCATGGATTGCATGACCAGGCCTTGCAGGATGCCGACGAAGAGCGTGGCCGCGGCCGGGGCATCGAGTGCGGGGTCGAGCTGGCCGTCCTGCGCCCCCTGCTTGAGCAGGCCCAGCAGCAGCTGGCGGTAGCCCTTCATCAGGGTACGCACGCTCTCTTTCAGCGGCGAGTCGGCCGGCTGCTGCAGTTCGTGAAAGATCAGGCGCGGCACGCCGGGATGGCGGGCCACGAAATCGACGTGGGCCTCGAAGACCTGGCGCAGCGCCTGCAGGGGGGCGGTGCCATCGGCAGCCGCCGCCTCGATCCGCGCCATCAACTGCTCGCGCACCCATTCCATGGCGGCCAGCCAGAGCGCCTCCTTGTTCTCGAAGTGCTTGAACAGTGCGCCCTGCGTGACGCCGATGGCCTGTGCGATGTCGGTGGTGGTGATCAGGGCCGGGCTGCGCTCCTGCGCCAGGCGCAGGGCGGCGTCGACGATCTCCGCCTGGCGCGAGGCGGTGGTCAGGCGTGGGGTGCTGCTGGCCATGGGGTTGCTCTTGGTAAGTAATAAACTACTTACCAGTATAGCGGGTGACAGCGTTTCTGCAAGCAGACCGATAGACTGCCCCGGGTGCGCCGCCGTGTCTCCACGTCCAATCCCCGCAGCCCCTGGTCGCGCCGCCTCGCGCTCACGCGCCATCGCGCCCACCGCCTCGACCCGACGGTCAAGGGCCTGCTGTGGACGCTGGCCGCGGGCCTGTGCTTCGTGCTGCTCAATACCCTGTCGCGCTACCTCACGGCCCAGCTGCCGCCGCTGGAGTCGCAGTTCCTGCGCTACCTCTTCGGCTTCCTCGTCATGCTGCCGCTGGTGGCGCGTACCGGGCTGGCCGCGTGGCGCCCCCGGCATCTGGGCGGGCAGTTCGGGCGTGGCCTCGTCCACACCGTGGCGCTGGGGCTGTGGTTCACGGCCTTGCCGCATATCTCGCTGGGCGATATGACGGCGCTGGGTTTCACCACGCCCATCTTCATCATGCTGGGGGCCGGGTTGTTCCTGCGCGAGCCCATGCGCTGGGAACGCTGGCTGGCCGCGCTGCTGGGTTTTGCCGGTGTGCTGGTGGTGGTGGGGCCGGGGCTCACCGGCAGCGGTGGCTACTGGAGCCTGGTGATGCTGGCCTCGTCGCCGGTGTTTGCGGCGTCTTTCCTCATCGTCAAGGCGCTCACGCGTTACGAGAAGGCGGGCGTGATCGTGCTCTGGCAGTCCATCACCGTCACGCTGCTCAGCCTGCCGCTGGCCCTGCTGCATTGGCAGGCGCCCACGCCGGCACAGTGGACCGGCTACCTGGTGTGCGGACTGCTGGGCAGCGGCGCGCACTATCTCCTGACGCGCGCCTATGCGGTGATCGACATCTCGGCCACGCAGTCGCTCAAGTTCCTGGAACTGGTCTGGGCCATGCTGCTGGGCTGGCTGGTGTTTGGCGACCATCCCAGCCAGTACACGCTGGTGGGTGGCCTGCTGATCTCGGCTTCCACGATCTGGATCGCCCGGCGGGAATCCCGCCGCAAGGCCTGATCTTGACAGGGCCAAGGGGCGGCCGCTAGATTGGTCCCACCACAGGCCGCCCGCCCACGCGGCCCCGAGGAGACCGCATGGACCGCCGCCAGTTCGTCGCATCCTGTTCCTCCGGCATCACCTGCCTCAGCGCCGCCGCGGCTTTGCCCGCCTTCGCTGCCGACGCCAGGCCACGTCCCTATGCGCGCGCGCTGCTTACCAACGAGTACGGCGACCCGCTCAAGGCCAGCCAGCTCCGGGCGCAGACCAACTACGTCTTCCACTACCCCTTCGAGGCGACGCCGGTCTTCCTGCTCAAGCTCGGCGAGCCGGCGCTGCCGCAGACCCTGGTGACCCGGTCCATGGACAGCTACACCTGGCCCGGCGGCGTGGGGCCGGCGCGCAACATCGTCGCCTTCAGCGCCATCTGTGCCCACCAGCTGGTCTATCCCACGCCGCAGGTGAGCTTTATCAGCTTCCGCAAGAACCGCGCGCAAAAGGGCGTGGCCGACAACCTGATCCACTGCTGCGCCGAACAGAGCCAGTACGACCCGGCGCAGGGCGCCAAGGTCATGCACGGCCCGGCCGAGCAGCCGCTGTGCGCCGTGCTGCTGGAGCACGACCCCAAGGCCGACACGGTGACGGCCTACGCGACGCTGGGCGGTGAACTGTTCGATGAATTCTTCCGCAAGTACGAGTTCAAGCTCAGCCTGGACGTGGGGCCGAAGGCGAAGAACGCGGTGGCGGGCAGGGCAGCGGTGCGGGAACTTGAGCGTTACTGTCGCAATCCGATACGGTGCTGATCCCGCGGCCGACCTGGCCGGCGTGGACTGATTTAAGTCAATTCAGCGCGGACTTTGGCGCGTAGAGTCCGCCGTGATGCCTCATCCCATCCGCGCATTGGAAGATTTCCATCATGACCCGAGCTGATCATCGGCTGCTCACGCATCTGGGCATCGCGGTTGCGCTCAAGCTCGTGGCCTTGACCCTGCTCTGGTTTTTTCTGCTCCGTCCGCACCACCTCACGGTCGACCCGCCGGCCGCCGCCGAGCAGCTGGTCCCGTCCTCGAATTCATCCGCATCCCTCACTTCGGAGTCCCGTCATGATCAGTGAGCAGTTGGTCGATCTGTCCCGCCTGCAGTTTGCCGCCACGGCCCTGTACCACTTCCTTTTCGTGCCGCTGACGCTGGGCATGGTCTGGCTGCTGGTCATCATGGAGAGCGTCTACGTCATGACCGGCAAGCAGGTCTACAAGGACATGACGCGCTTCTGGGGCAAGCTGTTCGGCATCAATTTC
>JAJZUZ010000080.1 GCA_021845965.1 Pseudomonadota bacterium | reverse complement strand
GCTTCAACGTGCAGCCCATCGTCTACCCGGCGGTCGAGGAGCGCGCCGCGCGGCTGCGCTTCTTCGTCTGCGCGTCCCACACCCGCGAGCAGATCACCTCGGCGGTGGACGCGCTGGCGCGGGTGCTTTGAAGGCGCGGCTGCGGTGACGCAGCCCGCCCCCGCACCGCGGCGCGGCCGGCTGCGCGCCTTCGCAGACGCCGTGCGCGGCCTGCGCGTGCTTCTGGCGACCCAGCCCCACGCACGGTTTCACCTGGCCGCCGCGCTGCTCGCGCTCGCGCTGGCCGCCTGGCTGCGGCTGAGCGCCTGGCGCTGGGCCGCGGTGCTCGCGGCCATCGGCCTGGTCGGTGTCGCCGAGGCGCTGAACACCGCGCTGGAATACGCAGTCGACATCGCGTCCCCCGGCTGGCACGAGCGCGCGCGCGACGCCAAGGACGTCGCCGCCGGCGCCGTGCTGCTGGCCAGCGTGGTCGCCGCGGCGCTGGGGGCGTCGGCCTTCATGGGTCCGCTGCTGCATCGCCTCGGCGGCTGAGCGGCGGGCCGGCGCGCAGCCGGGCCCGCCGCTGCGCAACCCCTCAGTTGCAGAGTTTTCCGCGTGCTGCCCGATCGCCGGCTGCCTCGGCGGCCGCCTGGGTCATGTACTGCCCCGAGTGGGTCTTGCCGTAGTAGCGGTCGCCCGGGCAGTGGTAGGTGCGGGTCGGGGTGTTGACCCACACCCGCACCGCCGGGTTGCCGCCGCTCGACGCGGCGCGCGCAGCCGGCTTGCCGGCGTGCGGCTCGCGGGCCTTCGCGGGCCCCGCGGCCTGCGCACCCGTCGCGGCCGGATGGTGGCCGAACAGGTGGTGCGCCGGGCGCGCGCCGGCCTTCGCCTTCGCCTTCGCGTTCGCCTTGGCCTGCGCCTCGCAGGTCTTCAGGAACTTCCTGCGCGCGCCGCCGGCGAGGTGCTGCGCGGCGGCCTGGCGCTTGCACAGGGCCTTGGCGCTGGGGGTCTTGCTCCACGCGGGCGACGCGCCGAGCAGGCAGGCCAGGCCGAGCGCCGCGGCGGCGCCCAAGGTGCTCAGGGAATGTTTCATCGACTGGTCTCGAGACGGGGACGGGTTGACGTAGGAACGCTTGCGCCGCGCTGCGCGACGACCATCGAAATATACCGATGCATGTGCTACAAAGCCTCGCCATCGCCACGCGCCGAGGTCGCAGCCCCCCGCCGCGGCCGGCACGTCCCGCAGCATGCGCACGAGGAGCCGTCATGAGCCTGTTTTCCGAAGCCTTTTCCGCCCTTGCCGGGGCCGCCCAGGGCGGCCAGGGTTCGCTGGCGCAGGAGGCCCTGTCGCTGATCGACAACCAGCCCGGCGGCCTGTCGGGCCTGCTGCAGCAGTTCGAGTCCAACGGACTGGGCTCGGTGGTGCAGTCCTGGGTCGGCAGCGGCGCCAACCTGCCGGTGTCGGGCGACGACATCCAGCAGGTGCTGGGCAGCGACGTCGTGCAGCAGGTGGCCGACCGTCTGGGAATCGACCCCTCCGAGGCGGCCTCCGGGCTGTCGCAGGTGCTGCCCCACCTGGTCGACCATCTGACCCCCGGCGGCCAGGTCCCGGGAGACGACCTGCTGTCCGAGGGACTGGGCGCGCTGCGCAGCAAGCTGTTCGGCTGACCGCGCGGGGCTCCGGTCAACCGCCGGTGGGCGCTCGGCGTTAGCTGCAGGTCCGGCGCCGGCAGCACCGCCGCCGAGGCGACCACGATCCACACCATCCACGAGGAATGCCATGAAAAAACTCCTGCTCGCCGCGCTGCTTTCGCTGTTCGCCAGCTTCGCGATGGCGCAAGGCGCGCCCAGCCATCCGCTGCCCGCGCGCGACTCCCACGGTCGCTTCGTCAAGTCGACCACCCACAAGGCCAAGCGCCATCACCATCATCGCCGCCACCATCATCACCACCACGCGAAGAAGGCGAAGAAGTGATCGCCTGAGCCGGCGGCCGGCGGCCCGCAGTTGGCGGCCGGTCCCCGGCGGCGCTGCGCCGGCCCGGCGCAGCGCGGCATCCGGGCGCGCGGTCGCTGCGCGGCCCGCCGATCCCCAGAACCCCAGCAAGCCGATGAACCCCACGCTGCGCCGCACCCTCCTGGCCACCTCCACCGCGCTGGCCTGCGGGCTGGCCACCGCCCCGGCGCGAGCCATCGGCTGCCTGTCGGGCGGAGTCGCCGGAGCGGTCGCCGGGCATGTGGCAGGCCACCACGCGGTGCTCGGCGCGCTCGGCGGTTGCTTCCTCGGCCACGAACTCGCGGTGAAGAAAAAGCGCGAGGCGCAGGCGGACCAGCTGATCGCCGACTACTCGGTGGCTCCCGCCGACAGCCCGCGCCGCGCGCGCGACCTCGCCGGAATCGACAAGCTGGCGCGCAAGCACGTCGCGATCGCGGTGCAGTTCGAGCAGCAGCACGGCGTGGCGCGGCGCTGAGCGCGGCGCTGCCACGCTCGGCGTGGCCTGGACTGCAGCGTGCGGTTCGCAGGCCCGGCGTTCAGCCCACGGACGCGCACCGTCCTGGCTGGACCGCGGCGAGGGCCTCGGGCGGGGGCGAGCCCGGTTCGCCGTCCTCGGCGCGCAACCACTGCAGCAAACGCTCGCGGATCGGCAGGAACAGATCCTTGGCCGGGCCGAAAGCGGCCTGCTCCGCCAGGCGGCTCTGGGTCAGCAGCCGGATCTGCCGGCTTTGTTCGGCGTAGCACTGGATCGCCTGGATCGCGCCTTCCGACACGTCCAACTCCACCAGCACCACCAACTCGGGCTGGAATAGGTACTTGCCGTTGAACAGCACTCCCAGCGCTCGATAGCCCCGCGGCTCGACCATCGCGTCGCCCGCTTCGCCCGGCATGCGTCGGGCATGCTCGCGCAGCGGTTGGAGGAGCTCGTCGGTCATTTCACAGCCGACGAACTCGGCCAGGCCGATGTGCGCGCGATCGGCACGGAAAAAGGGGTGGGCCTCGACCAGGCCGGAGAACGACCAGTCCAGGCGCATCGCCTCGTTGATCACATTGGCTCCCCGGTGACGCGCGATGAACACCCGCTCCCCGCCCGGCAACGTGAAATAGCACACCCCGGTCACCCCCAGCGGGTTGGGCAGCACCGGGTGCGGGCGCAAGTCGAAGGATCCGGCGCCGCCGGCGGTGCCACCGGGCGGAATCTGGCTGCGCAGAAAGCGATCGACGCTGGGCCCATAGACCGTGCGCAGGGAAACCGACCGGGTCCTGGTGTTTTCGTCGGTGCTGTCTCGAGAAAGCCGGTAGTCCGCGAAATAGTGGCTGTAGTAGACGGCGTAGAAGCTGGTCGATCCGATGCGCAGGGTCGCCTGCTCACCGTCGCAGTGCAGCGAAAGCAGCGAGCATTTGGGGATGTTCAGCGTTCCTGCCTCCAGGCGGAAGTTGTCCTCTCGATCGAAGTCGGTGAAGCGGATCGCGCTTTCGATGAAGGGATGGAGTTCCCTGAGTTCGCCGATGTCGGCGCAATCGAATCTCACCTCCCGCAGCTCGTGCGCAAGCCCCAGCCAGGGATAGGAATCGGCCGACGGATGGTCGACCCGATTGCGTTCGGCGCTGCCTTTCGCGCCCCGATAGAAGCGCACCCGCAACCAGGCCAGTCCTGCCACCAGCGCAGTGACGATGACCACCTGCAGCGGCGTGGCGACAAGGCCGTCGAGCACGCTGTTGGGTGTCGGGCTGGGGACGCGCCAGGCGTAGTACGCGGCGCCACCACTGAGCAGCGCAACGCCGGGCAGAAAGAGCCACTTGGTGCGCCCGCTGAATACCCCGAGGACGGGGAACTTGTAGCGCAGGTAATCCTGGATATGCGCGGTGCGCCGGCGCATTGCGTACTGCTTGCTGACCATTTCGGCGCCCGGCGCATTCGCCCGGGCCGGTTTGCGGAACGCTTCGGATTGTAATCCGAGGTTCTTTGCATTCATTTTGTGGAAGAAGCATTCATCTGGACTTTCGTGAAGCTTTGCACAAATTTCCGACATCCGATGCGAAATCCTGACGATGCGACCGGCTTCCGGCGCGTCCGGTCGACGACGGCGCACCCCCCGCTTCACGCGGGTTCGCAGCGCGGTCGACGCACCCTATGATCGGCTGCAAAGTCTCGGCATCTCTAGTTCCGCATTCGGCGTTCCGTTGAAACACCAGAATTCGTAACAGACAATGACCGAGTCGACCGGACAACAACGACCAGGAGACATCATGCAATACAAGGCCTTGGCCGCCGCGCTCGGCGCGGCGCTGGTGCTGGCGGGCTGCGGAGGCGGCTCGTCGGGTGTGACCAACAGCCCGCCGCCGGTCAGCCTGGCGGCGCCGACGCAGACCTATACGGCCAGCTCGAGCGAGCTGACCACCGTGCTCGGCAACGCCGGCAGCGCGGGCCAGCTCGCGCTGAGCCTGGCCACCCAGAACAACGCCCTCCCGCTGAGCTGCGGGGTCAGCATCTACCACTACGAGTACTACAGCGTCGACGGCCAGGGCAAGCCGGTCACCGCGTCGGCCGCGCTGATGCTGCCGAGCGGCGCGGGCGCCAACTGCAGCGGCGCGCGCCCGCTGCTGGAATACGCCCACGGCACCAACCTCGACCAGACCTACGACATCGCCGCGCTGAACGACCCGACCAACCCGGCCTACGCCGAGGGGCTGCTGGTGGCGGCGATGTACGCGGCCGACGGCTACGTGGTGATCGCCCCCAACTACGTCGGCTACGACACCTCCGACGCCAGCTACCACCCGTACCTGATCGCCGCCGCGCAGTCGCAGGACATGATCGACGCGCTGGCCGCCGGCAAACAGGTGCTGTCGCAGGTCAGCACGACGGTGTCGAGCAACGGCAAGTTCTTCCTCACCGGCTACTCGCAGGGCGGCTACGTCGCGCTGGCCACCGAGCAGGCGATGCAAAAGGCCGGCATGACGGTCACCGCGGCGTCGCCCGGCTCGGGCCCGTACTCGCTGGCCGCGCTGGTGGACTACATTTTCATGGGGCACCCGGACCTGGGAGCGCCGCAGCTGGGCAGCCTGCTGGTGCAGGCCTACCAGGACGCCTACGGCAACGTCTACAGCTCGCAGTCGCAGGTGTTCGGCGCCGGCGACTACGTGCAGCTTCCGCAGGCCCATTTCGCCAGCAACGGCGGCAAGACGCTGACGGCCACGCTGCCGATGTTCTCGTCGACCGCGCCGACCTCGGCCGACGTCACGCAGATGCCGGCCGACGCGGGCACCTTGCCGAACACCGCGCTGGCCGCGGTGCTGCCCGACACGGTGCCGCCGTACTACGTCGCGCCGGCACCCAACAGCGCGCTGTCCCCCGACACCAGCGTGATCGCGCAGCCGGTATGGACCGGGTTCTTCGATACCAGCGGTCAGGCGCAGCCAGCCGACGACTTCGGCCTCGGCTTCTCGACGCTGTGGTCGACCTACTTCAGCCCCAACAGCAACGCGCTGATCAACCAGGGCTTCCGCGCCAACTACCTGGCCGACGCGCTGATCAACCCCGACGGTCTGTTCACCTCGTGGACGGGAACTCCGCTGCCCACCGGCCTGGCGACGAGCAGCGCGACCGACGGCTTCCGGCAGGACCTGGCGGCCAACGACCTGCGCGGCTACCTGCCCACCCCGCCGACGATGCTGTGCGGAGGCATGGACGACCCGGTGGTCTACTACCCGCTGGACACCGGGGTGCTGGCCACCCGTTGGGCGCTGGCGAACCTGACCCAGCAGTTCGCGCTGAACGTCGACACCACGACCCCGGCCACCAGCGGCCCGACCGCCGCCTACGGGACGCTGCAAACGTTGTTCGAGCAATGGAAGACCTCGACCCTCATGAACAACCCGCAGACCGAGCTCGCGGAGTACCACGGCGTGGTCGGCGCGTTCTGCGCGGCCGCGGCGCAGCAGTATTTCGCGGGCTTCTGAACCGAGTCACCGCCGCGGCCGGGCCACCGGCCCGCGCCGCGGCGGGCAAGGCGTGGGGCGGGGCGATGGCTCAGTTGATCTGGAACACCGTGCCGTTGCCGTTCGCACCGCCCGTATCGGTCGCGCCGTACAGGTTGCCGGCGCCGTCCAGCGTCACACCGGCCCAGGGGCTATCCCCGGTGGTGTTGTTCGCGGACGCGCCGAACGAAGCCAGCAGCACCTCGGGACCGTAGCCGCCGGCGGTTTTCGGGATTTCGTAGACCACGCCGGCGTTGTTCGCGCCGCCATAGTACGCGGTGCCGAACAGGTTGCCGGCGCCGGGCCGGGAGATCTGCGGCCGCGCAGCGGTGCCTGCGCGACCGCCGTCGCCTGTCCATCGATGGACAAGGCGGCTCCATGGGACGGCTCACCCTCGGGGCGCAAGGCCAACGAACGCAGGCTGGCACCTCCTGGTGAGCTCGAACGATCCGCATATCGCCGGCCTGGACCCTTTCAAACCAGCCCGATACCTGGCTTCCTCCCTGTATCGATTTTCGAGCCGGAGTGGGCGATGCCAGGAGGAAGTGTCATTTCACCTTTTCCAGCTTCCCTGCCGCGAAAGTAATTTCCTTCATCGCCTCGAGGCGATCCTTGAGGGAATCGAGACCCACTTTCTTGAAGTCCCCCTCGATCGACTTGTCGGTCTTGGATGCTTCCTTGACGGCCTTTTGATAGACAGGCAGCGCCGCACCGATGCCACGCGCTGCAGTCAACGCGAGGTTGAATTGCTGAGTGATCGCGCGCAGGTGCTGCTCGATGTCCTGCTCGGCCTTTTCAAACGCATCAAGATGCGGGCCCAGGTCCATCTTCTTCGTCAGGTGCTTTTCGAAATCCGGATGGTTCTTCTTGAACGCTTTCCAATCGTCGCGAATCTTGGCCATGGAGGGGTTCTCTGTCAGCAAAAGGTTGGGCTCTGGTTTGCTCTGGGTTCATTCACTTCATTACTTTCCTACCCGTGCGATGCCGGGGCATGACGTAGCGATCGGGCCACGCGCTGTTTGCGCAGGCAGCTTCGCCACCGTATTCACTCATCGGATGGACGAGGTGGAACCGGGCGCGAGACCCGACCGGCGAAGTCAGCCATTGCAACGAAGGCTCCGCTGGCTGCCCATCCCAGCTTTCAGGGGGGCGGCGGATGCATTCGAAACGAATTGTGATGGGTCGTCCGGCGGGCATCCGTTGCACGACAGTCGGCCGCCCTCGCCTGCCGGCTAGCTAGCGCCAGCGCGCCGGTGCGGTTCTTCCCGCCGAGCTTGGCGTGGATGTTGTGCAGGTGCCACTTCACGGTGGCCTCGGACAGGAACAGGCCATGCGCGAGTTCGCGGTTGCTCAGCCCGGCCTGCAGCATGCGCAGGATGCGGATCTCGCGCTCGGTCAGGTCCTCGGCTGCCGCGGCCGCAGGCCTGCAGCACCCGCTCCAGGTAGTCGGCCGGCGCCTGGTACGGCGCGCGCCGGCGATCGCCTGCAGCAGCTCGGGCAGCAGCGGGTCGACTTCGAGCAGGCTGTGCAGCAGCCCGCAGCGCGCGCCCAGCGCCAGCGCGTCGTCCAGCGTGCGCAGCGCCTGCGCGGGGTCGAGCGCGGCAGGTAGCCAGCGGCCCTCACCTCGACCAGCCCGTGCTCGTCGAGAAAGGGCGGCCCGAGGTCGAGGTGATCGATGCGGGTCGGCCATCGCCTGGGCTACGGCGAAGGTCGATGCGCCCGGGGGCTTCAGCACTCCGCACCCGCGAAGTCGAACTGCCGACATAGGCGTCGTCATCCGTGCGTGCGCTATTCTGAGCCCGCAGCAGGCCTCTGAAAACAGCAGGAAACGCGTGCCCGTGCGTCACACATCGTCCTTTCGCTCCGATTTGCAGGCGCTACGCGCGCTGGCGATCGTGCTGGTGGTATCCATGCATGCCGGCGTCCCCTTCCTCGGTGGCGGGTATATCGGCGTGGATGTCTTCTTCGTGCTCTCGGGCTACTTGATTACCGAGCGCATCCTGCAGGAACTGCGCACGACGGGTCGCTTTTCCGTGTCGCGCTTTTATGCGCGGCGCATGCAACGACTGCTGCCGGGTCTGCTGGTGATGCTGGTAGCCACGTGGCTCTTGTGCTCGCACCTGCAGAGCCCCTGGGTGCAGATTGCCCAGTTCAGGGCCGAGCGTGCCGCGGCCCTGTCGTGGAGCAACGTCTTCTTCGCCGTGCGCGACCAGCACTACTTTTCCAGCGGACTGCAAAGCTTCGCGGTGCTGCACACCTGGTCGCTGGGTGTGGAGGAGCAGTTCTACCTGGTGTGGCCGTGGCTGCTGCTGTTCCTGCTCTCCTACTGGGGCTGGCAGCGGCCGCAGGCCCGCGCATCCGGCACTGCCGCGCTGAACACGCGCCGCATGGTCTGGGGGCTCGCGCTGGTGCTGGTGGGTTCGCTGTACCTGGAGATCAGCTGGATCCACACCTCCTTCGTGGAGGCCTTTTACCTGACGCCGGCGCGGGCCTGGGAGTTCGCCCTGGGCGCGCTGACCTTGCTGGCACGCGAGCAATTCGGGCCGCGCGTAGCCGGCTCTTGCCAAGGGCGCACGGCCCGATGGGTTGCGCCGCTGGGACTCGTGGTGCTGCTGGCCTGCGCGGGGCTGTACACCAGCACCATCGGCTATCCCGGCACGTGGGCTGTGCTGCCGTGCGCGGGCACGTCCCTGGTGCTTTTCGGCCGTCTGGACGACGCGCCCCGGGCCCTGCAGCGCCTGGTGCGCTCGCGACCCACCCAATACCTGGGCGACGTGTCCTACAGCTGGTATCTGTGGCACTGGCCGATCCTGCTGCTGGGGCAGCAGGTCTGGGGGACGTCGTGGGCGGTGCGCGCGGCGCTGGTGGCCGCCTCGCTGGCCGTAGCCAGTGCGTCGTACTTCCTGGTCGAGCAGCCGGTTCGTAAGCTGCGCATCCGCCAGTCCTGGCGCATCCTGCTGCCCTCGGCCGTGGCGCTGGCCCTCATGGGCACGGCTGCGACGTCCTGGGCACGACAGGCCCAATCGCTGGCAGAGTCGCCGCAGCAGGCCCCGTTCCTGGTGGAGAGGCTGGACGTGCCGGTGATCTACGACATGCAGTGCGACACCTGGTTCCAGACCGACAAGCTCACGGTATGCGCCTTCGGCCCCAAGCACGCGGAGCGGCGCGTCGTGATGCTGGGCGACAGCGTGATGGCGGAATGGTTTCCCGCCCTGTACAAGCTCTATGTCCAGCAACGCCACGACCAGCTGCTCGTGCTGACCAAGTCGTCGTGCGCGGTGCAGGACACGACCTACTATTACAGCCGCATCCACGGCCCGTATACCGTGTGCACGGACTGGCGGCGCAAGGCGCTGGCGTATATCCAGGCCACGCACCCCGCCGTGGTGATCGCCGGCTCGACCGACTACGCATTCTCGCGCGCGCGCTGGATCCGCTCGACGCGCAAGACGGTGCAGGCCCTGCGCAAGTCAGGCGCCCGCGTGGTTCTGATGGCGCCCCCGCCGGCCCTGGGCTTCAACGGGCTGGCCTGCCTGTCCGCGCACCAGGTGTGGCCGAGTTGGCTGGCGCGTTCGCACTCCTGCGCAGCGCCACAGCGAGCGCGCGTGCGTCGTGTCGACCGATGGCTGGCTCAAGCCATCCGGGGCGAGCCGGGCGTGCGGCTTCTGGTCCTCAACCAGGTCGTTTGCCCCGGGCATGTCTGTCGAGCGCGGCAGGGCCGGCAGATCGAGTTCCGGGACGCCCTGCACGTCACAGCGGCGTTCGCGAAAAGCCGCACTGCGCAGATCGGCCGGCTGCTGCAAGCCGCGGGCGCGCTGGCTGGCCCCATGTCGTGAAGCCGGCTGCACGCCGTTCAAAGCAGCGCGATGCGCTGCGCACGCGCCAGCGCACCGGTGCGATTCTTCACGCCGAGCTTG
>JAJZUZ010000079.1 GCA_021845965.1 Pseudomonadota bacterium | reverse complement strand
CGGAACTGAGCCTGGGCCAGATGCTGCTGGACGTGACCACCATCCTGCGCGAGAACCACCTCGCGCTGCCGCCGGACCTGGCCCTGCTGATCAAGACCTTCATCACGCTCGAAGGCCTGGGCCGCGGCCTGGACCCGGACTTCAACATGGCCGCCGAAGCGCTGCCCCTGCTGCGCCAGGTGGTGCGCGCGCGCTACCAGCCCAAGGTATTTGCCAAACGCGCCTGGACTTCGGTGCAGCGCCTGCTGGAAGTGGCGGAACAGATGCCGCAGGACCTTGCGCGCTTGATGCGCAATGCCCGCCAGGGGCGCCTGAACATCGGGCTGGAGATCCAGTCGCTCAAGCGCGTGGGCAACCAGATTGACCGCGCAGCCAACCGGCTCTCGCTGGCGCTCATCATCGCCGCCCTCATCATCGGCTCGTCGATCGTGATGACGGTGGGCGGCGGCCCGACCCTGCTGGGCCTGCCGGCCTTCGGCCTGCTGGGTTTTGTCGGCGCTGCCATCGGTGCGCTCTGGCTGGGCCGCGGCATCTGGCGCAGCAATCGGCACAAGGACGACGAACTTTAGGGCGGTGTCCTGCGTGCTTTCCCTCATCAAAAAATAAGCCCCCAGTTTGCGGCCCAGTTGCCGTAATCAGAGCAGGTGCGGTCTTTCCTGCGGGCAGGACCGCGGTCGGGCCCTGGGCCCGTGAATCTGAGACGGACGCGATTACGCAGCATCGGTCATGGCAATGGGGATCAACACCGGCATCTTGTCGCTGACGGCGCAGAGAAATCTGTCGGCCAGTCAGTCGACCTTTGCCGTCTCCATCCAGCGCCTGTCCAGCGGCCTGCGCATCAACAGCGCACGCGACGACGCCGCCGGCTTGGCCATTTCCGAACGCTTCACCAGCCAGATCCGCGGCCAGAACCAGGCCATTCGCAACGCCAACGACGGCATTTCCATGCTGCAGACGGCCGAGGGGGCCACGTCCACCATTGCCTCCAACCTGCAGCGTATCCGCGAGCTCGCCGTGCAATCGGCCAACTCGACCAACTCCGCATCCGACCGCCAGGCACTGCAGCAAGAGGTGAACCAGCTGGCCGCCGAGATCGAGCGCATCAGCGGCGCCAGCGAATTCAATGGCCAGAAGATCTTCGACCAGAACCGCAACAAGATGACCGGCTACGCTGACGCGACCAAGGATGCGGTGCTCGAGGGACTGGAAGGCGGCTGGCTGGAAAACAGCGAGGACACGATCCGCAGCCTGTACGGCATCCAGGCCGATGGCGCGGCCATCACTATCCAGCTCTCCGGTTTCACCGATGGCGTGGGCGGAGTAGCTGCCTATGTACAGGCCACCGGATTCGATGGCCAGGGGCGGGGCACCAACCTCACACTGCAGGTCGACCTGGCCGACTTCATGCCGCCCAACCTGCCCAACGGCGGCAATGCCCCCTTCTATGCGGATCGCATCATCCAGCACGAGATGGTCCATGCGGTCATGGCGCGCGCCACCAACTGGCAGGACCTCACGAGCAACAACCTCTGGTTCGTGGAGGGCACCGCCGAATTCATCCACGGCGCCGATGAGCGCATCAAGGCCGACATCGCGAACGTAGGAGTGGGCGGGGTGGTCGGCGCCATCAATGGCCCCTCCAGCACCAGCGAGTTCTATTCGGGCGGCTATGCGGCTGTGCGCTATATGCACAGCCGCATCAAGGCGGCCGGTGGCAGTGGCATCAAGGACATCCTGCAGTACATGAACCAGAACCCTGGCGCCACGCTGGACCAGGCGCTGGCCAACGCGTCGCAGGGACAGTTCGCCAGCGCGGCGGACTTCAAGACCCAGTTCGCCGCCAACGGCGCGAGTTTCATCGGCACCTTTGACCTCAACAACACCGACACGGGCGCCATCGGCGGCCTCGACGCGGACAACGGCACGATCAAGACCGCCGCCGATGTGGTCAACGACTTCGGCAACCACAGCGGAAGCGATGTGCTGTCCGGCTTCACCGAAACCTGGGAGCAGGTGAGCAAGGCCGGCGGCACCGGCAACATCCAGAGCTTCCAGGTCGGCGCCAATGCGGGGCAGACCATCGACACGGCCATAGGCGGCATGAACCTGGGCTCCCTGGGCCTGACGGGCGTGGACATCACCAGCTACGACAACGCCAGCCTGGCCATGCGCCACATCGACAAGGCGCTGGACTACGTGAACGGCACCCGCGCCAAGCTGGGCGCGCAGATGTCGCGCTTCGAGACCGCCGTCAGGAACCTGCAGGTCAGCAGCGAGAACATGACCGCCAGCCGCTCGCGCGTCATGGATGCCGACTTCGCGCAGGAGACTGCGGCGCTGTCGCGTACGCAGATCCTGCAACAGGCCGGCACGGCCATGGTGGCACAGGCCAACCAGATGCCGCGCATGGTGCTCGCGCTGCTGCGCTGAGCGGCACCTTACAGCGTCAGGATGGTGCAGCCTGTGGTCTTGCGGGCTTCCAAGTCGCGGTGGGCCTGCTGCACCTGCTCCAGCGGGTAGCGCTGGTCGATCTGGATCTTCACCTGGCCGCTGCTCACCATGGCAAACAGGTCGTCGGCCATGGCCTGCGTGGCCTCGCGCGTGGCGATGTGGGTGTACACGGTCGGCCGGGTCACGTAGAGCGAGCCCTTGCCGGCCAGCACGTTGATGTCCATGGGCTCGACCTTGCCCGAGGCGTTGCCGAAATTCACCGCCAGGCCGAAGGGACGCAGGCAGTCCAGCGACTTCATGAAGGTGTCCTTGCCGACCGAGTCGTACACCACCTTCACGCCCTTGCCGCCGGTGATCTCCTTCACCCGCGCCACGAAGTCTTCCTTGGCGTAGTTGATGACGTGCGCCGCCCCATGGGCCTGGGCCAGCGCGCATTTCTCGTCGGAGCCGGCGGTGCCGATCAGCTGCAGGCCCATGGCCCGGGCCCACTGGCAGGCGATCAGGCCCACGCCACCGGCGGCGGCGTGGAACAGGACAGAGTCGCCCGCCTGCAGGCCACCCTGCGGCTGGGTACGGCGCAGCAGGTACTGCACGGTCAGGCCCTTGAGCATCATGGCCGCGCCGGTTTCAAAGGAGATGTCGTCGGGGAGCTTGCAGACGCACTTGGCCGGCATCACGCGCACGTCGCAGTAGGCGCCGGCTGGCTGGCTGGTGTAGGCAGCCCGGTCGCCGGCCTGGAGATGGGTGACGCCCTCGCCCACGGCCTCGACCACGCCCGCCCCCTCCATGCCGAGGTGCAGCGGCAGGGGCAGCGGGTAGAGGCCGCTGCGCTGGTAGATATCGATGAAATTCAGGCCGACCGCCTTGTGGCGGATGCGGATCTCGCCCGGGCCGGGTTCACCCACCGTCACGTCGACGATCTTGAGTTGCTCGGCGCCGCCGTACTGGTCGATGCGCACGGCGCGGGAACGAAGCTGGGTCATGTCGTGGCTCCTCGTGTTTGTTGTCAGGATCGCAAAATTCTACGTGAGCACATGATCTGGCGCCGGCCGCGCTGGGAACAAAACAGCTGTGACAGCAGGTGCATCGCCCTCTTGCTACAGTGCAGCCCCATGCACACCCGCCTCACGCCCGCCACCGCCCTGCTCCTGACCATCCCGCCGCTCATGTGGGCCGGCAATGCCGTGGTCGGCCGAATGGTCGGTCCCCTGGTGCCGCCCATGACACTCAATCTGCTGCGCTGGCTGCTGGCCGGCCTGCTGCTGCTGCCGTTGGCCAGCTGGGTGCTGCGCCGCGACAGCGGCATGTGGCCGCACTGGAAACGCCTGTCCATCCTGGGCTTGCTGAGTGTGGGCGCCTACAACGCGCTGCAGTACCTGGCGCTGCACACTTCCTCGCCGCTCAACGTCACCCTGGTGGCGGCCAGCATGCCGGTGTGGATGCTGCTGATCGGCCGCCTGTTCTTTGCCGCACCGGTGTCACGGCGCCAGCTGCTGGGCGCATTGCTATCGATTGCGGGCGTGCTGCTGGTGCTCAGCCGCGGCCACCTGGAGACGCTGCTGCAGGTCAAGCTGGTGCCGGGTGACATCTACATCCTGCTGGCGGCCATCGCCTGGGCCTTCTACAGCTGGATGCTGGCACGACCGGGCGGCGAGCCCGCGGAGATCCGGACCGACTGGGCCGCCTTCCTGCTGGCGCAGATCGTGTTCGGCCTGGCCTGGTCGGCGCTGTTTGCCGGCGGCGAGTGGGCTTTTACGGACGCACGCGTTGTCTGGGGCTGGCCGCTGGTCTCGGCCCTGGTGTTCGTGGCCGTGGGTCCGGCGGTGCTGGCCTACCGGGCCTGGGGCATCGGCGTGCAGCGCGCGGGGCCCACGGTGGCCAGCTTCTTCGGCAACCTCACGCCCCTGATGACGGCCTTGATGTCCTCCGCGCTGCTGGGCGATCTGCCCCAGCTGTACCACGGCGCCGCCTTCGCGCTCATCGTCAGCGGCATCGTGGTGTCGTCCGCCCGCCGCTGAGCGGCCGGTAGCTTAAAAGCCGGTCAGCTGCATGCCGATCTGGTTGCCGGCCTGATCGCGCACGGAGGCGATGATGCGAAACGCCGCCGCCTGCACGCGGTTGGGCAGGCGCACGAAGTTGTTCTGTTGCACCAGTTCGTCACCGTGCAGGAAGGACCAGACGAAGAACTTGAGACCCTGCACCGTCTCGGCCGGCTTGGCGCTGACTTGCGGCACCAGGGCAAAGGTGCCCATGGTGATGGGCCAGACACCGCGGCCGGGCATGTCGGTCAGTGTGGTCGTGAAGTTGCCGCTGCGCACCCAGTCGCTGGCGGTCAGCGCGTGCCGGAAGCCGTCATTGGACGGGCTAAGGTACTCGCCCGCCTGGTTGGCCATCTGTACCGCGGCGAGCTTGAAGTCGCGCACATAGCCGAAGTCGATGTAGCCGATGCTGCCCACGGTCTCGCCCACCGCCTTGGCCACGCCCTCGCTACCTTTGGCCGCGATGAAGCCTTCCGGCCAGGCGATGCTGGTCTTGACGCCGAAGCGGCCTCGCCACTCCGGGTGCACCTTGGCCAGGTAGTCGGTGAAGTTGTAGGTGGTCCCCGAGCCGTCGCTGCGCACGATCACCTTGATCGGCAGGTTGGGCAGAACCATGCCTGGATTGAGCTGCACGATCTCGGGTGCGTTCCATTGCGCAATCTGCCCCATGAAGATACGCGCCAGCAGCGGGCCATTCAGGCGCAGCTGGCCATCGCCGATCCGGGGCAGGTTGATGACCGGCGCGATGCCGGTGATGGCGATCGGGAACACCACCAGGCCATCCTTCTTCAGCTCCTGCTCCGTCGGCGCCACGTCCGACGCCCCGTAGCCGACCTCGCCGGCGCGGATCTTGCGGATACCGGCGGACGAGCCGACCGACTCGTAGGCCAGACGGTTGCCGCTCGCCTTTTCATAGGCCAGCCCCCAGCTGCGATAGATCGGCGCCGCCGCGGAGGAGCCCGCGCCGGTCACGGCCTCGGCCCATGCCGTGGCCGATAACGTCATCAGCAGGCATGCTGCCGCGCCCAAGAAAATCCTGTGTTTGCTCATCATCACTCCGGTTCGGTCCGCCTCCCGCGGACGCGTGACGATGTTATGACCCGCGCATGACAGCGGTGTGACAGCGGCGTCACACAGCGACCCGGCCTATTTCAGCCGCACATAGCGCCCGCCGCGGATTTCGGTGAAGAACACCTTGCGCTGGGTGTCCCCGTTGGCGTCGAACACGATCTCCTGCTGCAGGCCGTGGTAAGGACCGGACCGCAGCGCGGCCGCCTTCACACTCTCGTCCCGGCGGCGATTTTTGAGCGCCGTCAGCGCGACGGTGGCCGCATCGTAGGCCGAGACGGAGCTGTAACCCGGGTTGCGCTGGAAGCGCTTGTAGTAGGCCTCGGTGAAGTTGCGGAAGGTCTCGGAATCGTCGTCCTGGTTGTAGTTCTGCACGATCAGCAGGCCCTCGACCACCTCACCGCCCAGTTCGATCAGCTGTTCCGTGGCCGCCCACTCCGAGGCGCCGATGGGCAGGCGCGGCGCCTGCTTGCGTGCCGCCTGCGCCAGCCGCGCCACGTCCAGCGCACCGGAGATAAAGAACAGGCCGTCGGGCTTGCCAGCGAGCATGCGGCGCACCACTTGCGCGAAATCGGTGTCGGGACCGGATTCGTAGGGCACCTCGGCTGCCAGCTGCTCGCCCTGGCCCTGGACGGTAGCCCGGAACTCATTGAGCCAGGACTCGGTGAAATTGCGGTTGCGCAAGTCGTAGGCGACAGCCACGCGCTTTTGCCCGCGCCAGCTCAGCACGCGGGCGTAGTCGCGGACGTTGTCGCGTGTGGTGCGATTGATGCGAAACAGGTTGTCGTCCTTGCCATAGAAATCCATGGATGTGATGGTCGGACTGACCTCGAAGGTGCCGGCCTGGCCGAGGATGGGCACGATCACCTCCGCCATGCTGCTGGTGAAGGGCCCGATCACGGCTTCGGCGCGAGCCTGCGCCAGCTCCTCGGCCGAGCGGGTGGCGGTTTCCTTGTTCTGGCCGTCATCACGCGAAATCAGCTCCACCATGCGCCCGTCCACGCCGCCAGCCCGGTTGAATTGCTCCACCGCCAGGATCACACCATTCAGGCCCGACTGGCCGTTGTCCGAATTCGGGCCGGTCAGGCCGCCGATGAACCCCATCTGGATCGGCGGCTTGGGCCCGCAGCCTGCCAGCAAGCCGACCAGCGCCAAGAGCGGAAACAGAGCTTTTCTCATTGCACTTCCTTTGCAGCCGGGCTGCATCTTGTTTATTTGTTAATTTTATCATTTTTGATAAAATCGGCAAACACTCTGAAATTCAGCCTTCCCCGACCATGGCCATCCGGCAAGTCCTTCTTCCTTCCGTGGCAGCGCCAGCGCAGAGCTGGCTGGCGCGCTGGCGCCGCTCCTGGGAAGAGTCGCTGCGCTTCCGCCTGCTGGCGCTGGGGCTGATGCCCCTGCTGCTGGCTTTCCCGATCGTGATTGCCATCCTGCTGCTGGTGGGCGGTGAGCGCGCCGACAGCCTGATGACCGCCAATCTGCGCAGCAATCTGGCGGGTTCGCGCAATTACCTGGAGCAGGTACGCAGCGAGGCGGCCGTGCGCATGCGCCAGCTGGCCACATCCGAACGCCTGATGAGCCTGGTCGACCCGCGCACCGCCAACCGGGAGCTGAACCAGGCCCTGAGCGTGACGGCGCGCAGCAGCGGCCTGGACTACCTGATCGTCGCGTCCGCCGACGGCCGCGTGATCGGCTCCAGCACCGGTGTGATCCCTGGCGCGCAGCTGCCCGATTCCTACGTGATCCGGCAGGCCCGCATCGGCGTGGCCAATGCGGCGTTCGAACTGTTCAGCCCGCAGCAGCTGGATGCGCTCTCGCCCGCGTTCCGGGCCCAGGCCCGCGTGCGCTCTTCCGCCCACGGTGGAACGGACGGCGCCACGCCCGGCCTGCTGATCAACGCCGCCGCCCATTTCCCGCTGGCCGTGAACAACCCGGATGCCATCCTGGTGGGCGGGGTGCTGGTGAACCGGAATGAGGCCCTGATCGAGCACATGCGCGAGATCATCTACCCGCTGGGCACGCTGCCGGGCGACGCCGAGGGCGTCGCTGCCGTGTACGTCAACGATCTCAATGTCGCCATCAGCCGTCAGCGCCAGCTGGGCCAGCGCAGCGCCGGCAGCCGGGTACCGGCTGAGGTGAAGACCACCGTGCTGGAGCAGGGCCGGCCCTGGCTGGGCCGCCTTGATGTCGGCAACGACAGCTTCATGTCCGGCTTCGAGCCCATCGAGGACGGCGACGGCCGGCGCATCGGCATCATCGGCGTGAGCTTTCCGGCCGCTCCCTACCAGCAGGCCGCCCTGCTGCTGCTGGGCATGGTGGCCGGCCTGCTGGCGCTGACCATGCTGGCCATCTCCGTCGTGTTCCTGCGCGCCGGGCGCGAGATGTCGCAGCGCCTGGACCGCATCACCCGGACCATGACCGCCGTCAGCCGGGGCGACCGCCTGGCCCGGGTGGGACGGCCGCGCTACGAGGACGAAATGGGGCAGCTGGCGCGGCACTTCGACCGCCTGCTCGACACCATTGCGGCGCAGGATGCCCAGCAGCGCGAGGCCCAGCAGAAGATCGCCGACGAGGCCTCACGCCGGCGCACGCTGTTCGACAAGGTGAACGACGGCATCGTCATCCTCAACCCCGACGGCACCGTCTTCGAAGCCAATCCCGGCTTCGCCGCCATGCTCGGCTGCACCCCGCTGGAAGCCCAGTACCTGCACATCGAGGACTGGGAGGCGCAACTCAGCCCCGGCGCCGCGCGCGCGCAGCTCGCCCGCACCGACAGCGCGGGCCGCACGCGGGAGACGCGCATCCGGCGCAAGGACGGAAGCACTTTTGCGGCGGAGATCTCCCTCAGCGCGGCCGAGTGGGCCGGACGCCCCTTCATCTTCGTGCTGGTGCGCGACATCACGCAGCGCAAGGCTGCCGAGATCGAGCTGGAGCGCTACCGCAAGTCACTTGAGGCGCTGGTGGCACAACGCACGCGTGAACTCGACGAACGTTCGCAGCAGCTCGACGCCATCTTCACCCTGAGCCCGGACGGCTTCGTCTCCTTCGACCGCCTGGGCCAGGTCAACCACGTCAACGGCGCCTTCCTGCGCATGACCGGGCTGGACGGCGTCGACATCATCGGCCTGCACGAGGCCGCCTTCTCCGCGCTGCTGGCCGGCCGCTGCCTGCCGTCCTCCGTCTTCCCGGGCGTGGCCGCCTTGCGCACGCAGCGCGTGCAGCGCGCCACGACGCGGGGCATGGAGGCCGATGGCTCGCGCCAGATGTTCGAACTGGGGGCGCCGGCCAGCCGCGTGCTGGAGGTCGGCATCCGCCTGGCCGAAGGCGAGGGGGAAGGTGGCGCCGGCGTGTCGCAGATCCTGTACTTCCGCGACGTCACCCACGAGACGGAGGTCGACCGCATGAAGAGCGAATTCCTCAGCACGGCGGCGCACGAACTGCGCACGCCCATGGCCAGCATCTACGGCTACACGGAGCTGCTGCGCGTGCGTGATTTCGATCCCCCGCGACGCCAGCAACTGCTGGAGACCATCTCGCGCCAGTCGCAGCTGATGTCGTCCATCATCAACGAGCTGCTGGATCTGGCGCGCATCGAGGCACGCCGCGGCAAGGACTTCCAGATCGAACGCCAGCGCCTGCAGGAACTGGTCAGCGAAGCCGTGGCCGGCTACAAGCCGCCCGCCGGCCGCGACGTCCCCGAACTCACGCTGTCGTCACAGCCGCTGCACGTGAATGTGGACCGGCAGAAGATCCAGCAGGCCCTGCTCAACATCCTCTCCAACGCCTACAAGTACTCCCCGCGCGGCGGCGAGGTGACGCTCGGCCTGCACGTGGACGACATGCGCGGCGCGCGCCGCGTCGGCATCGAGGTACGCGACCAGGGCATCGGCATGACGCCCGAACAGCTGGCGCGCGTGTTCGAGCGCTTCTACCGCGCCGACGACAGCGGCAACATTCCCGGCACCGGCCTGGGCATGAGCATCGTGAAGGAAATCGTGGAGCTGCACCACGGCGAGGTCCGGCTCGTCAGCGAATTCGGCCAGGGCACCACGGTCATGCTGTGGCTGCCGCTGGCCGATTGAGCGGCCTCGCGCCGCCCGGACGGCGGCCCGGTCAGTAGGTGCCGGGGTAGGCGCCTCCATCGGCCAGCACGTTCTGGCCGTTGATGTAACCGCCGTGCTGGCTGCACAGGAAGGCGCAGATGGCGCCGAATTCCTCGGCCGTGCCGAAGCGCTGCGCCGGGATGGTCAGGCGGCGCGCATCGGCAATCTCGTCGATGCTCTTGCCGGTCTTCTTGGACGCCCCCTCCATGGTGGCCTTCAGGCGGTCGGTATCGAAGGCGCCGGGCAGCAGGTTGTTGATGGTCACGCCCTTGGCGGCGATCTTCGGGTTGCGCGCCACGCCGGCCA
>JAJZUZ010000078.1 GCA_021845965.1 Pseudomonadota bacterium | reverse complement strand
CCTTCAGCAGCTTGGTGACCATGGCTTCGCCCATGCGGCCCAGACCAATCCAGCCGATACTCTTGCTCATTGGGGGTGTCTCCTCGTGTCTTGTTCGAATGTCAGCGTCGCAGTGTTGAGCAAAGGCGGTGCGGGAACAAGCCGAGGGCGGAAAATCAGTTTTCCGGTGACTGAAAAAACACCCGCCCCGATGGGCACAATGCACACATGGGAATCATCGACACCTGGGGCCCCTGGCTGCGCCACGCCCTGGAACTGGCCGCCACCATCGCCTTCACGCTCTCCGGCGTGATGGTCGCCGCGCGCAGCCGGCTGGACGCCGTGGGCGTCTATGCGGTCGCCTTCCTTGCGGCTTTCGGGGGGGGTACCCTGCGCGACCTGTTGCTGGACCAGCGCCCCTTCTTCTGGGTGCGCCATGTGGAATACCTCTGGGGCGTGCTGGCCCTGGCCACCGCGGCCATGCTCTTCATGCGCCAACGGCATTTCGAACCGACCGAGCGCGTCATGCAGCTCCCCGATGCGCTGGGTCTGGGCCTGTTCGCCGCTGTGGGCGTGGACATCGCTGTGGACGTCGGGATGCCGGCGCTGGTGGCAGTGCTGATGGGCGTGGTGACGGGCGTCTTTGGCGGGGTGCTGCGCGACATCGTCTGCAACGAGATCCCCACCGCCTTCCGCGACCACCGGCCCTATGCGCTGTGCGCCTTCATCGGCGGCTGGGTCTACCTGGGCCTGCACGCCCTGCAACTGCCCGAATGGGCGTTGCTGAGCGTGACGGTCACCACCATCGCCGGCCTGCGCCTGCTGGCGCTGTGGCGCAACTGGCGGCTGCCGCTGTGGCGGGTCGAGCGTTGACCCGCCACGAACCCGCTATCACACTCGCTCGAGAATGACCGCAATACCCTGGCCCACGCCGATGCACATGGTGCACAGCGCGTAGCGGCCGCCGCTGCGGTGCAACTGGTTCACCGCCGTGGTGGCCAGGCGCGCACCGGAAGCGCCGAGCGGATGGCCCAGCGCGATGGCACCGCCATTGGGGTTGACGCGTGGGTCGTCGTCTCGCACGCCCAGCTGGCGCAGTACGGCCAGACCCTGGGCCGCAAAGGCCTCGTTGAGCTCGATCACGTCCATCTGCCCGATCGTCAGGCCGGTCAGCGCCAGCACCTTCTGCGTCGCCGGCGCCGGCCCGATGCCCATGATGCGCGGCGCCACCCCGGCCACCGCCATGCCGACGATGCGGGCGCGCGGCGTGAGGCCGTAGCGCTTCGCGGCGGCCTCATCGGCCAGCAGGAGCGCACAGGCGCCGTCGTTCACACCCGAGGCGTTGCCCGCCGTCACGGTACCGCCCTCGCGCACGATGGGCTTGAGCTTGGCCAGTGCTTCCAGCGAGGTCTCGCGCGGATGCTCGTCCTTGCTCACCACGATGGCCTCACCCTTCTTCTGCGGGATGGTCACGGGCGTGATCTCCGCATCGAAGAAACCGGCTTTCTGCGCGGCCACGGCCTTGAGCTGCGAGGCCAGGGCCATCCTGTCCTGGTCTTCACGCTTGATCTGGTATTCGTCGGCCACGTTCTCGGCCGTCTCGGGCATGGAGTCCGTACCGTACTTCTGCTTCATCAGCTTGTTGACGAAGCGCCAGCCGATCGTGGTGTCGAAGATCTCGGCACTGCGGCTGAAGGCCGTCTCGGCCTTGCCCATGACGAAGGGTGCCCGGCTCATGCTTTCCACGCCGCCGGCGATCATCATCGTCGCCTCACCGGCCTTGATGGCGCGTGCCGCGCTGCCCAGTGCATCCAGGCCCGAGCCGCACAGGCGATTCACGGTGGAGGCCGGCACCTCGGGCGGCAGGCCGGCCAGCAGCGCGGCCATGCGGCCCACGTTGCGGTTGTCCTCGCCGGCCTGGTTGACGCAGCCGTAGACGAGGTCGCTCAGCGCGGTCCAGTCCACCTTGGGGTTGCGCGCCATCAGCGCGGCGATCGGAATAGCGCCGAGGTCGTCCGTGCGCACGCTGGAGAGCACGCCGCCGTAGCGGCCGAAGGGTGTGCGGATGGCATCGCAGATAAAGGCTTGGTTCATGGTGCTTCCTTTTCGTTTGTCACTTCGCGATCGGCAGGCCGATCATCGTTTCCAGTTCGGTATGGCTCAGCCCGTCGACGAGGTCGACGAGCTTCAGGCCCTGCGGCGTGCAGTCCAGCGTGCAGACGTCGGTGTAGATGCGCTTGACGCAGGCGATGCCGGTCAGCGGATAGCTGCACGCCTTCACCACCTTGCTCTCGCCCTGCTTGGTCAGCAGGTCCATCATGACCCAGGTCTGCCTGGCGCCCACCGCCAGGTCCATGGCGCCGCCCACTGCAGGGATGGCGTCCTTCTCGCCGGTGTGCCAGTTGGCCAGGTCACCCGTGGCCGACACCT
The DNA here is from genome assembly GCA_021845965.1 of Pseudomonadota bacterium. Lineage (GTDB taxonomy): Bacteria > Pseudomonadota > Gammaproteobacteria > Burkholderiales > Burkholderiaceae_C > Hylemonella. The sequence goes on along the minus strand of JAJZUZ010000078.1, from coordinate 7,675 downwards.
GGAAGGCGCCGAGCACGCAGATGTCCAGGTGGCCGCCGCGCATCATGGCGAAGCTGTCGGTGTGATGGAAGTAGGAACCGCCGGGCAGCAGCGTGACCGGCTGCTTGCCGGCGTTGATGAGGTCATAGTCCTCCTCGCCCGGCGCCGGCGCCGGGCCCATGCCCAGCAGGCCGTTCTCGCTGTGCAGCAGCACCTCACGCTCCTTCGGGATGTGGTTGGCCACCAGCGTGGGCTGGCCGATGCCGAGGTTGACCACCGCGCCCTCCGGGATATCTCGCGCCACGCGGGCAGCCAGCTGGTCTTTGCTACGTTTTTGATAGCTCATGGTCAGGCCGCCTTCTTGAAGCCGCCGGCCTGGGTGGCCTGACGGGGAATCTTGACGATCCTGCTGACGAAGAGGGCCGGCGTCACCACGGCCTCCGGGTCCAGGCCGCCGAGCTCGACGATCTCGTGCACGCTGGCAATCGTCTGCTGGCAGGCCATCGCCATGCTGGGGCCGAAGTTACGCGCGGTCTTGCGGTAGGTCAGGTTGCCCCAGCGGTCACCGCGCTCGGCCTTGATCAAGGCCACGTCACCGTAAATGGGGTATTCCAGCACATGGTGCCTGCCGTTGATCTCGCGCGTCTCCTTGCCCTTCGCCAATTCTGTGCCGTAGCCAGTCGGCGTGAAGAAGGCGCCGATGCCCGCACCCGCGGCGCGGATGCGTTCGGACAGATTGCCCTGCGGCACCAGTTCCAGCTCCAGCTTGCCGCTGCGGTACAGGCCGTCAAAGACATGACTGTCGGCCTGGCGCGGGAAGCTGCAGATGATCTTGCGCACGCGGCCGGTGGCCAGCAGTGCGGCCAGCCCGGTGTCACCGTTGCCGGCGTTGTTGTTGACCACCGTGAGCTCCTTCGCGCCCTGTTCGATCAGGCCATCGATCAGTTCCACGGGGATGCCCGCGGTACCGAATCCGCCAATCATGACGGTGGATCCGTCCTGCACGCCCGCCAGCGCCTCGGCCACCGAGGCGGCGATCTTGTTGATCATGGGTGTTGCTCCTGTGAGAAAGCGGCTCGCCGATTTGTTCGTATAACGAACAATTGTTCGTATAATGAATTCTAGAACAAGCCCGGGAACATACCGCATGCCCCCTGCCACGTCCGCGACAAGTCCGCCACCTGGTGACAGCTACGTGCAGTCCTTCGCGCGCGGCCTGGAGGTGATCCGTTCCTTCAGCGCCGAGGCCCCTCAGCAGACGCTGAGTGAGGTGGCCGCGCGCGCGGGACTGACACGGGCCGGCGCCCGGCGGATCCTGCTCACGCTGCAGACCCTGGGTTATGTGGAGAGCGACGGCAAGCTCTTTCGCCTGACGGCGCGCATCCTGGACCTGGGCTTTGCCTATCTCTCCTCCATGCCGATCTGGAACCTGGCCGAACCGGTGATGGAAGCGCTGGTGGACGAAGTGAAGGAGTCCTGCTCGGCTGCCGTGCTCGAAGGCACGGACATCGTCTACGTGCTGCGTGTGCCCACGCACAAGATCATGCGCAATACCCTGGGCGTGGGCTCGCGCCTGCCGGCCTACTGCACCAGCATGGGCCGCGTGCTGCTGGCCGACTTGCCGGACGAGGAACTGTCAAGGCGCCTCAGGGCCTCGCGCCCCAAGGCGCTGACCAGGCACACGGTAACGGACATCGAAGCGCTGCTGGCCAAGGTGCAGCAGGCGCGCCGCCAGGGCTGGTGCCTGGTGAACCAGGAACTGGAAGAGGGCCTGATCTCGCTGGCGGCGCCTATCACCAATCGCGCGGGTCGCGCCATTGCCGCGCTCAACATCAGCGGGCAGGCGAACCGCACCAGCGCGAAGGTGGCGCAGGAGAAGCTGCTGCCACCCCTTCTTCAGGCGGCCCGCACGATCTCCGCACGGCTCGGCTGATGCAGCGCGGCCCCATAATCGGCGCATGATGTTCCAGCCCTCGCAAGCCGACGTGCGGCGTTTTTTCTGCGGCGTCCACGCCAAGGCGCGCGCCGGCCAGCCCATGGAAGCCATCGAACTGCTGGCGAGCCAGTGGATCAACGAGCACCCGGAATTCCATGCCGAGCTGGCCGATCTGGACGGCGCGCTGGCCCAGATGCACAAGGTGGAGTCGGAGCGGGTCAACCCTTTCCTGCACCTGTCCATGCATCTGTCGATCAGCGAGCAGTGCAGCATCGACCAGCCGCGCGGCATCCGCCAGGCGGTGGAGCTGCTGGCGGCGCGCCGCGGCGATCTGCATGCCGCCCACCACGAGGTGATGGAGTGCCTGGGCCGCATGGTGTGGGAAAGCCAGCGGGCTGGCCGGCCACCCGATGGCGCGGCCTACATCGCCTGTGTGCAGCGGCAGGCGACCAAGGACTGAGGCGGGCCGCAGCAGCAGCCCCAAAAACAGAAAGCCGCTCGATGAGCGGCTTTCTGTGGCGGGTATCGATCCGATCAGCGGAAACGCTTCTGCGGCACGGTCTTGACGTCGCCGGGCAGCGAGTGCACGTAGTTGGCGAGTTCCTTCAGCTCGGCATTGGAGAACTGCTTGGCAATGCCACCCATGATGGCGTTGTTGCGGCCCCAGGTGGCGTGGCCTTCATCCTTGTAGGCCTTGAGCGCCACGAACAGGTAGTCAGCCTGCTGGCCCGCCAGCTTCGGGTAGCTCGGGTCGATGGGCTTGTTGAAATCGGCGCCGTGGCAGGCCGCGCAGCCGCCCTTGTTCAGCAGCTCAGCCACCTTGGCGGAAGGCTCGGCCACCTTGGCCGCAGCGGCGGCACCTTGGGTCTGGCCATGGGACTCGTAGTAGGCGGCCAGATCGGCGATGTCCTGGTCGCTCAGGCTGTCGGCGATGCCGCGCATGGACGGATGCTTGCGCTCGCCCTTCTTGTAGGCGTGCAGGGCGGCGGCGATGTACTTGGCGTTCTGGCCGGAGATCATCGGCACCTTGTAGACCTCGGGGAAGCTGGCCTGATAGCCCAGGATGCCATGGCAGCCGATGCACATCGCATTCTTCGTCGCGCCGGCCTGGGCGTCACCCTTGACCTCTTGGGCGTGGGCGGAAAATGCGGTCGCAGAAGCGACAAGCACGGAAGTAAGAGTCAGCAGCAGTTTGTTCATTTTGCGGGGACAATCGGGCTGTCATTGATATAAATCAGCCTGGCATTATATCTAGCACCCTTCTCGGTATTTACCCTAGGCTCACCCCACGCCGTCCCGACCATGAAATTCCAAGGCAGTTCGAACTACGTCGCCACGCAGGACCTGATGCTCTCGGTCAATGCGGCCATCACACTCAAACGCCCCTTGCTGGTCAAGGGCGAACCGGGCACGGGCAAGACCATGCTGGCCGAGGAAGTGGCCACCGCGCTCAAGCTGCCGCTGCTGCAGTGGCACATCAAGTCCACCACCAAGGCACAGCAGGGCCTGTATGAATACGATGCGGTCAGCCGGCTGCGCGACAGCCAGCTCGGCGACGAGCGGGTCAAGGACATCCACAACTACATCGTCAAGGGCGTGCTGTGGCAGGCCTTCACGGCCGAGCAGCCGGTCGCGCTGCTGATCGACGAGATCGACAAGGCCGACATCGAATTTCCCAACGACCTGCTGCGCGAACTCGACCGCATGGAGTTCTATTGCTACGAGACGCGCGAGATGATCAAGGCCAGGCACCGCCCGCTGGTTTTCATCACCTCCAACAACGAGAAGGAGCTGCCCGACGCCTTCCTGCGCCGCTGCTTCTTCCACTACATCAAGTTCCCGGACGCGGAGACGATGCAGAAGATCGTGGGCGTGCATTTCCCCGGCCTGAAGCAGGAACTTCTGTCGGCCGCCATGAAGACCTTCTTCGACGTGCGCAACCTGCCCGGCCTGAAGAAGAAGCCCTCCACCAGCGAACTGCTGGACTGGCTCAAGCTGCTGCTGGCCGAGGACATCCCCGCCGAAGCACTGCAGAGCAAGGACGACAAGGTGGCTGTGCCGCCGCTGGTGGGTGCGCTGCTGAAGAACGAGCAGGACGTGAGCCTGTTCGAGAAGCTGGTGTTCATGAACCAGCGCAACCGTTGAGCCTGACCCGCGCATGAACAAGCTCTTGCTCGAAGGCCTGTCCGACGCCATCGGCTTCGTCGGCGGCGCCCTGGCCGGCTACTGGACCGGCCGCCTGCTGGGCTGGGACCTGTTTGCCGAGGGTTACGGCAACGCCAGCATCGGTGCCATCGTGCTGGTGGGCCTGGGCGGCGGTCTCGGCCTGCAGCTGGCCCGCCGCTGGCGGCGCACGCGCGAGAACCGCGGAGCCTGAGATGGCCTTCGTCGAGCCCGTCACCCTGGCGCTGCGCGGCGTGCGGCTGGTGCCGCTGGAGCCGGCGCACGAGGACGGGCTGCGCGCCGCGGCCGCCGATGGCGAGCTATGGAAGCTGCGCGTGACCTCGGTGCCCGCGCCGGACGAAACCCGCGCCTACATCGAGACCGCACTGGCGATGCGCGCCGAAGGCAGCCGCTTCGCCTTTGCCGTGCTGGACGAACCCAGCGGTCGCGTGTTGGGCAGCACCAGCTACCACGACATCCTGCCGGCCGTGAAGCGCCTGGAGATCGGCTACACCTGGTACGCCAAGGGCGTGCAGCGCAGCCATGTGAACACCAGCTGCAAGCTCATGCTGCTGGCACACGCCTTCGAGACGCTGGGCTGCCACGTGGTGGGCTGGCGCACCGACAATTTCAACTTCGCCTCGCAGGCTGCCATCGAGCGCCTGGGCGCCAAGAAAGACGGCGTGATCCGCGGCCAGGCGCTGCGGCGCGACGGCACCATCCGTGACACCGTGATGTACAGCATGCGCAGCGGTGAATGGCCCGAGGCCAAGGCACAGCTGCTGTATCTGCTCGACCAGCCTCGAAACAAGGAGGCACCGTGCTGATCGACTTCTTCTACACCTTGCGCGCGGCCAAGCTGCCGGTATCGGTGAAGGAATTCCTGACGCTGCTGGAAGCGCTGAAGGAGGGCGTGGTCGGCCCCAAGGCCGATCCGGAAAGCGGCAGCGGCTATTCGGTCGACGATTTCTACTACCTCAGCCGCACCACGCTGGTGAAGGACGAGAAGCATTACGACAAGTTCGACCGCGCCTTCGCCGCCTACTTCAAGGGCGTGGAGCTGCTGACCGACTTCACCCGGGACATCCCGCTGGAGTGGCTGCGCAAGAACCTGGAGCTGAATCTCAGTCCCGAAGAGAAGGCGGCCATCGAGAAGATGGGCTGGGACGAGCTGATGGAGACGCTGAAGAAGCGTTTCGAGGAGCAGAAAGAGCGCCACGAGGGCGGCAGCAAGTGGATCGGTACCGGCGGCACCAGCCCTTTCGGCGCCAACGGCTATAACCCGCAGGGCATCCGCATCGGCCAGGACAAGGGCCGCAACAAGAGCGCGGTCAAGGTCTGGGACCAGCGCGCCTACAAGGACTACGACGACACGCAGGAGCTGGGCACGCGCAACATCAAGGTGGCCCTGCGCCGCCTGCGCCGCTTCGCGCGCGAGGGTCACGAGCTGGAGCTGGACCTGCCCGACACCATCCGCGCCACCGCCGCCAACGCCGGCTACCTGGACATCAAGATGGTGCCCGAACGGCACAACAACGTGAAGGTGCTGCTGCTCATGGACGTGGGTGGCACCATGGACGAGCACATCGCCCGCGTGGAAGAGCTGTTCAGTGCCACCAAGACCGAGTTCAAGCACCTGGAGTTCTACTACTTCCACAACTGCGTCTACGACTTCATGTGGAAGAACAACCGGCGGCGCTACAGCGAGAAGTTCCCGACCTGGGACATCATCCGCAAGTACAACAAGGACTACAAGCTGATCTTCGTCGGCGACGCCACCATGAGTCCGTACGAGATCCTGCAGCCCGGCGGCAGCGTGGAATACAACAACGAGGAAGCCGGCGCCGAATGGCTGCAGCGCCTCACCCACGCCTTTCCCAAGTTCGCCTGGATCAACCCCGAGCCGCAAGGCGTCTGGCAGTACCGGCAGAGCATCGCCATCATGCAGCAGCTCATGAACAACCGCATGTACCCGCTGACCCTCCGGGGCATCGAAGACGCGATGCGGATGCTCACCAAATAGTCGGCGCGGTCTTATCGGTGGCCGACCCTCGTCAGTTGCGGCATCCCTGTGCCGCCATCATGGCTCCGAAGTCTCGGCTTCAAACACCTTGACTGCGTTGCGCCCTTCGCGCTTGGCGGCATACATCGCCAGGTCTGCGCAATGGCTCAGGCCTTGAAACGTTGGCGCGTGGTCCGGATACAGCGCGATGCCAACGCTGCAGGATAGGTCCAGAGACTTGCCATCGACCAGTATCGGCTCCTCCAGCCGGCCCCTGACCTTCTCGGCCACCTGGAATGCGCTTTCTGCACTTTCAACGTCCGTGAGCAGGATCATGAATTCGTCGCCTCCCATGCTCCCCACGGTATCGGACGAACGCAGCCCTGACCGCATGCGCAGCGCCGCTTCCTTCAGCACGAGGTCGCCCGTCTGGTGACCATGGGTGTCGTTGATGGGCTTGAACTTGTCCAGATCGATATATAGCAGCGCGAGGCCCACATTGCAGCGCTGCGCCATAGCCAATGATCTCTCGGACAGTTCGATGAAGTAGCCTCGATTGGGCAGTCCGGTCAATGCATCCTGTCGCGCCAGTCGGGTGATCTCGAGTTCGGCCCGCTTGCGAAGCGTGATGTCTCGCGATAGAAGGATGAAGGTGGGTTCAGCCTCCTGCCCCACGTCGGCGCGCGCCATCGAAAGCTCAAACCAGTGATTGCCGTCCGGCAGCCGTAGCTCGATTTCACGCCCGTAGGATGCGCCACTCTCTGCGGCTTCGGCAATGGCAGCGAGAGTCATCTCCGCCGCCTCGGGCGGCAACACGTCCTTCACGTTCCGGGAGAGCAATTGGCGCTTGGGCCGCTTGAGCAGTTCGGGGTTCCGTGCGAAGACGCTCAGGTACGTGCCGCGCCGGTCGAGACGGAACATCAGGTCCGGGACGGCGTTCAACATGGCTCGCCACTCGGCTTCACGGCGGCCCAGCTCAGTGCGCAGCATTTCCCGCGAGACGACATTGCTGACTCGCCTTGCCAGCAGGCGCGGATGGTAGGGCTTGGTGATGGTGTCTGCCACGCCCAGGTCCAGGGCGAGGGCCTCCTGTTCAACCTCTTTCTGGTCAAACACGAAGATGATGGGAATATCCCGAAGCCTCGGGTTCTGTTTGAGGTGCTCCAGAAAATCAAAGCCGCTTGAACTCGGCAACGCATGGTTGACCAGCATCAATGCCGGGCGTGTGGTGCGCGCCAGATCCAGGCCCTCTGCCTCAGTGGACGCCCAAAGGACCTCATACGTCTCGCCGAACCAGTCGGCCATCTCGCGGCTACTGGTGGTGTCGCCGTCGACAACGAGAATCTCGGTCTTCTCCATGGCAGTGCTCCGGACGCTGGGGGATAGTTTGCATCCAATATTGCATTTTTATCATATTTTTCATGCGTTGTCGCAGAGCGTTGCTCAGACCGGCTAGATACGCGGCGGCATGCCTGCACTTCAACGGGCTCAAGGCGGCTCCGAACGTTTTAGGCGCGGTCCATGGCGTGGCGCACGCCCATTAGAATGGCAGACCCGCCGCCGTAGTTCAATGGATAGAACGAGCGCCTCCTAAG
>JAJZUZ010000077.1 GCA_021845965.1 Pseudomonadota bacterium | reverse complement strand
GCCCAGCGCCACGACCTCGGGCGAGTGGAACCAGTCGAGCTCCTTGCCCTTGTCCAGCATGATCTGCAGCGCGCCGACCCACAGTACCAGCAGGGCCAGGCCCACGCCGTCGATCGGCAATTGGCGCGTGACCGTCTCGCGCTTGTGGTACAGCATCCAGGTGGCACCGGCCGCAAGGATGCCCACCGGGATGTTGATGTAGAAGATCCAGGGCCAGGCAATGTTGTCGGTGATCCAGCCGCCCAGCAGCGGGCCCGTGACCGGGGCCACCAGCGTGGTGATGGACCACATGGCCATGGCCAGGCCGGCCAGCGCCGGCGGGTAGCTGGACAGCAGCAGCGATTGCGAGAGCGGGATCATCGGGCCGGCCACGAAGCCCTGCACGGCACGCGCAAAGATCAGCAAGCCCATGCTCGGTGCCAGGCCGCACAACCAGGACGCCAGCACGAACAGCAGCACGCTGGCGATGAACAGGCGCACCTGGCCGAAGCGCTGCGACAGCCAGCCCGTCAGCGGCACGGCAATGGCGTTGGCGACGGCAAAGCTGGTGATGACCCAGGTGCCCTGATTCGGGCTCACCCCGAGATCGCCGGCGATGGCAGGCAGGGACACGTTGGCAATCGACGTGTCCAGCACGTTCATGAAGGTCGCCGCCGACAGGGCGATGGTGCCCCAGGTGCGGGCCGCGCCCTGCAGGGGCGCGTGCGGGGCAGGTGCGGAAGTGGACACGCGGGCTCCCTGCTCAGTGCAGCTGCGCCAGCTTGGTGCCGGTGTTGGCGGCAATCACGCGACGCACCTCGGTATCGGCCTCGCGCTCGAGCTGGCTGTACACCTGCGTCTGCGCCACGGGCGCCACGCGCGGCGCATCCGCCAGCGCCTTGCCGTCCTTGGACGTCACGTCCACCGTGGCATACATGGACAGCCCCACGCGCAGCGGATGCTCCGCCACCTGGGCCGGGTCCAGCGCCACGCGCACCGGGACGCGCTGCACCACCTTGATCCAGTTGCCGGTGGCGTTCTGCGCCGGCAGCAGCGCAAAGGCCGAGCCCGTACCCGCCCCCAGGCCGGCCACGGTACCGCGGTAGACGACCTTCTTGCCGTAGACGTCGGCGGTCAGCTCGACCGGCTGGCCGATGCGGATGTTGGTCAGCTGTCCTTCCTTGAAATTCGCGTCCACCCAGACCTGCTGCAGCGGCACGATGGACATCAGCGGTGAGCCCGCCGCCACGCGCTGCCCCACCTGCACGGTGCGGCGCGCCACATAACCGTCAGCCGGTGCCAGCAGCGAGCCGCGCTTGTCCGCCAGCCAGGCCTCGCGCACCTTGGCCGCCGCCACCTGCACGCTGGGGTGCTGCGCCACAGTGGTGCCGTCGGTCATGGCGCGGTTGCTGGCCAGCTGTTCGCGCGCCGCCACGGCCGCCGCCTGGGCCGCCGCCAGCGCGCTGCGCGCCGCGGCCACCTGGGCCTGGGCGTGGCTCAGCTCTTCCTTGGAAACAGCGCCGTTGGCGGCCACGGTCTGGCGGCGTGCCAGGTCCTGCTGGGCACGCTCGACGTCGGTCTGCGCACGCGCCACGTCGGCATCGCGCAGGTTCACCTGCGCCGCCAGGCTGGCGTTGTTGGCATACAGGGTGCGCACTTGGCGCACCGTCTGCGCCAGGCCAGCCTCGGCCTGCTCCAGCGCCACGCGCGCGTCGGCGGGATCGAGCTGCACCAGCGGCTGGCCGGCTTTCACGAAGTCCGTCTCGTCGGCCAGGATGGCCTGCACCGTGCCGCCCACCTGCGGCGTGATCTGGATGACATTGCCCTGCACATAGGCGTTGTCGGTCGTCTCGTAATGGCTGGCCACCAGCCATTCGTAGCCGCCCCAGGCGAGGCCGGCCACAGCGACCGCGGCCGCGACGAGGGTCAGGGCCTTGCGGCGCTGCGGGTTGAGGGTGCGTGCGTGCGTGCTCATGATGTTCTTCCTTGTTGGATGACGCGGCGTTGCGTGATGCGGAGTGCGGACAATGCGCTCAGTGCGCCGTCTCGGGCGATGCGGGCTGCGGGGCCAGCGCCACGGACTCGTCGGGCCGGTAGCCGCCACCGAGGGCGCGCACCAGGGCCACCTGCGTGTCGAGCAGGCGCGCCTGCAGATCTACCGCCAGGCGGCGCTGGTCCAGCACGGCAGTCTCGGCGCTCAGCACCTGCAGGTAGCTGCCCAGGCCGGCCTCATAGCGCTGGCGCGCCAGCGAATAAGCGGCCTCGGCGGCCTGCTGGGCCTGCTGCTGCTGTTCCTGCTGCCTGGCGATGCCTTGCAGCGAGCTGAGCTGGTCCAGCACGTCGCGCACGGCGTCGATCACGGTGGCGTTGTAGCTCTCGATGGCCTGGTCCAGATCGGCCGTCCTGCCGCGCAGGTTGGCGCGCAGGCGCCCGCCTTCGAACAGCGGCAGGCGAACCGCCGGGCCCACGCCCCACTGCTGGCTGTCGTTCTGCAGCAGGCGGTCGAAGCCGATGCTGGAATAGCCGGCGTAGGCGATCAGGTTGACGTTGGGATAGAACTGGGCCTTGGCGCTCTGGACGTCACTGGTCGCGGCCTCCACGCGCCAGCGCGCGGCCAGCACGTCGGGGCGGCGCCCCAGCAGATCGGCGGGCAGCGCCGTGGGTGCCATCAGCGGGTGCACCGCGGCCAGGGTGGGCGCCACGGCCACGGGCTCGGCCTGGGGCTGACCGATGAGCGCGGCCAGTGCGTGGCGGGTGATCGTCAGCTGCTCCTGCAGCGCTTCGATCTGGCGGCGTGCCTCGGGCAGCGCGGCTTCGGCCTGGCGCAGCTCGAGCTGCGAATCCAGGCCGGCCTCGATGCGCTGCTTCACCAGGCCCAGCGTCTCCTCGCGCTGCTGCAGCGTGCGCTGCGCCACCTCCAGCTGGCTGGTCAGCGCGACCAGGCGTAGCCAGGTGCGGGTGATCGAGCTCTCCAGCAGCACGCGGGCGGCGGCGGCATCCACCTCGGCCGCGCGCGCATGGCCCAGCGCGGCATCGAGCGCCGCACGGTTCTTGCCAAAGAAGTCCAGCTCCCAGCTGGCGCCCAGTTGCAGCGTGGCCGTGTCCTGCACCGTCCCGGCCAGCGGCGGCGGGATCAGGCCGGTCTTGGTGAAGAGCTGGTGCGTGGCGTCCAGGCTGGCGTTGACCTGCGGGCGGCTGGCCGACTCGGCGAACTGGGTGGCCGCGAGCGCGCGGCGCAGACGGACCTGGGCCAGGCGCAGCGAGGGGCTGTCGCGCTCGGCCTGCTCGATCAGCTGGTCCAGCTGCTGGTCGCCGTAGGCCTGCCACCACCTGGCCCCGATCGCGGCCACGGGTGGTGCGGCTTTGGCGTCCAGCCCCACGGACGCGGCGTCGCGCAGCTTGGACTCCGACCGGATGCCGGAGAAGTCGGCGCAACCCACCAGGGACGCGCAGGCGGCGGCCACGAGCGCCAGCCGCAAGGAGATGTTCTGTTTAATTTGCATCGGAGACCTCGGCGGCGTTCATGGTGTCCAGGTTGGCGCGCATGCGGCGCAGCAGGCTCTTGAGTGTTTCCCATTCCTCGGGGGTGAAGCCGGCCAGCGCACCGTTGTGCACCCGGCTCAGGACTTCGGGCACCACCTTGGCCGCCTGCCGCCCCTCACGGGTCAGACTGAGGTTGACGACGCGGCGGTCCTCGTCCGAGCGCTCGCGCAGGACCAGGCCCTTGTCCTCCAGCCGGTCCAGCAGACGGGTGGTGGCACCGGCGTCCAACTGGCAGACGCGCGCCATCTCGGCCGCCGTGCCGGCATCACCGCGCGACAGCCGGAACAGCGGCAACCACTGGGCGCTGGTCAGGCCGCTGGGCTCGAGCTCCATCTCGATCTGCTGCGCAAAGCCGCTCAGGACGCGACGCATCAGATAGCCGATGCTCTGCTCGGGGTCATAGGCCTCGGCCCGATAAAAGTCTGCGGCCGGGCGTCGCGCCGTGCGCATGGGAGGTCGGGTGCTCATGGATGTCCAATTGTTTGCCTAGGCAATTATTGCCCAGGCAACCTGACCCCAGACTGAACAGGGTCTTGCGGCCGGAGACGGCGCGCTGACCGGTGCGGCGCGGCGCAGTTGGCCGCACCCACCGGTGCGTTAAGCTCGCGCCCATGTGGCCAGGCCACAGCCGCCCCGCCGCGCAACATGCCAGATTCCGCCTTTCGCAAGTCCCTCCAGCTACTGGGCACACGCCGCTTCGGCACCTTCTGGTTTGCCTCCTTGCTGGCCAATATCGGCACCTGGGCACAGCAGGTGGCACAGCCCTGGCTGCTGCTGAGCCTGGGCGCTTCGCCCTTCCTGCTCGGACTCGATGCCTTTGCCCTGGGCGCACCGGTGCTGCTGCTGACACTGGTGGGCGGCGCACTGGCCGACCATGGTGACCGCCGCCGCATCATCGCCATCTTCCAGTCCATCCAGATGCTGTGCCCGGTGCTGCTGGTAGTGCTGCTGCTCACCCATCACGTCGAGCCCTGGATGGTGATTGCACTGTCGCTCATCGTGGGCATCACCGATGCGCTGTCCATGCCCTCGTATCAATCCATCGTGCCCTCCATCGTGGAGCGCGAGCAGATTCCGGCCGGCATTGCGCTCAACACCACGCAGTTCAACCTCTCGCGCATCCTGGGGCCCGCGGCTGCGGGGGTGCTGATGGTCAGCGTGGGCCTGGCCGGGGCGTTCACGATCAGCGCCCTGTCCTACCTGCCCTTCATTCTGGTCGCCCTGTGGATCCTGCCGCGCGGCGGCAGCGGGAGCCTGGGTGTCGGCAGCTTCGACCGCGACAAACTGTGGGCCGGTGTGCGCGAGGTGGTGCACGAACCGGCCTTGCGGGGAGCCTTGTTCACCGTCTTCCTCACGGCCTCGCTGTCGGCGCCATTGGTCACCTTCAGCCCGGTGCTGGTGAAGGAAGTCTTCCAGGGCAGCGCGGGCCAGTTCAGCACGGCGATGAGCGCTTTCGGCCTGGGCGGCCTGATCGGTGCCACCGGTCTGCTGACCATCAACCCGCAACGCGACCGGCGGCCGCTGAGCACCCGTTTTGCTGCCGCCTATGCCGTGGTGGTTGTGCTGGCGGCCCTCAACCCCTGGGCCTGGGGCCTGCCCGCGCTGCTGGTGCTGGCCGGCATCGCCATGACGGCCAGCAACGCCTCGGCCAACGCGCTGCTGCAATCCACCGCAGCCGAGCGCATCCGCGGCCAGACCGTCAGCCTGTTCATGCTGGCCATGCGTGGTGGCATGGCATTGGGCAACCTGGTCACCGGCGCCACGGTGCACCTGCTGGGCGTGCAGCACGCGCTGCTGCTCAATGGCGTGATCGCCCTGCTGGCACAGCTGGCGCTGGGGCGGGCGTGGGTGAAGGCGCCATTGCGGCGCGCGTGAGGACGAATTAAAAAACCCGCCCTTGCTTACGCAAGCGGCGGGGTTTTCATCTTCCGCGAGCGGCCGGCCGCCCCCCTCAAACCTTCTCGAAGCTGAACTGCCCCGGATTCCTCACCGGGTCGACGTCCACGCCGATGTTGTCCTTGGGCACGAACCGGCCTTCGAGCAGCAGCTTGGAGAGCGGGTTCTCGATGCGCTGCTGGATGGCGCGCTTCAGGGGCCGGGCGCCGAACACAGGGTCGAAGCCCACCTTGGCCAGCTCGCCCAGGGCCTTGTCGGACACCTTGAGCGTGAGCTCCATCTTCGCCAGCCGGTCCTGCAACTGCTGCAGCTGGATCCTGGCGATGCTGGCGATGTGATCAGCGTCCAGACCGTGGAAGACCACCGTCTCGTCGATGCGGTTCAGGAACTCCGGGCGGAAGTGGTTCTTCAGCTCGCCCCAGACCGCGTCCTTGATGTCCTCATACGGCTGGCCCACCATGCTCTGGATCAGGTGGGAGCCGATATTGCTGGTCATCACGATCACGGTGTTCTTGAAATCCACGGTGCGGCCCTGGCCGTCCGTCAGGCGGCCATCGTCCAGCACCTGCAGCAGCACGTTGAACACGTCCGGGTGCGCCTTCTCGACCTCGTCCAGCAGCAGCACGCTGTAGGGCTTGCGGCGCACGGCTTCCGTCAGGTAGCCGCCCTCCTCGTAGCCCACGTAGCCCGGGGGCGCACCGATCAGGCGGGCCACGGAGTGCTTCTCCATGAACTCGCTCATGTCGATGCGCACCAGATGGTCCACGCTGTCGAACAGGAAACCGGCCAGCGCCTTGCACAGCTCGGTCTTGCCGACGCCAGTGGGGCCGAGGAAGAGGAAAGAGCCGGTCGGGCGGTTCGGGTCCGAGAGGCCCGAGCGTGAGCGGCGGATGGCATTGGCCACCGCGCTGATCGCCTCGTCCTGCCCCACGACGCGCTCGTGCAGCTTGTCTTCCATCTGCAGCAGCTTGTCCTTCTCGCCCTGCATCATCTTGGCCACGGGGATGCCGGTGGCGCGGCTCACCACCTCGGCAATTTCCTCCGCACCCACCTGGGTACGCAGCAGCTTGTTGCCGGCGGCGCCCTCACCCGCGGCCTCCTTGGCCTGGGCTTCCTTGAGGCGCTTCTCCAGCTCGGGCAGCTTGCCGTACTGCAGCTCCGACACCTTGGCCAGATCGCCCTTGCGGGTCAGCTCGGTGATCTGCGTCTTGACCTTTTCGATCTCTTCGCGCACGTGCTGGCTGCCCTGGGCCTGGGCCTTCTCGGCCTTCCAGATTTCGTCGTAGTCAGCGATTTCCTTCTGCAGCTGGGTGATCTCTTCCTGGATCAGCGCCAGGCGCTTCTGCGAGGCCTCGTCGGTCTCCTTCTTCATGGCCTCGCGCTCGATCTGCAACTGGATCAGCCGGCGGTCGAGCTTGTCCATCACCTCGGGCTTGGAGTCGATCTCGATCTTGATCTTGGCCGCGGCCTCGTCGATCAGGTCGATGGCCTTGTCGGGCAGGAAGCGGTCGGTGATGTAGCGGTGACTCAGCTCCGCCGCGGCCACGATGGCCGGGTCGGTGATGTCGACACCGTGGTGCACCTCGTACTTCTCCTGCAGGCCGCGCAGGATGGCGATGGTCTGCTCCACCGTGGGCTCGCCTACCAGCACCTTCTGGAAGCGGCGCTCCAGCGCGGCGTCCTTCTCGATGTACTTGCGGTATTCATCCAGCGTGGTGGCACCGATGCAGTGCAGCTCGCCACGCGCCAGCGCGGGCTTGAGCATGTTGCCGGCGTCGATGGCCCCTTCGGCCTTGCCGGCGCCCACCATGGTGTGGATCTCGTCGATGAAGAGGATGATGCGGCCTTCGTCCTGCGCCACTTCCTTCAGCACGGCCTTCAGGCGCTCCTCGAACTCGCCGCGGTACTTGGCGCCGGCCAGCAGGCCGGCCATGTCCAGCACCAGCACTTTCTTGTCGCGCAGCGTCTCGGGCACCTCGCCGTTGACGATGCGCTGGGCCAGGCCTTCGACGATGGCGGTCTTGCCCACACCCGGTTCGCCGATCAGGACGGGGTTGTTCTTGCTGCGCCGTTGCAGCACCTGGATGGCGCGGCGGATCTCGTCGTCGCGGCCGATCACCGGATCCAGCTTGCCGGAGCGGGCGCGCTCGGTCAGATCCAGGGTGTATTTCTTCAGGGCCTCGCGCTGGCCTTCGGCCTCGGCGCTGTCCACCTTCTGGCCGCCGCGGACGGCGTCGATGGCGGCCTCCAGGCTCTTGCGCGTCAGGCCGTTGGCCTTGGCCATCTCGCCCACGGCCGTCTTGCTGTCAGCGCAGGCCAGCAGGAAGAGTTCGCTGGCGACGAACTGGTCACCGCGCTTGATGGATTCCTTTTCCGCGGCCTGCAGCAGGGTGACGAGGTCACGGCCGACCTGCACCTGGTCCTGGCCTTCCACCTGCGGCAACTTCTTCATGGCATCTTCGGCCGCCTTCTGCAGGCCGGCCACATTGACGCCGGCACGCGCCAGCAGGGCCTTGGGGCCGTCCTGCTGCTGCAGCATGGCCAGCAACAGATGGGCGGGCTCAATGTAGGCGTGGTCGTTGCCGAGCGCGAGGGTCTGGGCCTCGCCGAGTGCTTCCTGGAACTTGGTGGTGAGTTTGTCTATCCGCATGAAAACCTCCGGTTGCAGCCCAGCTTTGGGTGCACCACGGCGATTTCAAGGGATGGGAGCGTTTTCTTTTTTGACCGAGGTCAAACGAGGCTGCGATCCCGCACGCCGCCCGGGATCGCCGCTTGGGCGCGGCCCGCTCAGGCGGGTGCCAGGCTGCGTGCGCCGCTCGCCATGTGCAGGAGGGCCCGTGCCTGCGGGGCTGACAGGCTGCCTGCGCCGGCCCAGGCGACGAACTGGTCCGGGCGCACGAGCACCAGCGCAGCCCCATAGCGCTGCCGCTCGCCGTCGGGCGTGTCCTCAACCAGCTGCAGCGGCAGGCCCAGTTCGGCGGCCGCGTCCGCGAAGGCGCGAGCCGCAGACGCCTCGGCCCCCAGTACCAGCAGCGTGAAACCCGTGCCCAGTCGTTCGTAGACATTGCGGCCGTCGGACAGGGCGGCCGGCGCGAGATGGTGGCCGGCGCGGGCCAGGAACTCGTGCCGCCCTACGGCACTGCCCCCCGAGCCACGGGGCTGGCCCGCGATCACAGGCGAACCCTCGTAGTGCGGTTCAAAGCTGTGCACCTCGCCCACCGCGCCCTCGGAGCGTGCCTGCCAGGCCGCCTCGAAATCGGCGCGGTCGCGCGCCGGGTCGTGGGCACGCAGGAAGTCGCGGTCGACCTCGATCGAGCGGGCGATGAAGTCCCGCGCGGTGGACTCGAAGACCGGGCGGCGTTCGCGGTCGTAGGAATCGAGCAGCGCCTCGCCGCCCCAGCCTTGCAGCGTGGCGGCGAGCTTCCAGCCCAGATTGCGCACGTCCTCGAAGCCGGTATTGACGCCATAGCCGCCATAGGGCGGGTGACTGTGCGCCGCATCGCCGGCGATGAAAATGCGGCCGGAGCGATAGCGGTCCGCAATGGCAAAACGAAGGTCCCAGAAACCGATGTGTTCGATCTCGACATCGAACTCGGCGCCCACGGCCTCGTGAAGGTAGCGGCGGAAATCGAAGTTCTCGCGGGTGGTGCCTGGCGGCACCGGGGCGTGGAAAAACCAGGTGGTCCCAAGGTCGACGCGCCCGAAGAACTTCCAGTAGCCATTCAGCTCGGGCTGCAACACGTTGTAGTAGGACTTGCCAGGGTAGCGTTTCAGCAGCTCGTGCAATTGGTGCGAGCGGAACACCAGCAGCACCATCATGCGGTCGTGATCGGACAGGGTCTGGGTGATGCCCGCCTGGGTACGCACCACCGAGCGACTGCCGTCGCAGCCCACCACGTAGTCGGCCTGCAGCACACGCCGCGCGGTGCCGTCGGCCGCCCCCACCTCCACATTCACCTGGGCGCCCACGTCCTGCAGCTCGAGCGCCTTCCAGCCGTAAAGCACTTCCACCGTGGGCAGGGCGCGCACGCGTGCCCGCAGCACTGCCTCCGTGGCGTACTGCGGCAGACGCTCGTTGGCCGTGTAGTAGTAAGGCCGCACCAGCTCGCGCTGCAGCCAGTCGTAGTGGTAGGGGCTGAGCAGGGTACCGTAGGCGGTGAGGCCGCCGATACCGTACTCGGGCGGAATGGTGCGTGCCGCGCGCAGCTCCCGTTCCGCGCCCCAGAAGTGGAAGTGCTCCATGGTGCGCTGGGTCAGGTTCTGCCCCTTGGGGACGCGGTGCAGTTCGCGATGGCGCTCCAGCACCACGCAGCGGATACCCCGCTGCCCCAGTTCGATCGCCAGCCCCATGCCGACGGGTCCGCCGCCGACGATTACGACCTGCGTGTGTTCCATCCCCGTCACCTCAATCGGCCGAGATCTTGTTGCGCCGGATCACCGCACCCCAGCGCGGGTAGTCCTTGTGCACCACGGCCATCAGCTCCTCCGGCGTGGACGACGCCGCGTCCATGCCAGCCTTGCCCAGCACCTCGCGCACCTCGGGCTGCTTGAGAATGGCGGCAATCTCGCTGTTGAGTCGTTGCTGCACGGCGGCCGGTGCTTTCGCCGGCAGGAAGAAGGCGTACCAGAGGTCCACGTCCACGCCCTTCACACCCAGCTCATCGAAG
>JAJZUZ010000076.1 GCA_021845965.1 Pseudomonadota bacterium | reverse complement strand
TGCTGCTGCTGGCGCTGCCGCTGGGCTGGTGGGCCTGCAGTGTCGCCGCGCGCAACCTGCAGGCGGCCGACCCGGGCTGCATCGTGTGGGACGAGATCGTCGCCTTCTGGCTCGTGCTGCTGCTGCTCATGCCCGCGCACTGGGCCGAGCAATTGCTGGCCTTTGCGCTGTTTCGCTACTTCGACATCGCCAAGCCGGGCCCGGTCGGCTGGGCCGACCGGCTCTACCACGACACGGATCCGAGCCAGGCGCACTGGGGCTGGGCCAAGGCGGGCTGGGTCATCATGCTCGACGACCTGGTCGCCGCCCTCTGCACTCTCTTGCTGCTCGCCCTCTGGCGCACCTTCTGACCATGGACACACTGCCGCTGGTAGAGCAACTGGCCACTCAACTGCTGCGGCGCCAGTGGATGCTCACCACTGCCGAGAGCTGCAGCGGCGGCCTGATCGCCGGTGCCTGCACCGACCTGAGCGGCTCCAGCAACTGGTTTGAGCGCGGCTTCGTGACTTATTCGAATGCGGCCAAGACCGAACTGCTGGGCGTACCCGCCACGCTGATCACGCAGCATGGCGCGGTCAGCGAGCCGGTGGCACGCGCCATGGCCGAGGGCGCACTGCGCCACTCTGCCGCCCAGGTGGCGGTGGCCGTCACCGGCGTGGCCGGCCCCACCGGCGGCACCCCTGACAAACCGGTCGGCCTGGTCTGGTTCGCCTTCGCGCTGCCCGGGCGCGTGCTGAGCGAGCAGATGCATTTCCCGGGCGACCGCGCCGCCGTGCGCGTGGCCACCGTGCACCATGCCTTGTCCCGCCTCGTGGAGCTGCTGGATTGAAACACCCCCAGGCTGCGCGCACTGCGTGTCGCTCCGCCCCCCTTGCAGGGGGCAACGCCAATGGCCCGGCAAAGCCGGTTCCACGGCGTTCCCCGGCTAGGCCACTGCATGCCTCACGATCTCGTACAGAGCAACAGACATGACAACGAGCAATTGGTTTGACGGTTTCGAATCACGCCGCTTCGACGTCAACGGCGTGCAGATCCACGCCCGCGTGCCCGCCACAGCACGCGGCAACAAGCCGGCCCTGCTCCTGCTGCACGGCTTCCCGCAGACGCATGCGCTATGGCAGCGCGTGGCGCAGCAGGTGCGAGACGACTACTGGCTCGTCATGCCCGACCTGCGTGGCTACGGCGATTCGGCCAGGCCCGCCGGCCTGCCCGACCACAGCAACTACAGCAAGCGCACCCTGGCCCAGGACATGGTGGATGTGATGGACCAGCTCGGTTGCTCCAGCTTCTTCCTCTGCGGCCACGACCGCGGCGGCCGTGTCGCCGCCCGGCTGGCGCTGGACCACCCGGAGAAAGTGAAAAAGCTGTGCGTGATCGACATCGCGCCCACGCTGGACATGTACAACGCCACCAACATGGAGTTCGCGCGCGCCTACTACCACTGGTTCCACCTGATCCAGCCCTGGCCGCTGCCGGAGAACATGATCGGCGCGGACCCCAGGACCTATCTGCACGCCAAGCTCGGCGGCTGGGGCTCGCAGGGGCTGGATTACATCGAGCCGCAGGCCCTGGCCGAGTACGAGCGCTGCTTCTGCACCCCCGAGGCCATACACGGCGCCTGCGAGGACTACCGCGCCAGCGCCGGCATCGACCTCGACCACGATCGTGCCAGTCGCGCGCAGGACGACAGGATCGCCTGTGACTTGTTGGTACTGTGGGGCGCGCGCGGCGTGGTGCAGCGCCTGTTCAAGCCGCTGGAACTTTGGCAGGCCCAATGCAAGGGCACGGTCAGCGGCCAGGTGCTGCCGGCCGGGCATTTCATCCCGGAAGAACTGCCCGGCGAAACGGCCACCGCGCTCCAGGCCTTCTTCCGCTGAGCGACGGCTCCTGCCGGCAGGGAACTAGCCGCCCGGCGCACGACTCGCAACCTCATGGCCACGTCCGCACCCACCCCAGAGTCGATGGCCACCCACGCGACCGGGAGCGATGCCGGACTGAGTGAGGCTGAAGCCGCCAGCCGGCTGCGTCAATACGGCCCCAACGAGGTTGCCGAGCCGGCCACCCATCCGCTGCGCCGCTTTCTCGGCAAGTTCTGGGGGCTGTCGGCCTGGATGCTGGAACTGATCCTGGGCCTGTCGTTGCTGCTGCACAAGACCTCGGACTTCCTCGTCGTCGCCGTGCTGCTGCTGTTCAACGCGGGGCTCGGCTTTGCGCAGGAACAGCGCGCCGCCGGTGTCATGCGGGCCCTGCGCCAGCGTCTGCAGGTGCGCAGCCGCGTACTGCGTGCGGGCCGCTGGCAGCTGCTGGCCGCGCGCGAGCTGGTGCCCGGCGACCTCGTGCGCCTGCGCGCCGGCGATCTGGTCCCGGCTGACCTGCAGCTGGTGGAGGGCACGCTGGGCGTGGACCAGTCGGCGCTGACCGGCGAATCCGGCGAGGTGGAGCGCACAGCCGGCGAGGCGCTGGTCTCGGGCGCCGTCGTGCGCCGCGGCGAGGCCACGGCACGCGTACTGCGCACCGGCGCGCGCACCTACTACGGCCGCACCACCGAGCTGGTGCAGCAGGCGCGACCCCGCCTGCACATCGAGGCGGTGGTCGCGCGCGTGGTGCGCTGGCTTTTTGCCATAGTCGGCACGCTGCTCGCGGCCGTGGCCGTGGTGTCGCCGTGGCGCGGCACGCCGCTGCTGGACATGGCACCGCTGCTGCTGGTGCTGCTCATGAGCGCCGTCCCGGTGGCCCTGCCCGCCATGTTCACCGTCAGCATGGCGGTAGGTTCGCGCGAGCTGGCGCGGCACGGCGTGCTGGTCACGCGCCTGAGCGCGGCCGAGGACGCGGCGACCATGAACGTGCTGTGCGTGGACAAGACCGGCACCATCACGCAGAACCTGCTCGCTGTGGCGGCCGTGCTCCCGCGCGAGGGCGTGACGGCCGAGGACGTGCTGCGCGCTGCCGCCCTCGCCTCGCAGGAAGCCGACCAGGACCCGATCGACCTGGCCTTCCTGGCCGCCGCGCGCGCGCGCCAGGCCTTCGATGGCCAAGCAGGCTACACCCCGGTTTCCTTCACGCCCTTCGACGCCCGCACGCGGCGTACCGAGGCCGTGCTGCAGCACGATGGCCAGACGCTGCGCGTGATGAAGGGTGCGGTGCGCACCGTAGCCGCCGCCTGCGGTCTGGATGAAGCGGCCATCGCCGCCCTGGAGGAAGAGGCCCGCGCAGCGACGCGGCGGGGGCAGCGCGTGCTGGCGGTGGCCGGCGGGCCCGCCGCAAGCATGCCGGCCTTGCTCGGTCTGGTGACGCTGGTCGATCCGCTGCGGCCGGACGCCGCGCAGCTGATCGCGGAGCTGCGTGACCTGGGCGTGCAGGTGAAGATGCTGACCGGCGACGCGCTGCCCGTGGCGCGCGAGATCGCGCGCGAGGTCGGCCTGATCGACATCCGGCGTGTCGATGAGCTGAAGGCTGCAGGTACGCAAGGTCCGGCTGCCGTGTCCGCCCTGCTGGCACGCAGCGACGGCTTTGCCGAGGTCTACCCGGAAGACAAGTACACGGTGGTGCAGCAACTGCAGGCCGCCGGGCATGTCACGGGCATGACCGGCGACGGCGTCAACGACGCGCCGGCCCTGCGCCAGGCCGAAGTGGGCATTGCGGTCAGCAGCGCCACCGACGTGGCCAAGAGTGCCGCCAGCGTGGTGCTGACCGAAGCCGGGCTGACCAACATCGTCGCGCTCGTCGGCCAGGGGCGCATGATCTACCAGCGTGTGCTGACCTGGATCATCAACAAGATCAGTCGCACCATCCTGAAGTCCGGCTTCGTCGCGCTGGCCTATCTGCTGACCGGACAGTTCGTGGTCTCGGCCTTCGCCATGCTGCTGCTGACCTTCATGACCGACTTCGCCAAGATCGCCATCGCGACCGACCGCGTGCGACCCTCGCGCCGGCCGGAAAGCTGGGCCATTGGCGGCTTCGTCGCGGTCGCCACCGTGCTGGGCCTGCTGATGGTCGCCGAGGCCCTGGTCTTGCTGTGGTGGGCATGGACGCACTTCGGGCTGAGCGCCAGCGAGCCCGCCTTGCACACCTTCAGCTTCCTGCTGCTGCTCTACCTGGCGGTGGTCTCCATCGTCTCGGCGCGCGAGCGGCGCCGCTTCTGGGCCTCGCGCCCCAGCCCCCTGTTGCTGGGCGCCCTGCTGGCCGATGCCGGTGTCGGCACCGCCCTCACCTACCTCGGCCTGCCGAGCCTGGCGCCGCTACCGGAGTGGCAGGTCCTCGTCGTGCTGGTTTACGCCCTGCTGGTCGCCCTGCTCATCAACGACAGCGTCAAGGTCCTGCTGATGCGGCGCTGGGCGCCGGCTTCGCTGGCCTAGCGCGAGGCGGACCGACCGCCGGTGCCGTTCAGGCGGCGCCGTGGCACTTCTTGTACTTCAGACCGCTGCCGCAGGGGCAGGGGTCGTTGCGGCCAGGCGCAGCCTCCTTGCGCACCGTCAGTACGCGCGGACCGATGCCCTGCCAGAGTTCGCGCAGGTCGTACACCGCCCAGATCGCGTCGCCGAAGGCATTGAGGCGCTCCAGGCTCACCGAGGGCGGCGTGTCCTCACCGAAGGGCGAGATCTCGGGCACGCCGGTGTCGTCTTCCGTCATGGCCACGATCGCTTCGAGCGACTGGTCCAGCCACTGTGCGCTCTCCTTGTCGCGCGGCGGGGCCCATTCCTCCGGCCAGGTTTCCACCGCGAACATGAAGCCCAGCGCCCAGACCTGCGCGAAGGACGGCAGCGGCTCGTCCCGATAGGCCGCGCGCTCCTCGGGCGGCAGCGCCGCCATGGCGCCGCGCACATCCATCACCTCGGGCTGGTAGGCCGCCTCGTCCTCCAGGTTCTCCACCTCAGCGTCCAGCGCCGTCACCACTTCCTGCCAGCGACGCTGCCACAAGGCAAGGAAGCGCTCGCGCTGGGCGGCATCGGCAAACGGCGCCAGCTCGACCTCGCTGGTACCGAGCAGCACCGGCAGGTACTCATCCGGCGGAATCGCCCGGCGGCAGCACACCAGCGCCGCCAGAAAACCCTCGCAGAACTCCCACTGCGGGATCTCCTCGTCGCGCGTGCGCAGGTCGTCGAGGATGGCCTCAAGTTGGTCGAAATCGTCAGCTTGCAGCGGCGCTGCCGGGGTGTCGCTCATGGCGTGGCTTCCAGTGTGGGCAGGGCGCGGTAGTGGGTGACCACCGGCACGCCGTGCAGGGTCAATCGTTTGCGCAGCTTGAGCACCGCGTGGTCCTTGCTGAGCAGCGGCGCCTGGTGCGCCACCGCCAGATCGATGAACTTCTGGTCGTCAGGATCCTTGCAGCTCATCGGGGCCTTGGGCGCGACCTCGACCAGCTGCGCCTGACGGTCGAAGGCGGCCAGCACGTCGGCCGCACCGAGCTGGTAATAGGCCAGCCGCCCCACGATGTGCGGGTAGGCCAGCACACGCGCCAGCTCCTCGCGCATGACGGGCGTAGCGATCCACTGCAGCTCGCCTGCAGCGAGCGCCGCCTCCAGCGGCGGTGTGGCCGGATCGCTGAAGATCAGCAGATCCAGCACCACATTGGTATCGAGCACGATGGGCCGGCTCATGCAGCAGGCGCCTGCGGGCGGGTCCGCGCCGAACCCTTGACCATCTCGAACTTGAACAGGCGGCACTCCAGCGGGCCGTTCCACATCGGGACGCGGCGCGATTCCTTCAGGCGCATCTTGCCCGGCAGCTTGAGGTCGGGCGTCAGCATCCACGCGGTCCAGCCGCTGTAGTTCTTTTTCCAGTGCGTGGCGAGCTTGCTGAAGAAGTCGTTGCCATCGTCGGCCTGCTCGGTCTCGGGCAGTTCGCGAGCGCCCCAGCGCGCCTTGCCGGCAAAACCGCCGGCCTCGATGCGCTCGCCGTAAGGCGGGTTGATGAGCATCACGCCCGGTGTGGCACAGGGAGGCATGCGCTGCAGGGCGTCACCGCCGCGGAACTCGATCACGTCGGCCACCCCGGCGCGCTCGGCATTGCGCTGCGCGAAGTCCACCATGCGATGCGACACGTCGCTGCCGAAGATCAGCGTGGCCTGGCCCGGCTCGGGCCTGACCACCGCCTGCGCAGCCTCGGCCTTCATGGCCGCCCACTCCTGGGCGCGGAAAGGCCGGTACTTCTCGAAGGCGAAACGCCGCAGCGAGCCGGCAGCGATATTGCAGGCAATCTGCGCCGCCTCGATGACCACGGTGCCGCTGCCGCAGCAGGGGTCGTACAGCGGCAGCAGATCACCATCCCCATCGGCCCAGCCACTGGCAGCAATCATGGCCGCGGCCAGGGTTTCCTTCAGGGGCGCATCCCCCTTGTCCTCGCGCCAGCCGCGCTTAAACAGCGGCTCACCCGAGGTGTCGATGTAGAGCGAGCACTGGTCGGTGGTCAGGTGGGCATAGATGCGCACATCGGGCCACTGGGTGTTCACGTCGGGACGCACGCCGCCCGACGTCTCGCGGAAACGGTCGCAGACCGCGTCCTTGAGCTTGAGCGCGGCGAAGTTCAGCGAGGTCAACGGACTGTGCTGGGCCGTGATCTCGACCTTGATGCTTTCCTTCGGTGTGAACCACTGCTCCCAAGGCACGTCCATGGCCGCACGGTACAGATCCTGTTCGCTGCGGTACAGGGTATGCGACACCAGGACCAGCACGCGCTGCGCCAGGCGGCTCCAGAGGTTGAGCCGCATGGCCTGCGCAAACGAGGCGCGCACCGCCACGCCACCCCGCTGTTGGGTAATGCAGCCCGGCGGCAGACCCGTGATCCGCAGGATCTCGGCGGCCAGGTAGTCCTCCACGCCGGCTGCGCAGGGAAGAAACAGTGTCAGGGCATTCATGTTGTTCCGAAAAGATGTACGCGCACCACAACCAAGACCCGGGCATCCGCGAAACTGGCTTTGCCAGGCCGCTGGGTGCGCCCCCTCCGCGCAGCGGGAGGGGGGTGGCGGAGCGACCGCAGGGCGCGGAGCGTGGGGGAGGAGGCGTTCATAACGCCTTCCTCAAATTCGCCGGCGCAATCTTCAACGCCTCGCGGTACTTGGCCACCGTGCGGCGTGCGCATTCGATGCCCTGTTCCTTGAGCATGTCGGAGAGCTGATTGTCGGACAACGGCTTCTTCGTGTCCTCGGCGGCGACGAACTGCTTGATCAGCGCGCGCACCGCCGTGCTGGAGGCATTGCCGCCGGACTCCGTACCCAGGCCCGAGCCGAAGAAGTACTTGAGCTCATAGGTACCAAAGGGCGTGGCCATGTACTTGGCCGTGGTCACGCGGCTGATGGTGGACTCGTGCAGGCCCAGCTCATCGGCGATCTCGCGCAGCACCAGCGGGCGCATGGCGAGCTCGCCGTGCATGAAGAAGTTCTTCTGCCGCTCGACGATGGCGCTGGAAACACGCAGGATGGTGTCGAAGCGCTGCTGGATGTTCTTGATGAACCAGCGCGCCTCCTGCAGGCGCTGCTGCAGGGCCGCATGGCCCTGGCCATCGCGTCCGCCCTGGCGGTGGCCCTTGAGCGCATTGGCGTAGATGTCGTGCACGCGCAGGCGCGGCATCACGTCGGGGTTGAGCTGCACGCGAAAGCGCGTCTGCGCGCCGCTGCCGCTGCGGGTGACGATGACGTCCGGAACGATCACGTTGCGCTCCACGTCGACAAAACGTCGCCCGGGTTTGGGTTCGAGACGGGCGATCAGTGCCAGCGCCTCGCGTGTCATCGCTTCCGTGCCGCCGCCCAGCTGGGCCAGCTTCTTCACGTCACGCCGGGCCAGCAGCTCGACGGGCTGCGCGCAGATGCGCAAGGCCAGGTCCAGCAGTCCGGGCGCCGGCCCAGCCGGCGCGCCGCGCGCTGCGCCAGCCTGCAGGGCCTGCAGCTGCAGGCGCAGGCACTCGGCCAGGTCGCGTGCGCCGACACCGGCAGGCTCCAGGCTTTGCAGCAGACGCAGCGCGACGGCAAAATGCGCCAGCACGCCGTCCACCAGTTCCGGGTCGTCTCCCGCCAGGCCGCGCGCCAGCTCCTCCAGCGGGTCTTCCAGATAGCCGTCATCGTTGAGGGACTCGATCAGGTACAGCAGCGCAGCCCGGTCCTCGGCACCCAGGCGCAGGCCCACGGCCTGGCGCTTGAGAAAGTCCTGCAGCGACTCGTGGCTGCGCGCCAGCTCGGTGGCGTCCGCCTCCTCCTCGTCGCGGGTGCCGTTGCGCGGCGGCGCGTCGCCCCCCCATTCGCTGTCGTCGGGGCGCATGTCGACCGCGCCATCGCCTTCCCAGCTCTCGCCGGACGCGATATCCCCCGTGACCTCGCTCTCCGCGCCGCCGGCGCTGTCGGACGTGACACTGGCCGCATCCAGCTCTGCCTCGTCCTGCGCCGCCGGCGCGTCGGCGCGCTCCAGGCCATGGGCCTCACGCTCAAGCTCGTCGTCGGCACGCTCCAGAAAGGGATTCTCGTCCAGCAGCTGCTCGACTTCCTGGTTCAGCTCCAGCGTGGAGAGCTGCAGCAGACGGATGGACTGCTGCAGCTGGGGCGTGAGCGCCAGGTGTTGGGAGACGCGTAGCGACAGTCCCTGTTTCATGCTTCGATGCCCGGATGCGGGGGGCGGGCCCCGTCACATCCTGAAGTGCTCACCCAGGTAGACCCGGCGCACATCAGCGTTGTTGACGATGTCCGCCGGCGTGCCCTCGGCCAGCACGCGGCCTTCGCTGATGATGTAGGCGTGGTCGCAGATGCCCAGCGTCTCGCGCACATTGTGGTCGGTGATGAGCACGCCGATGCCGCGCGCCTTGAGGAAGCTGATGATGCGCTGGATCTCGATCACCGCGATGGGGTCGATGCCGGCAAAGGGCTCGTCCAGCAGGATGAAACGCGGCTGCGTGGCCAACGCCCGTGCGATCTCCACCCGGCGGCGCTCGCCGCCCGACAGGGCCAGCGAGGGCGAGGCGCGCAGGTGCTCCACGCGCAGGTCCTGCAGCAGTTCAGTGAGCTGGCGCTCCACCTCTTCCTTGCGCAGCGGCTTGCCGTCCGCGTCGTGCTGCAGCTCCAGCACGGCACGCACGTTCTCCTCGACATTGAGCTTGCGAAAGATCGAGGCCTCCTGCGGCAGATAGCTCAGGCCCAGGCGCGCGCGCTGGTGGATGGGCATGTGCGTCACCGCCTGGCCGTCGATCAGGATCTCGCCAGCGCTGGCGCGCACCAGGCCCACGATCATGTAAAAGGAGGTCGTCTTGCCGGCGCCGTTGGGGCCTAGCAGGCCCACCACTTCGCCCTTGCGCACGGTGAGCGAGACGTCTTTCACCACCTCGCGGCTGCCGTAGAACTTCTTCAGATGCCGCGCCTCGAGGCGGCTCTCCTCGCCCGGCTGCGTGTCCTGCGCACTGGCGGTATCGGGCTGGGAGTCGGGAACGGAATGCGGTTCGCTCACTTGCGGCCTCCGCCCAGGCGGTCATCGGCACGCAGCGGCACGCCCGCACCGGCCGGCGGCGGCGTCTCGGTGCGCGGTGTCAGCGTGGCGCGCACGCGCTCGCCGCTTTTTTGCGCGCCACCATCGACCGTGAAGACGTCGCTCAGGCTGTTGTACTGGATGAGGCTGCCGGTCACGACGTCGGCCACGCGCGCGCCGCGCAGGCGACGCATCTCGGCGTTCTTGATCAGCTTGACCACGTCGGCACGGCCGTCGTATTCAATGGTCTCGCCCTCGCCTTCGATGTATTCATCCCCGCTGTCACGCTTCTGCCGGAAGTAGGCCCGCTTGCCGGGCTCGGCCGTCACCACGCCGAACTGGTAGCCCTGCGGATCCTGGTGCACCTCGATGCGCGCACCCTTGATGACGATGCTGCCGCGTGTCAGCACCACATTGCCGGTGAAGACACTGGTCTGCTTGAGATCGTCATAGCGCAGCGCATCGGCCTCGATGTTCATCGGCTTGCTGCTGTCAGCCTTCTCGGCCTGCGCCACGCCGGCCGCCAGTGCGAGGGCCGCGCACAGCAGGAGCCGGTGGAAAGGGAATGTCATGAAGGGCACGAATCTTGCTCTTTTGGGGTCTGGGGATTGTAAACGGGGTGGTATGGGGTTTGCTTGGGCTTTTCCGGGCTGCGGCATGTGACATCGC
>JAJZUZ010000075.1 GCA_021845965.1 Pseudomonadota bacterium | reverse complement strand
CCGGCGCCGCCTGGGTGCTGACCTTTGCGCTCTATCCCTATGTCTACCTGCTGGCCCGCACGGCGCTGGGCGAGCGGGCCGCGCACCTGATGGAGGCGGCGCGCCTGCTGGGGGCACCCCTCTCGCGTCGCATCCGGGAGGTGGCCCTGCCGCTGGCGCGACCCGCGGTCGCCGCCGGGGTGGCGCTGGCGCTGATGGAGACGCTGGCCGACTTCGGCGTCGCCAGCTATTTCGGTATCCAGACCTTCACGGCCGGCATCTACAAGGCCTGGCTGGCCATGGACAACCGCGTGGCCGCCGCCCAGCTCGCCACCGTGCTGCTGGGCCTGGTGGCCGTGCTGCTGTGGCTGGAGCACCGCTCGCAGCAGCGCCTGCGTTTCGTCACCGCGCGCCCGGGCCGCCCGGCGGGGGCTGAAGCGCGGCCGGTCAGGCTGCGGGGCACCGGTCTGGCACTGGCCTGGGCGGCGTGCGGTCTGCCAGTGCTCATGGGCTTTGTCGCGCCCGTGCTGTTCATGCTGCGCCCCTTGCTGGCCGAGTGGGCGACGCTGCCGTGGGACCGCTTTCTCGTTTGGGCGGGCAACAGCGTGCGCCTAGGCGTGTTGAGCGCAGTGCTGGCGGTCGGGTTCGCCTTGCTGCTGGCCTACAGCCTGCGGCGCATGCCCGACATGCTGACGCGCGCCGTGGTGCGCCTGGCCGGCCTGGGCTACGCGGTACCGGGGGCGGTGGTGGTCGTGGGCCTGCTGCTGCCGCTGGGCTGGGTCCAGGCGGCCTGGCCTCACAGTGCGGCGGCCTACTGGGTGACCGCGACTTCCCTCGGCCTGGTGTGGGCCTATCTGGTGCGCTTCTGCGCCGTGGCCCTGCAATCGGTACAGAGTGGCTACGCACGCATCCCGCTCAGCCTGGACGACAGCGCGCGCATGCTCGGCAGCAGCGGCTGGCGCTTGCTGCGGCGCGTGCACTGGCCGCTGCTGCGGCGCTCCGCGGTGGCGGCCGTGCTGCTGGTGTTCGTGGACGTGATGAAGGAACTGCCGGCCACCCTGGTGCTGCGGCCCTTCGACAGCGACACCCTGGCCGTGGTGGCCTACCAGTTGGCGCGCGACGAGCGCCTGGGCGAGGCCGCGCTGCCGTCCCTGGCCCTGGTGCTGGTGGGGTTGATACCAGTACTGTTGCTCAGCCGCACATTGCGCGCGCGATCTGCATGAATCCTGCGCAGGGGGCTATCCATAAATGTCATCCTGTATAGAATGAGAATGTTCTTATATTAGGATCTGTCAAGTCATGAGCAAGCGTTCCATCCAGGCGACTCCGGCGAACGTGACCGAACCGGATCAGGTGTTCGAGCTGGCCGCGGAAACCTTCCGTGTCATGTCCGCGCCCATGCGTCTCAAGATCATCAGCCACCTGTGCGATGGCGAGCGCAATGTCAGCTACCTGCTGAGCAAGATCGACACCACCCAGCCCAATATGTCGCAGCACCTCACGACGCTGTACCAGGCCGGTGTGCTGGGCAAGCGCCGCGATGGCGTGCAGATCTATTACCGCATCATCGACGACCGCGTGGCCGCGCTGTGCCGCGCTGTCTGCACGCAGATCGCGGCCGACGCGCATTTCGAACCCACGCCCGATTCGGCCATTGCGCCGGCCGCGTGACAGAATGAAAAACGGGGGCCGTGGCCCCCGTTTTCTTTTGCTGCCCCGCGCTCAGGGCTTCAGATAGGCAAAGCCTTCCTGGAACTGCAGGCGCGCCACTTCGGCTACGCCCGAGGGCACGATCTTCGTTTCCATCAGCAGACGGTCCGGATTGATCTTGTTGGCCGTGAGCGTGTTGTTGCAGACGCGGAACTCCACGCCCTTGCTGGCCAGGTCGCTGACGGTGCCGCTGAACTCGTGGCCCTTGCTGTCCTTGGCATCCTGCAGCAGGAAGTTGATCCCCTTGCCATGCGTGACCACGACGATCTTGGCGGTGGGATCGGCATTCAGGTGATTGCGGATGTTGTTCAGAATGGGGGAGATCGTGTCCACGTCGGTATTGACGTGGTAGACCACCTTCACGGGGCCTTTGGCTTGGGCCAGGGCGGTAGCGGGCAGAGTCAGCATGGAAGCGAGGGCCAGCATCACGCCGGCGACGAATTTGTACATGATCATCTCCTGAAGTTATTCGCCAAAAAGAGGGGCCGGCAAGGGCCGGCCCCAGCAGGCCCGGCACGCGGCCGAACCCGTCAGGCTCAGAGCAGTGTATCAGCCCAGATATTCTGCGCCCAGTTCCAGGCGTAGATACCCTCAAGCTCGTTGGGGGCGGAGGACACGCCGCCCGAGCCCGGCACGGTCTTGAAGGTCTTTTCGGCGGCCACATACTGGTGGACCGAGGCCACGTGCACCACCAGCTTGTCGTTGACGAAGCTGTAGCAGGTGTTGGTCAGCAGGGGCTGCGGATTGATCTCCATGCCCGAGAGCTGGGCCACCACGGCGGCAGCGACCACCTTGCCCTGCGAGTTGGCCATGTGGCCGGACTTGGGCATCAGCGGTGCGGCCAGCACCGAGTCGCCGATCACGTGCACGTCCTTGGCGGCGGTGGACTCGAAGGTGAGGTAGTTGACGTTGCACCAGCGGCCATTGGCATTGGCCAGCCCCGATTGCATGGCGATCAGGCCGGCGCTCATGTCGGGCAGCACATTGAGCACATCGGCCTTGATGTCGGCCTCGGTCTCGAACTTCACGGTGCGTGCCTTGCCGTCCACCCCGATGGCCTTGTGGTTGCCGCGGTATTCCAGCATGCCGGCGTAGTTCTCGGCCCAGAACTTCTTGAACAGCGGCCCCTTGGAGGTCACGTCCGGATTGGCATCCAGGATCAGCACCTTGGAGCGGGGCTTGGCCTTCTTGAAGTAGCTGGCGACCTGGCTGGCACGCTCGTAGGGGCCGGGCGGGCAGCGGTAGGGTGCCAGCGGAATGGAGATCGCGTAGACGCCACCGTCAGGCATGTCCTCCAGCTGGCGGCGCAGCGCCACCGTCTCGGGGCCGGCCTTCCAGGCCTGCAGCACCTGGCCCGCGGCGCTCGCGTCCTTCAGGCCTTCAACGCTACCCCACAGGAAGTCGACGCCGGGCGAGACGATGAGCTTGTCGTAGCCGATCCTGGCGCCACCGGCCAGGGTCACGGTCTTCTTGCCGCGGTCGATCTCGACCACGCGGTCACGGGCCTGGATCACGCCGTGCTTGCCGCGCAGGCTGTCGTAGGGGGTGGTGATGTCCCCCATGGTCTTGGAGCCGCCGATCACCAGATTGGAGATGGGGCAGGAGATGAAGCTCTCGTTGGGCTCGACCAGCACCACGTCGATCTGGTAGTTGGACAGCATGCGCACGTACTTGGCGGCCGTCGCGCCGCCATAGCCGCCGCCGATCACCACCACCTTGGCCTTGGACGGCACGGTGGCGGTGGTGGCGCAACCCACCATGGACAGGGAACTGCCCAGGGTGCCGAGGGCCAGGGATGCCTGTACAAAGCTGCGTCGTTTCATGTTGGCGCTCTCCTGCTCAGCGTTTGAGGGACGAGAAGTAGGTGCTGACGGTGTCGATCTGTTCTTCCGTCAGGCCTTTGGTCAGCTGGTGCATCACGGTGGCCGGCCGCGAGCCGTCGCGGAAGGCCTTCATCTGCGCAACCATGTATTCGCGTGGCATGCCCGCCAGCGAGGGGATGGCCGAGCCGTCGGTGGTGCGGCCGTCGGTGCCGTGGCAGTTGGCGCACATGGCAGCCAGCGCGCGCTGGTGCAGCTTGACGGTGTCTTGCGGGGTGGCGGCGACGGCCGTTGCGGCGACGCCGCCCGACATCAGTAACGCCGCCCACAGGGGTTTGAGGCGCATGTAAGTCTCCTTGGCATGTAAGAACGAAACACGGGGCAACGCTCGGGACGAATGTAGTCACCGCGGTCCCGGATTGTTCCGGGTGTTTACCCTCAGAATGCTTACAGCCTCTGATGCACGTCAAGGTGCACGCATCGTCGCCGGCGTGCCCACCACCTGTTCGCTGGGCTGCGGCGTCGCCGCCTGGCTGTCGAGCAGGCGGTCGGTGATGCCGGCACCGGCCCACATGCCGACCAGTGCCAGCCAGGCCGTCAGGGCAAAGACCGAGCCGCCCGTCATGCCCGCGCCCACGGCGCAGCCGCCCGCCAGCATGGAGCCGAAGCCCATGAAGATGGCGCCCGCGATGTAGCGGCGCATGCTGTAGCCGTCCTTGAAACCTTCGAGCTGGAACTCCTTGCCCACCAGGGCGCCGATGAAGGAGCCGGCAAAGACGCCGGGCAGCAGGCCGAAGTCAAAGCCGATGCGCGGCGCGGGCGAGTACAGCACACGCATCAGCCACTCGGCCGAGGGGCCGCTGAAGGTGAGTCCCTGCACCTGCACGACATTGAAGCTGTCGTGGGCCACCAGATACGTGTACCACCAGCCGGCCGCGACCGCCAGGCCGGTGCCGACACCACCGACCCACTTCCAGAAGCCCCAGCCGCTGTGGATGGCAAAGTACAGCGCGGCGGCGAACCACACCATGCCGACGGCCAGCCCGCCCCAATGGCCCATGCCGGTGATGGCCAGCAGGTCGCGCGAGGGGCCGCCCTCCACGGTCCACCAGCTGCTGATTGCCAGGCGCAGCGGCTCCAGGGAGCCGCCCAGCGCCGCCTGTGCCGTGACGGCGAAGATCAGGCCCGAGAGCAGGGCGCGCAGATTGCCGTTGGCCGACAGCACCAGCAGGCGGCTGGCGCAGCCGCGCGTCATGATCATGCCGGCGCCGAACAGCAGGCCGCCGACCAGCGCGCCCGACAGGCTGCCGCGTGCGGCGATCTGGCGCGCCGTGCTGGTGTCGAGCGCGTGCGCCACGATCAGTCCCTGCACCACCACCACCGCGGTGGAGAAGGCCAGCAGCCACACCGACAGCTTCTCGCCGAATTTGTGGTGCCAGAATTCGATGGTGGCTGCGCGCAGGCAGAACTTGGATCGCTGGGCAAAGAAGCCGAACATCAGCCCGATCAAGGCGCCACCGATGGCCAGCAAAGGGCTCTCGCCGTATTCCTCAAGCATGGTTGCGAGATTCATGATCGCGATCCATAATTTACTATCTGCTTATATTAAATCGTATAGATACTTCTATCAAGGCAACTTGATCTGTCTCAAGAAGAGTGTCTGGGGTCAAGAGGCAGGACGACGGGCGATGAACATGAACGGAACTGGAATGCGCAAGTGGGTGATGGATGGCGGCCGCCGGGCTGCGTGGTGGACAGGCATGGTGCTGGCCTTGTTGCTGGCGAGCGGGGCGCGCGCCGCGGACGCACCTGTCATGCGGGCCCAGCAGGTGTCACCTTCGTCCTGGTATGTCGAGGGGCTGTCCGCCCTGGGTTCGCCGGCCAACCAGAACTTCATCTCCAACGCCGGCTTCGTCGTCACGCCGGCCGGCGTGGTGGTGATCGACGCGCTGGGCTCACCCGCGCTGTCCGAGCGCCTGGTGGCGGAAATCCGCAAGGTCACACCCAAGCCCATCACGCACGTCATCGTCACCCACTACCACGCCGACCACATCTACGGCCTGCAGACCTTCAAGGCGCTGGGTGCGCGCATCATCGCGCACAGCGCGGCCAAGGAGTACCTGAACTCGGAGGCTGCGCATCTGCGGCTGGAGGCCTCGCGGCAGGAACTGGCACCGTGGGTGAACGAGGCCACCCGGCTCGTGGAAGCCGACGAGTGGATCGACGGCAGCAAGACCCTGAACCTCGGCGGCATGGAATTCCGTCTCATCAATGTCGGCCCCTCGCATACGCCGGAAGATCTGGTCATCTACCTGCCGCAGGAAAAGGTGCTGTTCGCCGGCGACCTGGTGTTTCGCAGCCGCATTCCCTATGTCGGCAAGGCCGACAGCCGGCACTGGATCGCCGCGCTCAAGACCTTGCTGACCTTCGATGCGCAGATCATCGTGCCCGGCCATGGACCGCTGTCGCGCGAGGCCCGCAAGGACATGCAGCTCACGCACGACTACCTGGTCTACTTGCGCGAAAGCATGGGCAAGGCGGCGGCCAACCTGGAGCCCTTTGACGAGGCGTACCAGAACACCGACTGGAGCCAGTTCGAGTCCCTGCCGCTGTTTCGTGTCGCCAACCGCATGAACGCCTACAACACCTACCTGCTGCTCGAACAGGAGGGCAAGTGAAGCCCGCGGGCCTGGCGCGGCGCCAGGTGCTGCTGGCGGCAGCCACGCTGCCCGTCCTGCTGCGCCCGGCGCAGGCCGCCGAACTGCCGCAGGCCCACAACCTGAAGGATGAGCTGGCCGCGGCGCTGGAACGGCGCGAGCCGCTGGTGGTCATGGTCAGTCTGCAGGGCTGCGCCTTCTGCAAGGTGGTGCGCAACAACTACCTTGCGCCCATGCACGAGCAGGAGCGTCTGCATGTGGCCCAGGTCGACATGGGCAGCCGCGACCGCCTGGTCGATTTCCGCGGCAACTCCATCACCCACGGCGAGCTGGTCAAGCAGTGGAAGATCCGCATCGCGCCCACCGTGCTGTTCTTCGGCCGTGGTGGGGTGGAAGTGGCCGAGCGCCTGGTGGGGGGCTACATCCCCGACTTCTACGGCGCCTACCTGGACCAGCGCCTGGAGCAGGCGCGCGCCAGCCTGCGCTAAAGCCTGCGCGGAACTACAAAACGCGCGTTTTAGCGCGTTTTTCCGCGTTTTCGACGGGGCGGCGCCGCTCGACAATCCCTATGATGGACGCACAGGTCGGCTCGGAGTCCTCATGAACTACACCCAGAAACTCACGCTCTCCATGATCGTGCCCACCGTCATGGTGGCGGGTGCCGGCTGCACGGTTGTCGCCGGCGCGTGGTGGCTGCAGGGCCAGAGCAGCCAGGCGACGACCGAGCAGATGAACGACTACCTGGGTCTGGGGGCGGCGCTGACGGCTGTGCTGACCCTGTTCTGCGTGGGCGTGTGTATCGGCTTCACGGTCTGGATCCGGCGCACGGCGCGCGCGGTCCTCGGCGGGGAGCCCACCGATGCCCAGCACACCCTGGCCCAGCTGGCCGATGGCAACCTGGCCATTGCACAAGTCGCGTCCCCGACGGGCAGCCTGATGGATTCGGTGCAGCGGCTGGTGGAGGTGCTGCGCGGCACCCTCGGGGACATACGCCAGTCCACACAGAGTGTGGCCCTGGCCTCCGGCGAGATCGCTGTCGGCAACCAGGACTTGAGCAGCCGCACCGAGCAGGCCGCGGCCAATCTGCAGCACACCGCGTCCAGCCTGGAGCAGCTCACCCAGACGGTGCGCCAGACGGCCGATGCCGCCCGCCAGGCCCAACAGCTGGCGGGTACGGCCGCTGAGGTGGCGGCGCGTGGCGGCAGCGTGGTCGGGCAGGTCGTGCGCACCATGGACGACATCAACCAGAGTTCGCGCAAGATCCACGACATCATCGGCGTGATCGACGGCATCGCTTTCCAGACCAACATCCTGGCCCTCAACGCCGCCGTGGAAGCGGCGCGCGCTGGCGAGCAGGGGCGCGGCTTTGCCGTGGTGGCGGGCGAGGTGCGCAGCCTGGCCGGACGCAGCGCCGAGGCGGCGCGCGAGATCAAGGCGCTGATTGGCGACTCGGTGCAGAAGGTCGAGGCCGGTGCGCAGCAGGTGCAGCAGGCCGGCAGCACCATGCAGGAGATCGTCGGCTCGGTGCAGCACGTGAGCGACATCATCGGCGAAATCACCGCCGCCGCCAGCGAGCAGTCTGGCGGCATCGTCGCCGTCAATGAGGACGTCACCCGGCTGGACCAGATGACGCAGCAGAACGCCGCCCTGGTGGAACAGTCCGCCGCGGCGGCCGCCAGCCTGAAAGAGCAGGCGCAGCGGCTGGAGCAGGCGGTGCAGACCTTCCGTCTGTGACCGTGAAATAGGCACGGAAATACGCACGGCCGCCGCGGCCGGCGCATGGCCCGGTCCTGACCGGATTCTTACGATTCCCCTATACTTGCGCCTTCATAAGCCCCGGGGGGTATTTTCGACCCGGCGGCCGGAACTGATTTCTGACGAGGAGTGCAAGTGAACAATACCAATAGCTGCGCCGTGCCGGAAAAGCCATACTGGCCGGCCTGGGCGGCGGGCATCGCGCTGGGCGTGGTGCTGCTGCTGACTTTCGTGCTGACCGGCCATGGCTTGGGCGCGACTGGCTTCACCACCCGCCTGAGTGCCTGGCTGGGTGACGAGGTGGCGCCCAAGTGGACGCTGGCCAACGATTACCTGGGACCCATGGTCGAGGACGGCTCCGTGCTGTCGTCGTGGATCACCTGGCAGGTGCTGGGCGTCTTCCTCGGCGCCTTCGTGTCGGCCCTGCTGGCGCGCCGCATTGCCTGGCGCATCGAGGGGGCATCCAGCGCCGGGACCGTCGGTCGCCTGCTCAAGGCCCTGGCTGGCGGCATCTTCGCCGGCTTTGGCGCCCGCATTGCCGCCGGCTGCACCAGCGGCGTCGGTCTGTCGGGCGCGGCCGTGCTGAGCGTGGCCGGTTTCGTCTTCCTGGGCGCCTTCTTTGTCGCTGGTCTGGTGGCCGCCCGCTTGAGCGGTGGAGGTGTGAAATGATCGACGTCATCCTCGCCATCGCCCTCGGATTCGGTTTCGGCTTTGTTCTGGAGCGCGCCGGTTTCGGCAGCGGCTGCAAGCTGACGGCCCAGTTCCGCCTGACCGACTGGTCGGTGTTCAAGGTCATGTTCACCGCCATCGTCCTCACGGCGGTCGGCCTGTACGTGCTGGAGCAGGCGGGCCTGGTGCAGGCCGAAGGCATCTACGTGCCCATTCCCTACCTGTGGGCCATCGCCGTCGGCGGCGCGCTCATCGGCGCCGGCTTTGCCGTCGGCGGCTACTGCCCCGGCACGTCCGCTGTGGGTCTGATGACGGGCCGCATCGACGCCATCGTCTTCTTCGTCGGCCTGCTGATCGGTACCTTCCTCTTTGCCGGCTTCTTCCCGCAGCTCGATGCGCTGACCACTGCCGGCGAACTCACCAAGGGCGACCGCCTGCCGGAACTGATGGGCGTGCCCGAGTGGCTGGTGCTGGTGGTCATGGTGGCCGCCGCCATCGGCGTCTATTTCCTCGGTGGCTGGTTCGAGCGCCGTGCGCGCGCCGCGGGTCAGTCCTGATTGTTTTTTGTTCCCAGGAGATCTCCCATGAAAGCTCGCAAGAACCTCGCGCCCCTGGTCTCGGCCCTGGCCATGACCCTGCTGACTGTGCCGGCCGCCAATGTGGCCCGTGCCGCCGATGCGCCGGTCCGCGCCGCCAACCCCTGCTCCGGCAACCCCTGTGGTGGCGCCAAGCGCCGTAGCCGCGCCGAGAACCCCTGCTCGGGCAATCCCTGCGCGGGCAGCAAGCGCCGCAGCCGTGCCGACAACCCCTGTGCCGGCAATCCTTGCGCGGGCAGCAAGCGTCGCAGCCGCGGCGAGAACCCCTGCGCCGGCAAGAGCCGCTAAGCCTTAGCTCCTCATGGCCGCTGCCGCCCCGCGTGAGCAGATCGAGCGCGCCGCGCACGGTGCGCTCGTGCGGCAGCTGCGTCTGGCGCGCCAGGGGCGTTCGCTGCTGCATCCCTTCATCGGCCGCAGCGCGCGCTTCGAAATCTGGCAGCACTATCCGCGCCACGATGCGGTCGACGAAACCGGCCGCTGGCAGTTCTACTTCCATGCCCACGACCGCGCCGAACCCGACAGCGCGCGCCATCCGCAGGAGCATGGCCATATCCACCTGTTTCGCCGCAGCCCGCGCGGGCTGCTGACGCACCTGGCCGGGCTGGCGCTGGATGCGCGCGGCCTGCCGCTGTGCTGGTTCGCCACCAACCAGTGGGTGACCGGCGAGCGCTGGCAGGAAGCACCCGCGCTGGAGCGGGCCTTGTCTGGCTGCGAGCTGCATCTGCGCGGGCCCCTGTCCGGCGCGGCGCTCTGGCTGGCCGACATGGTGCGTTTCTACGAAGCGCCATTGCGCCGCATGCTGCACGAGCGCGACGCCGCCCTGGAGCGGCACTGCGCACAGCACGCGCAGACGCGCGCCCAGGCCTTCGCCGACCGAAGCGTGGCGGTGTGGAGCT
Organism: Pseudomonadota bacterium; assembly: GCA_021845965.1. Taxonomy (GTDB): domain Bacteria; phylum Pseudomonadota; class Gammaproteobacteria; order Burkholderiales; family Burkholderiaceae_C; genus Hylemonella. The sequence goes on along the minus strand of JAJZUZ010000075.1, from coordinate 67 downwards.
CCGTTTCCGTCTGTTGGCCCGGCGATGCCTTGCAGGTGACCGGTCCGTCCATTTCACTTCACTAACC